>DATEPG010000150.1:0-12261 GCA_035273265.1 Polyangiaceae bacterium
AGCAGCAGGGCCACGAGCAGGGTTCCGCGCCCCAGCCCCCCAGCCCCGAAGCCCCACAGACAAGCCAGCACGAGGCCGACCTGCGCGCCTCGCAACGAGATCGCATTGAGGCGTCGCCAGACGGTTACCAGGCGCTGATGACAGTACCAAATGGCGCTGTCCTCGCCTTTGGCAGCGCTGGCTTGGGTACGTGCCGCCCGAAGGTTGCCTTCGATCACCTGATACGTTTCTGTGGCGTCGGCCGCATAGGCCAAGCGCCGCTGCCTCGAGAACACGACGCTACCGAGGTCCCGGCGCCCGAGCACGAACGCTTGCTGGTAGCCGTAGTTCCAGATCGAGCGATGCACCGCCCGGAAGTGCAGTTGGCGATCGGCAGGCGTCGTGGCGTCGCGTTCGAGCTCCTGACTAACGCGCAGCAGCTCTCCCCAAGCTTGCCACTCCTCGGCTTCCGGCAGCGCCTGCGCTTCGCTCGAGCGTCGCTCCAGCTCTGCGGCTAGATGCTCGACCGTGCTCAGGCGCTGCTCTTGCACCAAAACGCGTACCGCGTCCGCTGTCGGTCCTGAACCAAGCCAAATGGCGGGCCAGCGTTCCGCCAGCGCCGCCTCGGCGAGATCGCCCTCCACCTGTGCCAGCACTCGAGCACGAGCTGCGGCCCCGGCGGTGCCGAGCTCCTGCCCGCGAGCTTCGAGCTGTGCAGCCCAAGTGGGCGAGGTGCGCAGCGCGTCGAGCGCGCTCGCGGCGTGGGCAACGTCTTGGGCACGCGCTCCGCCAGGTAGCCGCCGTGCAAGCGCCGTCAGAGCATTCAGGCTGGGCTCATTGGCGGCAGCCTCGTTGGCGAGCGGGCCAATTGGCGGCTCGTCTTGGTCCTGGATGTCGCGGAGCGCTGGGGACAGCAACGCTTGTTCCTCGGCGCCGGTGACCGAGAGCACACCGCGCAGGATGCTCTCGGCGCCCGCTACGTCACCGCGGCTGTGAGCGATCAGGGCCGCGGCCGCCGCGCCAAGCGCGCCTAGCTCACCGCACTTCATCAGACGTCGCTCTAGAAAGCGTTGGGCTTGCTGACTGGGGCGATGTAGCAATGCGCGAGCTGCCAATAGCGCCGCTCGCAGCCGGGCGTCATGTGGGACGCCGGTGTGACCCGCAAGCCTCGCGATCAGATAGGTCGTCCGCACGCAGCCGAGCGGAAGCAGCAGCCACACGATCAGAAAGTCCGACGCCAAGAAGACGAGTGCGCAGGTCAGCGCCCAGTAGACGTAGGGCGTGGGTAGCCAGCCCGCGAAGTAGAAGCCCAAGACCCAGAGCAGCGGCAAGAACCGCCGTCGCGGCAAGGGCGCTCCCCAACCTTGGCGCACGGCCACGAGCACGATGATCGCTATCGCGGTCACACAGGCTCCGAAGGTGAGCGTAATGACCAGAACCTCGAGCCAGCGCGAGAGTGTCGCGATCACGGCAATGGTGCTGCTAGCTGCAGCCAGGCTTCGTGGACCAGGCGTCGCCCGGGATCACGCAGTTCTGCGAGCGCCTGGCGCACGAGCTCCGGCGTGCGCGCGTTTCGTCCTACGGGCGTGTCGTACTCGAGCGCAGTCTTTCGGCCGATGGCGAGCTCCGCGAGCAGGCGCTGCCCGGCTCGCTCGAGCTCCAGACGCGTGGCGCTCGGCGCGAGTCCCAGCACGCAGAACGGGTTTTCCAGCCACCTTTGCCGCAGCGCCACCTCAGAGCACTCCCGAGCCCAAGGCATCCTTGCGCGCCTCGTCCGACGCTGGCGACAGCTCCCAGAGCCGGCGGACGACTCGCTCGAGGGTCGGCCGATCATCTTTCTTCATGGCGCGACGCCCCTCCTCCACTAGGCGCATGGCTTCCTTCGGATCCCGAGCTTCAGCGACCTGACCCGCGCAACGATCGAGCTCAGCCTCCCAGGCTCCTTCCTCTCGCATCTGTGCCGCCGCTCCCAACCGACGCACGGTCAGCAAGTGACGTTCGACGTCTTTCAAGTTTTGCGCAGCGCGCGCGCGGCGCAGCGAATCCAGCGTCGACGAGAGCACGTTGCGCTCTTCGGGAGTGCCAAGATCGCCCACCCAAGCGACAGCCCAGGCGATCCTGCGCTGCGCACGTTCGTCCAGATCTGGCCAGCCCAGCTCGGTCTCGGCTTCACTCAGTAGCCCGTCGAGCTCGATCAGCAGGCGTTGCAACTTCTGTTCCGCGTCGGCATCACCGCCGTGCGCCGACTGCTCGAGCACGGGTGCTTCATGCAGCAGCTGATCCGCCATGGAAAGTCGCACCACCAGCTTGTGCGCGCCGTGCTTGAGGGCACGCGAAAGTAGCGCGTGATGCCGACTGGAGAGCTCCGCCGCCCGGCTCTTGATCTCCGAAAGCGGGATGCGGCCTGCCACCAAGTGCACGACGTGCTGAAATACCTGCTCCGAACCTGAAATCAGCGCGCTTGCTGCAAGCCGTCCGCCGCGATCGAGCTCGATGGTGACCTCGACCAGTGAATTGGCCGGCAACGGTTGCAATAGCTCCGCCGCGGAGATCTCGATGCTGCCCACTAGGCGACAAAGGCTGGCGCGCGCAAACTCTCCCTGCACGATCGGCACGCGCAGCGCGGCCTCGGGATCCGCGGGCGACAGGGCCTCTGCGCTGCGCAGAGCAAAGGTCCGCCGCGCCGGCAGGGGGCAGCCGCGTTCGAAGAACACGCGCACGCTGCCCACGGCCAGCGCCACGCCCACCGAGCGGGAAAGCGGCGGATCGCCCAGTGTTTGGCCATGGAGAATCGTGAGCTCGCCTGGCGAGAGTGGAAGCGTTTCGTTCTCCGCGCTCCGGCCGGAGATGTGGAACACGTTGACCGAGCGCGCAGAAAGGCTGGTCATGATGGCAAAGCTTCCCTGATCGTCGAGCGGCTCGGGCGCGCTGGTCCAACCGGAGTCGCCGCGGGCGACCACCACCTGCGTAATGCGGCGCGATTCGGCGGTGTCGAGCAGCTTGCCGACCACGAAGGGGTTCAGGTCCGACGACATGGCAGGATACTGCAGCCATACTTTGGTGCCTGGTGCGCTGCTCACCGGGGTTGCACCGAGCGCGTGCAAGCCGATGGACGCGGCGTAGTAGGCGGCGCCTTCGGCGACGAGCGTCATTGGATCCAGACCCACGGCAAAGGGTGCGTCGAGCTCTTCCGCAACTCGCCGGCGGAGCAGGGGCATGACCGTGGGCCCTCCGACCAAAATCACGCGCGCGAGGCCGCCGCGCAGCGGCAAGCCCGAGTCGGAGAGCAGGCGCTGGCAAACGGCAATGCTGCGCGCGATTAGCGGCTCGACCCGCTGTTCGAGCAGCTGACGGCTGAGCGTAGTGGATAGACTGACCACCCGCTCCCCCAGCTTGAGCTCGGCGACGAAAATGTCCGCTTCTTCGCTGCGCGAGAGCTCGATTTTGGCGTCCTCCGCTGCGGCGCGCAGCCGCCGCAGCGCGCTGCCGTGCTCGGGATTGCTGCGATCGAGCATACAGCCCGCCTGCTCAGCCAGCTGCTCGATACAATGGTCTAGAAGGACCGCGTCGAAATCGCGGCCGCCCAGGAAATTGTCGCCGTCATGACCCACTACGCGCAGGAGGCCCTCGCGCGACTCGAGCAACGAGGCATCGAAGGTACCGCCGCCGAGGTCATACACCAAGTACGAGCCGGCGTGTTCGTCGTTGCGAAAGCCCGCGCCCAAGCCGGAAGCCACCGGCTCCTGGATCATCTCGACGCGCTCGAACCCGGCCAGGCGCGCCGCCTCGCTGGTCGCGGCCGTCTGCGGCAACTCGAAGAGCGCTGGCACGCTGATCACCGCGCATGTTGGGATGAAGCCGAGCTGAGTTCGAATATCTTCGCGAATCGACTTGAGCACCTCGGCCGCAAGCTCCTCCGGCTTTTTGCTCGAGCCACTCGCCGGAAAGTGCAGCGTCTGTCCGCTGCCCATCAGCCGCTTGAACTCCCCGCGTACATTCTCCGGATCTTGCTCGAAGAGCTTGCGTGCTCGTGCGCCCACCGCCACCTTTCCGCGCGCGTCGATGCGCACCACGCTCGGTGTGAGTAGTCCACCCTGAGCCGTGCGGATCAGCTCGACGCGCTTGCCGTCGAACACCGCCGCGGCGGAATTGGTCGTGCCAAGATCGATTCCAACGTACAGCGGAGGCGAGGCGCTCACGACGCTACCTTAGCTGCTGTAGGCAGCGGAATCTCGGAAGAATGGCGCGCGTGCCCGTGCCGATCGAGATTTCGTCGAGCACGGGACGGCGCTTGGCTCAACGGCGAAGGGCGCGCCCCGCTCCCAATTGAACGTGGCCCAGAGCTCGGCTGGTGGGTGCGCCTGAGCCCTGGGCCCACTTCGTGAGCTTGCGTCGCTATCCGTGGTTCACGGTGCCGGGCAGCGAACGATCTCCTGCGTACTGCTGATGGGGGCGCTCAACTTCGTGGCCGAGCGGATCCCGGTCACGTTGCAGGTGGGCGGCGTCCAGGGGCTCGGTGAATAGCCGCGACGGACGGTAGCGAAGACCCCGACCCAGAGATCAGCGTTGGTCGGCGGCGCCGGCCAATTGACACTTTGCCGCATCGTTACGAGCTCTGCCACTTGGCCGCGGATGTATGCCCGCATCCAACGCGCGAAGTCGAGTTCGCCACCGGCGTTCACGTAGTAACCGTGCTGGGTTCCGCCGTGGAGCTCTTGGATCCCGTTGTAGTTGCGGAGCACTCCTGCGTTGTACTGCTCGTAGTTGTGGAGCACCTCGTGAAGCAGCGCGGGATTCGGACCCGTGTGCGGCCAGTCGGTACGGCGCGTCCAATAGGTGTTCATCCAAACTTGCCCACCACCGCCGTACGCGGAAGCGTCGGCCCCGAACTCGGCCCCACTGTCGTCGTAGAGGTTCCACAGGTAAACGACGATGTCATAGTTGCTGCGCAGGGAAGTCAGTCCGGCTTCGCACAGGAACGGATCGGTATCGATGCCCTGACCCGCCGCCCGCACGTGAACCGGTACGTTCTCCACCGTGGGTTGCCAGGTCACATTCCAGTCGTTGAGACCGTACGAGAATGGCAGGAGCCATTGCGTGCGGGTCGCGGCGACCTGCGCCTGGAAGGAAGTGATGTCTTCGTTCGTGAGATTTCCGGTTTGCCCTGTGGGGTCGAAAATCACGTGTCGAATCGGCACGACGACGACGCGGGCGGTGTCCTGAACGCCGAGCTGCGGGGCACCTGAGAGGTTCACGTTGACCCCCGAAGAGCCGACCGTGACTTGCTGTTCGTGGTACTGACCGGTGTAGTTGGGGGGCGTGTCGGCGCTGACCCCCATGCCCAAGGTGTACGAGCCCTGAGGCAGAGAAAGCGTGACCGGCGAAGAGGTCCCGGTGGTCGAAAGGCCGGTGAAGGCGTTGTCGAGGTAGACTTTGCCCGACGCGCTGCCGGTGATTTGCACCGTTTGTGCTGCCGGATGTGTGGGCGTCGAAAACTGCAAGCTCTTGTCGAGCTCGATGGCGGCGTCTCGGTTGCTGCCGTTGCACACGGTAGCTGGGCACTGCGCCTCGTAGACCAAGGCGTTGTCCGCCCATACGCGGACCCCGTATGCGGTCGGCCCGCCCGTGTTGGAAGCGAGTAAACGGAGTGAATGGCTGCCGGACGCGAACCAATGGCTGACGTTGACGCGCATTCCAAAGCGAGGATCATTGAGAGCCCAGCTGCCGCGGCGCAGCCCGTCGACCAGGGCGACTACGGCGTCGTCCGCGCTCGTTACCTCGATCTCGATCTTGTCTGCCTGGATGCTTTGGCTGATGAAGCGCAAGTTGTCGAGCAGGATACTGTTCGAGGTCTGCGGAGCATTGACCGCCACTTTGAAAGTGAGATCGTTGTATGAAGACTGAAGGTGCTGCTGCACGCCGGCAGGCACGCTGAAGTTCAACGTGCGGAAGCTTCCCGCAGGGACGCCCATCAGCGACACCTGGCCGAGTGGTTGCTCGTAAAGGTTCTTCGAAGGAATGCTGTAGAAAAGCTGAACTTGACCCCACGGAACGGTCACGGGCAACCGCACGTCGAGGCCGATTGTCGACGTGACGCCGCTCAGCGTCGACAAAGGTGTGGAAATTACGGCCGTATAGCTGAAGTTGCTGATGGCGAGCGACGCCGCTCCCTGACTCCGCGTGCTGGACGAGCTCTTGAGCCCTTGGGTTGAAGTCCACTCCGCAGCGTTTTCGAAGCCCAGGACGCTCCCTGGGTCGACCAAGAGCTGCATCGTGCTGCTGGCTGTTTCGGTTGGACTGGGATCGGGGACTCCGCTGCAGGCGATCAGGGTGAGCAGAGCGCTGGCGCAAAAAACGATTCTCTTCATTCGTTCCTCCTTGTCGCTGGTGCACGCACTCGTGGCGAGACTTGAACCAACGATCCTTAGAGGCCGCGCTGCTCTCGACCTTCGCAGGATTCGTCCGCGCCCTGACCGAGCAAGAGCGGACGATGCTCCTCATTACCGTGACACTGCTTCAATCGTTGTAGATCACGTACTCGGCGGTGACGCCTTCGATCACGAACGGCGAAGGCGCCGTGCGCCGGCGGTTTGCGTCCGGACAGGGCACGTTGTCACCGCGCCAACGCATGTCATCGGTAACGCCGTTGCCGTAGTAGTTACTGCAGTTCGGCAGTGTCACGGCGCCGCCTACCAACTTGAAACTGAGCAAACTAAACTGCCATGGACCAATGCCGTCGGTCAGTGTGCCAGGAACCACTTCCGGCAGCGTGAGACCCGAAGGGCCTCCGACACCGGCCGCGAGAGCGGTGAACTTGCCGTCGTGCTCGATCTCGCACTCGTCCGCGCGGGTCGAACCGTCCGCCCAGGCGACACAGGCTGCAACCGAGGCGCGCGAAAAGATTTCATCGCGTGAACGGATGCCATCCACCGCATGGGTGACGATTGGATACTGATTTTCACACTTGGCGCAAATGACCGCGGTTCGCTCGGGGCAGGGGCCGAGTTCTGAAGGAATGAGCGTATTCACCTTCGTCTTGCCGTAATAGGTGGCGCAGTCGTTGCCGTCGTCCAAGTGGCTGATGACCGGCCCGTCCGGTGTCGTGCTCCCGCCGCCGCCGCTCGAGTTGATGTTTCCAGGGTTCGAATCGCTGCCGCCGCAAGCGCTGAGCGTCGCCGTTGCCAGGACAATAGAGACCAATTGACGCAAAATCACCGAAGCTTCCTCCACTGATATTTCACTGAAAAGCGGCACCCTATCAGAAGAGCCAGCTTGAATTGCGGTGAGCAGCTGGGCCAGGTGGCCGTGCAGCCTTCACGTGCCAGATCGCGGGGATCGGCGTAAGTGATGCGCGGCTGGGCTACGAGCCTCGTCGTCAGACCACGCTTTCGATCTCTCGCTCGAGCGAGCGATCGAAAGCGAACGTGCCGAAGGGCACGAGCGAGCTCAGGAAAGCCAAGCCCCACCGCCGCGGCGACCAGCCTCGCTCGAGCGCTACCTGAAACAGTGCCCCGACGAAGGCCAGGAAGAGCACCCCGTGCACCATGCCGACGATGCGAACAGCGATCGGAAGACCTGCCCAGTATTTGAGCGGCATCGCGACAAACAGCAGCAGCAGGAAGGAGATACCTTCCAAGAAGGCCACCAAACGGAATCGGCGTAGTTCGTTCACTCAGCCAGCTTAGGGCGCGCGAATGGCTAAGTCGATCGCCTTCGCAGCCCGATGGTCGGCGAGCGGTCGTGGTTAGACGTGCCTGTTGCGACCGTTTCCCCGTTTACGTCGACGCACGTCGGCGAGGAGCAGTAGGCTCAAGACGAGACCGAGCGCGGGCGCACTGCTGGTCTTGCTGCCCACCGTACACGAACAACCGCTATCGGTGCTTGGGGGAGCGCTCGACCCACTGCCGGATACCGAACTTCCGGTGCCAGTGCCCGCTTTGCCGCCGTCACCAGTGGCGCTGCCACCGGGGCCGGCACCACTCGGGGTTGCTGCCGAGCCGCCGCCGGGCGCGCCGCCCGCGCTGGTGGACGAACCGCCAGTGGCCGATGGAGCACCAGAGCTCCCGCTGGCGCCGCCTGCCGCAGGCATCCCTCCGCTGCCAGCTCCAGCGCCGGACGCGCCTCCCTGGCCTGGTGTCCCGCCGTCCCCGCCGGTGAACTGCCAGTAGTCGAAGTTGAAGCTGCCGCCTCCAAACTTCAATACGAGATCCTTGACGCCGGTCGCGCCGCTCACGTCGCAGGTCGTTGTCATCCAGGCTTGGGCACCGCCCGTGGAGGGAACCGGACAAGTGCCGACCAGCATGCCGGTCGGGCTATCGAGGCGAAGCTCGATGCTGCCGCCGGTCGCCGTGCTCGCCACGCTGGCGCTGAACGTCTTGGCGCCCGCGGTGCCGAAGTCGACCCCACGCAGTTTCAGCCAGTCGCCATTCGCAATCTGCGTGACGTCCATCCCGCCTGCGCTAGAGGTCTCGGTTTCGATCCCGCTTTGGGCGTTGAAGGTCTCCGCTTCGACCCGCGCGTAAGGGTTGAGCTTGCCGACCTGCGGGACGCCGTCCGTCGTGTAGGTGACCTGTTTGATGGTCCCGTCGCTGTTGAAATTGAGCACCTCCATGGCGAGGTTGCGCTTGTAGGTCGTGGGGATGCCAGCCGCGTTCGAGACGCTGCGGTTGTGATAAGCGTGGTACCACTGACCCTTGAACTCGAACTCAGAGGCGTGGTTGTTGTTGTCGTTGAGGGGCGGCTGGCCTGCCAGAACACCAGTATAGGTGTAACCCGTTTGGGGGCTCTTGCTCATCAGATAGTCGATTCGCAGCCCGTGGGCGGAGTCGCTGGAGTACGCGAAGTAGTAGTTGCCGCTGCGCTTGAACAGGAAGGACGCTTCGTAAAAGCCCGTGGGCGCGAGCGCCGCAGCGGTCCCTGACACGCTGATCAGATCGCTGCCGAGCTTGATGATCCGAGCGTAGGTTTCGCCGTTGCCGCCGAAGGCCAGATAGGCCTGGCCATCATCGTCGATGAGTGCTCCCGGATCGAACAGCCAGGAGCCGGAGGGAGGTGCCCCGGGGGTGCTGCTGTTCACGAGGTAGCTGCCCTTGGCATCCTTGAAGCCAGCGATCGGGTTGGTGCTCGTCGCAACGCCAACGCCGCTGGCGCTGTTTCCGAAGTACAGGTAGATTTTCCCGTCACGGGTTATCGGCTGAGGAGCCCAAGAATTCTGCGCCCACGAAGCGTCCGCGGGCACTTGAAACACGATCCCATGATCGGTCCAATTCTTGAGATCGGTCGTCGAAACGCAGACCACGGAGTGCATCGTGTACGCTTCGCCCGCGTTGTCGTCGTCATTCGAGTTGTAGAGGTAGATGCGATCACCAAACACGACCGACCCGGGATCCGCGAGGTACCGATGAGACATGACCGGGTAATCCGCGCGAGCGCGTCCGCCGGCCAGCAAAACGCCGAGCGCGGTGGCAACGGCGGCGATTCGAGTCCTGGGCAGTGGATCGGTTTGGAGCGATTTCATTCGGAGCTGTTGCAGCAGTAGCGGCAGGCAGGCGTCTCCGTCGAAAAATCGCGCAGCGACGGCCGTTTGCCCGCCCTCAACCGCCCTGCCAGTGAAACGAGGTCAACCTGCGCGATGATGACGCCGTTGTCATGTGTTGGGCGCGTTCGGCGCATCTCGGACCGCCCAGTGAAAATCTTCTCTTGGTAGTGATCGGCGTGACGGCGCTCGAGCCGTTGTGGGCAGGTGTGCGAAGCGCTCCTTCTGGTACGCTTCCGCCATGGCAACCGGACGGTTCTTGAACTTTGGTCTCTTCGGCCTTTCTGGTTTTATCCTCAGCGTGCTCGGTGCGTGCGGCGGAGGCGACAACGACGAGCCGAACAACACGGCTGGCAGCCCGGCCTCTGCGGGTCGGGCCGGAGCCGGTGCTCCGAACAACACCGGAGGTCAGGCTCCAACCGCAGGCCAGCCTGCAATAGGCGGACAGAACAACACGGTCGGCGGCGGAGGCGCGCTCGGACAGACGGCGGGAGCATCGTCCGGAGGCGCCAGCGCTGGAGCCTCGGCCAGCGGAGGAGCGCAGAACGGAGGCAGCAGTAGTGCTGGGGCGTCCACGGGTGGAGCGCCCGGCTCGGGTGGCGCTTCGAGCGGCGAGTGCACGCGAGCCTTCCTCGATGGACTCCTCGATGACTATTTCAAAGCGCTCAGCGCCGGTGATCCTTCGAGCTTACCGCTCGCGACCAACGTGAAGTTCACCGAAAATGCCCAAGTAGGCGAGATTGGCAAGACGCCTTTCTGGATGAACGCCGGGGACACCAAGTATTCCCAGCGCGCTCTGGATACCACCGCATGCAGCGTCGCCGCTCAGGCCGTGATTCCCGAGAGCGGGACGGACCTTCCCGTTGGCCTACGCCTCAAAGTAGTCGGCGCGAAGATCACGGAAATCGAAACCATCGTGGTGCGCCCGGGGGACTACACGGCATCGTTTGCGGTGGCTTCGAATCCAGCTGCGATTATTACGATTGCGAAGGATATCGGCTGGCACGACGACGTGCCGCAAGCTCAGCGCCCCACCAGACAACAGCTGACTAGCTGGATAGACAAGTACTTTCGCGCGTTCCCTGCCGGGGTCTGCAATGTCACTAGTACTTGCCGCCGTCTGGAAAACGGGGGCGGTAACTTCTCCTGCGGCGCCGGAGCCACGTGCGGAAACACGCCCACGTCCGGGGGTGAATTCGTGCCGCGGGTGACGGTCGTCGATGAGCTACGCGGTATCGCCGCGGGCTTCACCATCTTCGACTTTCAGACGACCGGGCACCTGGACATGCACATGATCAAGATGTCGGGCGGCCAGGTTCACGCCGTGCACGCAATGCTACGCAACACTGACGGCAAATCCGGCTGGGAATGACAACCGCTGCCTTTGACCGGCAAACGGGTGCGCGATCTCCCAACCCTGCGTGATGTCTTGCGAGTCCCACCCGCGAGCGCTCTGCGCCGACAACTGAGTGGTGCTAGTTTGGACTGATGCTGCCTCTGAACGTGTTCGCTGTGGCGCTCCGCGCGTTGCACGCGGGCCGCGCTGTCGCGATCGCGACGGTGACCGGCACGCTCGGCTCCACGCCGCGTCACTTGGGCGCGCGTATGGCGATCGCCGCGGACGGCGAGCATTGGGGCACGATCGGAGGCGGACGAATCGAACAGGTGGTCGTAGCGGCCGGCCGCGCGGTCGCGGGCGGCGCCGAGCCCAGCGTGGTGCACCAGCACTTGGTGCGAGATCTGGGCATGTGCTGCGGGGGCTCCATGGTCGTGGCCATCACGCCCGTCGTGAGTTCGCGTGAAGCGCTAGCTCAGCTCACCACCCGCCGCGAGCCGAGCGTGTTGGTGACGCCTCTCGACGGCGGGCCGCTCTGGTTGCGCGCGCCCCGGAAGGGCGATCCACCCGCGTTCGAGCCGCGCGTCGAAGACGGCGCCCTCGTCGAGCTGATGGGGCTCAGCGAACGCGCAATTCTGTGCGGCCTGGGTCACATCACTCGCCAGCTCGGCCCGCTGCTCGCGCAGCTCGGCTTCAGCGTGGTCGTCTGTGATGATGGCGACACCAACGCCGTTCGTGAGATCCCCGATTGGGCGACCCAGCTCGTCGAGTCGTTCTCGCCGGCAGACATCGCGCGCCAGCTGGGCGGATTCGGGTCGACTGATCGCCTGCTGATCGTGACTCGCGATCACGCGATCGATCAGCAATTGCTCGAGGGCCTGATTGGCCAAGATGCGCTCGGCTACCTCGGTATGATCGGCAGCCGGCGAAAAGTAGCGCGCTTCCGTCAGCGGTTGGCCGCCAAGGGTCTGCTCGAAGGCCAACTCGGAGAGCAGCGTTGGTCACGTTTGCGTGCTCCGATTGGGCTGGAGCTGGGAGCGGAGACTCCCGAAGAAATCGCGGTCGCCATCGCGGCCGAGCTCATTGCTCTGCGTCGTCGCGGGTCGCCACTGGCAGGAGATTGGACGCGGGCAGCAGCGCGAAATGGCGTTTGAGGTGGGCGATGGCAGACCTCACCTTTGCGGCCTCGGATTCTGCGAGGTTGGGGGTGACGGCCCACACGGGCAGCGATTCGCAGCGATACTCCGGCATGACGCGGACCAACCCGCCGCGTTCGAGCGCTGGCTGCGCCTCGGCGTGCATCAACCGGGCGATGCCCAGGCCGTGTTCGCAAATTTGCTGAAGCGCTACCTGGTTGTTGCTCGCGATCCGGGCTTCGACTTGGAGGCGGTGGCGCTCGTTAGTCGCTGAC
>DATEPG010000151.1:0-15283 GCA_035273265.1 Polyangiaceae bacterium
TCAGTGCCAGCTACGACGGCGCACTTTGCCTGCCTCGTGACTGCGTCTTTGCCAACTTCGTCGCCTCGCTCGACGGCATCGTGGGGCTGCCGGGCGACACCGAATCCGGGCAGATCATCAGCGGACGCAACCCTGCGGATCGCTTCGTGATGGGCCTGCTGCGCGCCGCAGCCGATGCGGTGCTGGTCGGCGCGGGTACGTTCCACAAGTCTGGCAGACACTTGTGGTTGCCGGCTCGCATCTATCCCGCGGCAGCTGCAGAATACGCAGAGATGCGCGCGCAGTTGGGGCTGAGCGAACGCCCGCAGTTCGTGCTGGTCAGCGCCTCGGGCTCGATCGACGTGAGCGAGCCTGCCATCGACGGCGCCTGGATCTTCACCACGCCGCAGGGCGAAGCCAAGCTGCGTCCTCGATTGCCGCCGAGCGCGCGCCTCATCGTGCAAGATTCCGAACGCATCTCGTTCGTCGATCTGCTGAGCTCACTGCGAGCCGCGGGCCTCACGCGCATACTGACTGAGGGCGGGCCGACGGTGTTCAGCCAAATGGTTCAGCAAGGGCTACTCGACCAGCTCTTTCTCACTTCATCGCCCGCGCTGTTCGGTCGCTTTCCGGACGACGCTCGAAAATCGCTGGCGCAGGGGTGCGATCTGAGCGGGACGAGCTGCGAGCTCCGTAGCGTGCGCCGCCACGGCTCACATTTGTTTTTCAACTATGCGCTGAGCAATGCCAAAAGAGCGCGCTAGTCGATGCAGAACTCGAACACGGCCGAGTCCCTCCCCGGAGCGGCAGCAGCCGTGCTGTCGAAGCTGAAGGTGACGCGCCACAGGCCCACCATGAACAAGCGCATGGGTTCCAGGAAGAACGACCGGCTTCCGGCGTCGAAGCGGATCTCGGGTTGCTTGGGGCTGTGACCGTGCTCGGGCATCTCCAGCGCCACGCCGAGTTCCCCTTCCAAGGCGCTACCGCGTGCGTCGGTCACTTGCACCACGAACAGATTGTCACCCAGCGCGGGCGGCGCAGGTGTGCTGCTGATCAGCGTAAACTCGAAAACGCGCGCCGCACCGGCCTTCGTGAGCCCAGCGGACACGTCCCCGTCGCTGGGCCTGCAACCGACGCTGCCGGTCGCGCCCGCCGTTGCGGTTTGCTGGCCAGCTTCAGTCGGTTGCGACGAGCAAGCGCACAGCGACCCGGAAGCTCCGATCGACAAGCTGAGCATTGCACGGTGAAAGAGTCGGCGCATGATCGAGGACGCCGGCAGGCCCGGCATAGAGCAGCATAGCAGCCATCCCGCAATTTCCCGTCCCATGCCCAGCACGCTTCAATTTTTCAGACCGATCCTGCTCAGCGCCCTGCTTTTGCTGGGCTGCGGCAATCAGCCCGCGGCGGAGCCCGCGGTTCTGAGCGTCGATCAGCTGATGGACCCCGAGACCTGCACCGACTGCCATCCCCAGCAATACAAGGAGTGGTCCGGCAGCATGCACGCGTACGCCAGCCGCGATCCCTTGTTCGTAGCCCTGAACCAACGGGGTCAAGACGAAGCACAGGTAGGAACTTTTTGCGCGAGCTGCCACGCGCCGCTGGCGGTCAGAACCGGAAAAACACGCGACGGAACCAACCTCGCTTCACTCCCGCGCGGGCTACAAGGCGTGACCTGTTACGCTTGCCACAACGTCAACCAGATCACGAACACGCACAACAACTCCGCCCGCTTGGCCAACGACAGCGTGATGCGGGGCGCCCTGTCCGACGCTCTGACCAATAACGCGCATCAATCGGCCTACTCCAGCCTTCACGATCGCAGTCAGCTGGAATCATCCAAGTTGTGCGGCAGTTGCCACGATGTGGTGAACGGGCATGCAGTCGCGATCGAGCGTTCCTTCGCCGAATGGCAAGCCTCCGCGTTCGCCACCAGCAGCGGAAGCACTTGCGGGCAGTGCCACATGCCGAAGAGCCCAGAACCCGGGCCGATCGCGCTGTTTCCCGGCGCTCCCTCACGCGACCGTCACAGCCACCAATTTCCGGGCGTCGATCTGGCCCTGACTCCGTTTCCAGAAGCCGAAGCGCAGCGCGCGGCCGTGCAGAGCTTTCTCGATACCACGCTACAGACCGCGCTGTGCGTGCGCGGGCTCGGAGCCAACGCCAACTTGGTCGTGGTCGTCGACAACGTGGCCTCGGGTCACAAATGGCCCAGCGGTGCCGCGCAAGATCGACGCGCCTGGTTCGAGGTCGCCGCCTTCGCCAAGGACCGTGAGCTCTATCGGAGTGGGGCGGTGGCTGCGGGCAGCGATCCCGATCCCAGGCACGACGCTGATCTCTGGCTGATCTCGGATTGTATGCTCGACCGGAACGGCAACGCCGTCTCGAAAATGTGGAACGCCAAGAGCGTTGATTCGAACCTGCTGCCGGCTCAGCTCACCTTCGACAGGTCCTCGCCGCTTTTCTATCAAACTCACGTCATGCGCAGCTTTCCCAAAGACCCGCAGGCAAGCCTGCCCAGCTATCCGGATCGCGCCACACTCGACGTGCATCTGCTGCCCTTCCCGCTCGCCTTGTTCGATGACCTGTTCGCCGATCCCGAGCGGCTCGGGCTCGACGCTGAAGGCGTCGCGGCGCTGCGCGAACAGCTACGACCCCTGGCCGTGGGCGAGCAATTGGTCTGGACGCCAGAGGCCGCGGCCGATACCGCTCACGGGGGGCACAGCTACATCGATCAGGGGGTGCCGGTGTCCTGCGTCAGCACCACCGGCCTGAACGCCGCAGCCGACAAAGTCCCTGCGCCGGAGCACGTAGCGGAAGCCTGCCTCACACCGTGAGATAGCGAGCGACCAACTCGTCGCTGAGCTCAGGCATCTCGCCCTCGGCCACGGAACGACCGCGATCCATGATGACGAAGCGTTTGCCGACGCGTCGGGCGAAGGTCAACTTCTGCTCGACGAGCAAGATGGTCAGCTTTTCTTTCGTATTCAGCTCGATCAAGATGTCCGCGATCTCGCTGACGATGTTGGGCTGAATGCCCTCCGTGGGTTCGTCCAAAATCAAGAGTTTGGGATGAAGCGTGAGCGCGCGGCCAATCGCCAGCTGCTGCTGTTGGCCGCCCGACAGATCTCCGCCGCGCCGCCGGAGCATCGATTGCAGCACGGGAAATAGCTTGAAGATGCGCTCGGGCACCTGCTTTTCGCCGGTCACACCCAAGCCGACTCGCAAATTCTCGGCAACCGACAGCTGGCCAAAGATTTCGCGCCCTTGCGGCACGAAGCCAATGCCTTTTTTGGCTCGAAGTTCCGCCGGGCGAGGCGCCAAATCTTCGCCTTGAAATTTGATCTTGCCCGAGCGGCTGCGAAGATTTCCCATCACCGTCTTGAGCAGCGTGGTCTTGCCGACGCCATTTCGGCCCATCAGCACGGTACAGCTGCCCTCGGGGACACAGAGCGCCATGTCCCACAGCACGTGGGTCTCGCCGTAGAATTGATTCAGCGCTTCGATCTCTAGCATCTTCGGTCCTCGTGCTGCGCGCTCGTGCTCAGGTGCGCGGCTCGCCCAAATAGACTTCGACCACGCGTGGATTGTTCTGCACCGAATCGATGTCGCCCTCGGCGAGCACCTTGCCCTCGTGCAAGACGGTGACCTTCTGGGCGATGCTGCGCACGAACTCCATGTCGTGCTCGACCACGACCACCGTGCGCTCGCCGGCCAATGATTTGAGGAGCTCGGCGGTGCGTTCGGTTTCTTGGTGCGTCATGCCCGCAATCGGTTCATCGACGAGCAAGACCCGGGGATTTTGCGCGAGCAGCATGCCGATTTCGAGCCACTGCTTCTGGCCGTGCGCGAGTTGCCCAGCGCGCACGGCAGCCTGTTCATGCAGGCCAATTTGCTCCAAGATCCGTTCGATGCTGCTTTTTTGCTCGCCGTTCAGCCGAAAGAACAAGCTGTGCCACACGCCCTTTGGGCCGGTCAGCGCGAGCTCCATGTTCTCGTACACGCTATGACCCGCGAACACGGTCGGCCGCTGGAATTTTCGGCAAATGCCCAGCGCCGCGATTTCGTACTCGGTCAGCTGAGTGAGATCACGTGAGTCGTGCGGCATGAAGACCGTGCCGCTATCCGGCTTGGTCTTGCCGGTAATGATATCCATCAACGTGGTCTTGCCAGCGCCGTTCGGGCCAATCAGGCAGCGCAGCTCCCCTTTGTCGAGGATCAGAGTCAGATCGGTGATGGCCTTGAAGCCATCGAAACTGACGCTCACGTTGTCGACGACCAGCACCGCCGGCCGCCCGGCGACGATCGCGTCGCGCCGCACCGGGTCGATCAGGCGGGGGCGCACCGACCACGAGCGCTTGCTGCCCTTTTCGGCGGACTTAGCAGGCTGCTCAGCACGGACCGCGGGCTGGGGATGGGGCGCCTCGGTCGTCTCGGGCTCGGGAGGCTGCGAGCTGCTCGCGGCTGATGATTCCGACATTTAGCTCTTCCGCTTCAGGCGACCAATTGCGCCAGCAACACCGTCCGGGAAAAAGAGCGTCACCGCGATGAACAGCGAACCGAGCACGTATAGCCAGGCGTTGGGCATGGCAGCGGTGAAGAAGCTGCGCATGCCGTTGACCAAGAACGCCCCCAAAATCGCGCCAAACAGCGTGGCTCGACCACCCACCGCGACCCAGATCCCCATCTCGATCGAGTTGGCGGGCTGCATCTCACCGGGATTGATGATGCCCACTTGCGGCACGTACAAAGCGCCCGCCAGGCCGCACAGGACCGCGCTCAAGGTCCACGCGAACAACTTGTAGCTGATCGGATTGAAGCCGACGAACATCGCCCGGCTTTCCGCATCGCGAATCGCGCGCAGCACGCGTCCGGCCTTGGACGTCACGATGTAGCGACACAGCAGGTAGGTCAAAAGCAGCGCCAGCGCCGACAGGACGTACAAGGTGACCTTGGTCGACGGCTGGTGCAGATCGTAGCCATAGAGCGCTTTGAAGTCGGTCAGGCCGTTGTTGCCACCGAAGCCGGTTTCGTTGCGAAAGAACAAGAGCATCAACGCGTAGGTCAGCGCTTGGGTAATGATCGAGAAGTACACCCCGCGAATGCGTGAGCGGAACGCGAAGTAGCCGAAGCTGAAGGCGAGCAGCCCCGGCACCACCAAGGCGGCCACCAAGGCCACGCTCAGATTGTCGAAACCGCGCCAAAACCAGGGCAATTCCTTCCAATCGAGGAACACCATGAAGTCCGGCAAGGCACTCTTGTACACGCCTTGACCAGCCATCGAGAGCATCAGGTACATGCCCATGGCATAGCCGCCGAGCGCGAAGAATACACCGTGACCCAGGCTGAGAATGCCGGTGAATCCCCAGATCAGATCGATCGCCAAGGCGACGATGCCGTAACACAGGAATCTGCCGAACAAGACGATCAGGTAGTCCGGCAAATGCAGCGGGGAACTCGCGGGCACTGCCAAACTGAGGATCGGCACCAAGACGCACAAGAGCAGCGCGACGACGGCCACGATCGTCCAGCCACGCTTGTCGTGCAGGGCCAAAAGGCCAACGGCGGGCTCGGCTTTCACGAGACCTCCGCCGCGCGACCCTTGAGCGCGAAGATGCCTTGTGGACGGCGTTGAATGAAAACGATCACGAAGCCCAAAATGAAGACCTTCCCGAGCACGGCACCAGCCAGCGGCTCGAGGTACTTGTTCACCAGGCCCAGCCCCAGGCCGCCCGCGATCGTACCTGCGAGCTTACCGACGCCGCCGAGCACCACGACCATGAACGAATCGACGATGTAGCCTTGGCCCAGTTCGGGACCCACGTTGCTCAACTGCGAGAGCGCGACTCCACCGAGACCGGCAACGCCAGAGCCGATGCCGAACGTCCACATATCGACGCGGCGTGTGGAAATGCCCATGGCCGCCGCCATGGCGCGGTTCTGAGTCACCGCACGCACTTCCAAGCCCAAGCGCGTCTTTTGCATCAGTACCCAGACGAACAGCATCACCACGACACTGAAGGCGATCACTGCCAGGCGGCTGTACGTCAAGACCACCTGTGGCAGGATCTCCACGCCTCCCGACAACCAACTGGGATTGGCCACGGTGACGTTCTGCGCGCCGAAGATCAAGCGCACGGTCTGGATCAAGAGCAGCGAGATCCCCCAGGTAGCAAGCAGCGTCTCGAGCGGTCGGCCATACAGGTAGCGGATCACCGTGCGCTCCATCAGCACCCCAACTAGGCCGCTCACCAGAAACGCAGCCGGCACCGCAACCGCTACGTACCAATTCAGGTGCGCGGGCAAATGGCTGATGAAGAAATTTTGTACGACGAAGGACGTATAGGCGCCGATCATCATCAACTCGCCGTGCGCCATGTTGATTACGCCCATCAGGCCGAAGGTGATGGCTAGACCGAGAGCGCACAGGATCAGTACGCTGCCCAAGCTCAAGCCGTAGAACGTGTTGCCTACGGAGTTGATCAAAAGTTGACGGGTCTCGATCGCCGAGATTGCCGCTGCCGCGGCCGAACGCACGCTCGAGTCCGGCTCCGCGTACTTGCCGTCGCTGCCCTTGGCGAGCAGGCGTTCTACGTCGCTCTTGAAGGTGGCATCCGCGGCAACCCGAATTGCTTCCAAAGCGCGCCTGCGATCGGCAGGTTTGTCGCTCGCCATATCCGCCGGAGCGAGTGAAAGCGAAAGCGCAACCTTCACGTCTGGGTCGCTCTCTTTGGCCAAAATTTGCCGCAATATCGGCACGATCTCGTCGCTGGGTCGACCGAGCTCGCGGGCGGCCTTCAGTCGAACGGCGGCCGCAGGCGCGGAAAGAGACAGAGAAGCCAGCGCGGGCGAGAGCGCGCGGCGCACTTCGTTGTCGCTCGCCGGTTCTTCGAGCTTACCCTGCGCGCTCGCTGCCGCACCGGTCAACGCGTCCGTGAGCGCACCGCTGTCAGCCTTGATCAGTAAGTGTTTGAGTGCGTCGAAACGCAGCGTACCGGCGTCCAGAGCCTGTAAGGCGGGCAGCGCTCGCGCGTCCCCACGATTGGCAGCTTTGACGATCGCAGCCGCGACGTCACTGGAGTCCGTGCTGGCCAGACCCGTGAGGTCCTCACTCAGTTGGTCTGCTCGCGCGCTCTTGGCCAGCGCGAGCCACGCCAGCACGGTGACGAGCGGCAGAGCCAGCCGCAGCCAGGTCGTGAACTTGAACAATCGAAGACGAGTCATGTCGGTCTGCGGCGCTCCTGAACAGGCAAAAAGGCAGCCCCGCTGGTGCGGTGGGCAAAGCCAGAAGGCTGGCAGCGGGGCTGTGTTCCACGCACTGGCCGCGCCACGGCGCCGGTTCTTCCGGCGACCGCAGCGCGAAGCCCGCGCTCAGGGGGCGAGGCTGGCGGCCTTGTACTTGCCTTCAGTGCAATTGCCGCAGACCCAGGGGAAGGTCCAATCAGCCACCTTCTTGGCGCTGTCCGGCACATACGGGCTCCAGGGCGCTGCCACCACTGGACCCCCATCGTTCTGCCAAACGACCTTGAACTGGCCGTCGCCTTTGACCTCGGCAATCAACACCGGCTTGTGCAGATGGTGGTTCTTGGCGTCCATTTCGATTTCGAAGCCGGAAGGCGACTTTACCTTCTGACCACCGACCGCCATACGCACGGCGTCCACGTCAGTGGTGCCGGCCTGCTGGACCGCTTGCGCCCACATCGTGATGCCGATGTAGGTAGCTTCCATCGGATCGTTCGTTACGCGCTTGTCGCCGTCAGTGAGGTTCTTCTCTTTGACGTAGGCTTTCCATTGAGCGATGAAACCCTTGTTCTCCGGGTTGTCGATCGACATGAAGTAGTTCCAGGCAGCCAAATGGCCGACGAGCGGTTTGGTGTCGATGCCGCGCAGCTCTTCTTCACCCACGGAGAAGGCGACCACCGGGATGTCTTTCGCCTTCAGCCCCTGATTGGCGAGCTCCTTGTAAAAGGGCACATTCGAGTCACCGTTGATGGTGGAGACGACAGCGGTGTGGGCGCCGGCAGCGAACTTCTTGATGTCGCTGACGATGGTTTGGTAGTCGCTATGCCCGAACGGCGTGTACTTTTCCATGATGTCTTTGTCGTCGACACCTTTGGACTTCAGGAAGTACTTCAAGATCTTGTTGGTCGTTTGCGGGTACACGTAATCCGTACCGAGCAGGACCCAGCGCTTGGCGCCGCCGCCCTTGGGGCTCATCAGGTATTCGACCGCCGGAATGGCCTGCTGATTCGGCGCCGCGCCCGTGTAAAACACGTTGTACGACGACTCCTCGCCCTCGTACTGGACCGGGTAAAAAAGTAGGCCGTTCAGCTCTTCGACGACGGGCAGCACGGACTTGCGCGATACCGAGGTCCAACAGCCGAAGATGACGGATACTTTGTCCTTCTGCAGCAGCTCGCGCGCCTTCTCGGTGTAGGACGGCCAGTCCGAGTGGGGGTCGACCACGACCGGCTCGAGCTTACGACCGAGCACGCCGCCCTTCTTGTTGATCGCCTCGATGGTCATCAAGGCGACGTCCTTCAGCGAGGTTTCACTGATGGCCATGGTGCCGGAGAGCGAATGCAAGATGCCGACTTTGATCGCCGACGTATCCTTGCCCTTGGGCGCCTCGGGGGCGGCAGCAGGAGCAGCGACGGCGGCCGTTGCCGCGTTCGCGCTCGGTGCAGCCGGGGCAGGCCCGGCTTCCGGACCTTTGCAACCCGCGCCGACGACGCTCAATAAGCCGAGAAACGACGCAACCGACCAACTATTCATTTCATGCGCTCCTTCGAAGCGGTGTTGACGCGTGTACGGAGGAATCAGCACAAAGGTGCCGAGCGACCAATCCACGCGTTCTTCCCATGACGCTTTTGCTTGAGTTGATGTTTCGTCTTTGTGTCCGGCATTCGCCACCCGGATGTCAAAGTCGATACCGTGGGCGATTGCAGCCCAATTGTGAGATCCCACCCATCTCACAATTGAAGCGCGACCCAGCGGGGCCATGGGGGCACCACGCAACAGCGCGCGCGCAGACGCGCTCACTATTCCCCTGGCCGCGCGCCCGAACTCAAGCGTCGAGCAGGCCGGCGCGCACGATGAACTCGCAAACGCCATCGACCCCGGCGCCTGTTTTCAAGTTCGTGAACGCGAAGGGCTTGGCACCGCGCATCTTCTTGGCATCGCGATCCATGACCTCGAGCGAAGCCCCGACGTGCGGCGCCAGATCGATCTTGTTGATGATCAACAGATCGCTCTTGGTGATGCCAGGGCCACCCTTGCGCGGGATTTTGTCGCCGGCAGCGACGTCAATCACGTACAAGGTCAAGTCGGACAGTTCGGGGCTGAAAGTCGCCGCCAAGTTGTCGCCACCGCTCTCGATGATCACCAGATCCAGATCGGTGAACTTGCGATTGAGCGCGGCAACCGCTTCCAAGTTGATCGAAGCATCCTCACGAATGGCCGTGTGCGGGCAACCGCCGGTCTCGACGCCCACGATGCGATCCTCGGCAAGCGCGCCGCTGCGCACCAGGAAATCCGCGTCCTCTCGGGTGTAAATGTCGTTGGTGACGACTGCAATTCGATAGCGCTCGCGCAAGCGTTTGCACAACGTGTCGACCAAGGCGGTCTTGCCAGACCCGACTGGCCCGCCTACTCCGAGCCGCAATGCAGGTTTGTCTTTCATGACCAATACCTCTGATTTTCTTTCATGATCGGAAGAGCCGGCTATAGGTGGTCTCGTGGAGCGCGCTGGCGACCGCCAGGCCAGGTGCCAGGAAACCTGCGGCTGCGCTCGGGATCGCAAGGCCGCGCGTCACGGCCGCGGGCAAGCCGGGGAGCACCTGCGACAGCACGCGCTGCGCGGCGATGTGCCCGATCGGGATCAAGCGCGTTGCTGCAGCTACCTGATTTTCCAGCCAAGCGAACAGAAATCCGAGCGCTGCGCTCGGTAGCGGGATGTCGAAGTGCACCGCTGCCAGCGAGAACAGCGTAGCGAAAGTGGCATCCGGATCGGCGATCCAAGGCTCGGCGCGCTGCACGCCCAAGCCGTGAAGGATACGCGCCAGTGCCGCGCCCAGGTGGCGATCTTCAGCGCCCAGCTCCGCGGATTCACGGCATGCGTGTAGGAATGCGCTGAGCTGCCGCACACGCTCCAGATCGCCAGCCGACCAGGCCGCGTACGATTCGGCGAGCACGGGCAGCTCGAGCCTCGGGAGCACCTCGGTTAGCACGCCCGAGATCCAGTGCGCCGCCGTCGTCTCGTCCTTCACCCAGCCGAGCAGCGTGGCTTGCTCGAGGCCTTGCGAATACGCAAAGGCGCCAATCGGCAAGGCGGGGCTTGCCAGCTGCAGCAGCCGCAGCAGCGCCAAGTCCGGCAAGGCCGAGGACGCAGGCGCGCGAACTCCCGAGAGCAAATCGTTCACGGCAGCAGCGCTTGCGCTTTTGGCGCGGAGCTCGGTCGATGCTCATGCTCATGCTCATGCTCATGCTCATGCTCATGCTCATGCTCATGCTCATGCTCGTGGTTGGGGTCGTGTCCGTGTGAATGCGTGCCCGACGGCCTCGACGCATGAGCATGCCCATGGCCGTAAGCTCCGGACTCCGGTTCGAAGCGTTGGCTTGCAAACGTCACTTGGAAGCCCAGCTCACGCACCATATCGTCGAGCACGTGGTCGTGCAGGTAGGCCAAGCCGAGCGAGCTGATTTGCAACGCCACGTGCCGATTGCCCAGGTGGTAAGCTGCACGGCACAGATCGAGCGGATCGCTCGCGGTCACGATCGAAAGACCCTCCAGCGCGGCTTGCACGAGCACGACCACGCCGTCGTCGGCGAGCAAGCGATCGCCGTGCCGCAGCCCGGTGCCTCGCTCGAGTAGCAGTGCCGCCTCGCTACCGTCATCCAACTCGAGTAGACCGCGCGACTTCTGGCGATCCGAGTGCTCCAAGGTGACGGCCGCGGTCGCAGGCACGGTGCTCGCCACCTTTTCCACGATTTTGCGCATTTCAGGCAGCTCCTTGCTCGCTTCAGAACAAGAAATAGCGTTGGGCGAGCGGTAAAATACTGGCGGGCTCGCAGGTCAAGAGCTGCCCATCGGCACGAACTTCATAGGTCTGCGAGTCGACCTCGATCTTCGGCAGCGCGCCGTTGTGAATCAGATCGATCTTCTTGATGCTGCGCGTGCCGCGCACGGCCACGGCTCGCTTTTTCATGCCCACGCGGCGCACGACGTCGTTGTCCAAAGCCGCTTGGGAGACGAAGCTCACGCTGGTCGCGGCGCGTGCACCGCCCAGCGCGCCGAACATGCGCCGATAGTGAACCGGCTGCGGCGTGGGGATCGAGGCATTGGGGTCGCCCATGGGCGCGGCCACGATCATGCCGCCTTTGATGATCAAGCCCGGCTTGGCACCGAAGAACATGGGATTCCAGAGCACGATGTCCGCCAACTTGCCGACTTCGATCGAGCCGACTTCGTGGGCAATGCCGTGCGTCAATGCCGGGTTGATGGTGTACTTGGCGATGTAGCGCTTGATCCGAAAGTTGTCGTGTTCAGCTGGATCTTCCGGGAGGCTGCCACGTTGCACTTTCATCTTGTGCGCGGTTTGCCAGGTTCGGGTCACCACCTCCCCGACCCGTCCCATCGCCTGTGAATCCGAAGAAATCATGCTGAAGGCACCGAGGTCGTGCAAAATGTCTTCAGCGGCAATGGTCTCGCGACGGATGCGCGACTCGGCGAACGCCACATCTTCCGAGATGTCCGGGTCCAAGTGATGACAGACCATCAGCATGTCCAGGTGCTCGTCGATGGTGTTCACCGTATACGGGCGCGTCGGGTTGGTGGACGAGGGCAGCACGTTCGGCTCACCGCAGGCCTTGATGATGTCAGGCGCATGCCCGCCGCCCGCACCCTCGGTGTGATAGGCGTGGATCGAGCGGCCCTTGAAGGCGGCAAAGGTGTCCTCGACGAAGCCGGATTCATTCAGCGTGTCGCTGTGGATCGCGACCTGCACGTCTAAGCGTTCGGCTACGGTCAGGCAATTGTCGATCGCAGCTGGCGTCGTGCCCCAATCCTCGTGAAGCTTGAAACCCATCGCGCCAGCGCGCGCTTGCTCGTCCAAGGCTTCAGGCAGGCTGGTGTTGCCCTTGCCCAGGAAGCCTAGGTTCATGGGTAGCTCCTCGGCCGCTTGCAGCATGCGCTCGATGTACCAAGTGCCGGGCGTGCAAGTCGTGGCGTTGGTGCCCGCGGCTGGCCCCGTGCCGCCGCCGATCATGGTCGTGACGCCACTCATCAGCGCATCTTCGATCTGCTGCGGACAAATGAAGTGAATGTGTGAATCGATGCCGGCAGGAGTAGCGATCAACCCCTCCCCGGCAATGACCTCGGTGCCCGGTCCAACCACGATGTCGACGCCAGGCTGAACGTCCGGGTTGCCGCCCTTGCCGATGCCGACGATGCGCCCGTGTTTGATGCCGATGTCGGCCTTGATGATGCCCCAGTGATCGACGATCAGCGCGTTGGTGATGATCGTGTCGACCACGGCGGCGTCGACGCGCTGGCTCTGGCCCATGCCGTCGCGGATCACTTTGCCGCCGCCGAACTTGACCTCTTCCCCGTAAACCGTGCGATCGGCTTCGACTTGCAGAATTAGCTCGGTGTCCGCCAAGCGCACGCGGTCCCCCGTCGTTGGCCCGAACATGGCGGCGTACGCCGCGCGATCGATGCGCGGCATCAGCCCTGCCCCTCGAGCGGTCCCATGATCTTGCCAGTGAACCCGTACACCTTGCGTTCGCCCGCGTAAGCCACCAGCTCGACCTCACGTTCTTGACCGGGCTCGAAGCGCACGGCAGTGCCCGCCGCAATATTCAAGCGGAAGCCACGGGTGGCCTCGCGCTCGAAGGCCAGCGCGTCGTTCGTTTCGTAAAAGTGATAGTGCGAGCCGACTTGGATCGGCCGATCGCCGGTATTGGCGACTTTGACCTTCACGGTCGCACGACCGGCGTTCAGCTCGATGTCGCCCGCGGCCAACAAGAATTCTCCAGGGATCATCGGCAGGCCTCGCTTCAGGGGATGGGATTGTGCACGGTGACGAGCTTGGTGCCGTCTGGGAATGTGGCTTCGACCTGGACCTCGGGGATCATTTCCGCGATGCCGTCCATCACATCCGCGCGTGTGAGCAACTCGGCGCCGTAGCTCATCAGCTCGGCCACTGTGCGGCCATCGCGGGCACCTTCCAGAATCGCCGCGCTGATGTAGGCGACCGCCTCCGGGTAGTTGAGCTTCAGCCCGCGCGCCTTTCGGCGTTCGGCCAGCAGCCCCGCGGTGAAGATCAAAAGCTTGTCCTTTTCTCGAGGCGTCAGCTCCATTCGACTTCCTTCTTCTCTCCGGACGGCGGTTCTAGGTCAACCAAATGCGCGGGGGGCTCGCCGGGCGCCCGAGGACGAGCGGCCTGAGCGCAGCCCAGGCCTGCGTAAACACCTGGCGGGCGCGCTCCGTGCTGCTACCCAAGTAGCGGCAGACGATCGCGGCTCGCAGCTGAGAGACCGCGAATAGCTCGCGTGCATCGTCAGTGTCAACCGCCGCCCGGGCGGCCGCGACCGCAGCCGCGTTCTGACCGGTGCACACGAGGGTACCGAAAACGCGGCGTCCACCTAGACCCCAGGGAGCGTTTCGCACTGGCTCGTTGGCATCGAATTCGCTGCGCTCGATCCACAGCGGGCGCTGTGCCTGCCAAATCTCGAACGCTTGCTGCAATCGGCCACTCGCGAAGTGATCGCCAGACGCGGCGCGACCGAGGCAAACCACATCCCACCCGCAAAAGCTCGCGCCCGGCTCGAGCTCGACGCGCGTCTTGGTCTGTACCTGAGCGCTGCCAAAGACGATCGTCTCTTGGGGTAACCACTCGAGGCTGGCCCCTCCACTCACCCGGAATAGTTGGGTCTGTGCGGCGACGCGGCCTTCGCTGCGGTAGAACTTGGTCGCGGCTGGAGTCGTGAGCAAGGCTCGCGCTCCGGGCGCGAGGTCCACGCGCACCGTCAGCCGATCGCCAGCCACGATTCCGCCCGGCGGATGCAGCAAGTAAACGTGCGCGACCTCTTTGGATTCCGGGTAAAACGCCCGCTGAACCGCGAGCGGGCCGCGGTGACGATTGCGCACGAGCGCGGATCGACCGGCCACGACCTCGAAGCCGAGTTCGAGCTCGGCCGACCAGCCCAAGGCGCGGCCGCGCTGGCTTTCGGCAGCGGCCGCGTCCAACGACGCGGACGACACAGGCGCGATCATCCGTGTCCGAACTCCACCGGCTGATCCCAGGTGACGAATACCACGCAGCCGTCCGGGCTCGTCACGGCGTGCTGCGAGCCGGGCGGATTCACGACCACCGTGCCTTTGCCGTAGCGACCGCGCTCATCGACCTGTGATCCCTGAAGTACCAAAATCTGCTCGAAACCCGCGTGGCGATGGGTCGGCAAGCTGGCGCCAGGTGCATAGCGGAGCAGGGCCGCTGCGCGCCCTACCCCCATCTCGCCATAGAGGTGATGAATCTCGATCCCTTCGCGGAACGGTTGCCAGGCGATCTGGCCTTGCAACATAGCCTCGAGATCGACGCGAAATGATTCCTGCATGTTCAACCGTGGCCCGCCATGTGGCGACCGATCTCTTGCAGATCTGCGCTTGCGGCCGGGGTCTCGTGGACGATAGCACCTTCGCTCATGACCAAGATCCTATCCGCCAGCGCGAACACTTCATCCAGATCGGCGCTGACCAAGAGCACTGCCGCACCCGCGTTGCGCGCGCTCATGATGCGAGTCCGAATTTCAGCCACGGCGGCGAAATCCAAGCCAAAACAGGGGTTCGCCACGATCAGGAGCCGGACTTCCCCGGTCAGCTCGCGGGCCAGCACGGCGCGCTGCACGTTGCCGCCGCTGAGGTTCCCGATGCGCTCGTCCGGGGACGGAGTCTTGATCCGGTATTCGCTGATGGCGGTGTCCGCGTGGCTCCGCAGTCGCGAGTGACGGACCAGCCAGCGCCAGAGCGTGAACGGCCTGACATCGAAATTCCGAAAACCGATGTTGTCGGCGACCGACATGTTGGGCACGCACGCGTTGCGAAGCGGTGCCTCGGGTAAAAGACGTACCCCGTGCTGACGAATTTCGCGCCGGGTCGCAGCGTAGGCCGATCCGCCGACAGCGAGATCGCCGGATCGCAACTGCCGCTGACCGGCCAGGACTTCGACCAGCTGATCTTGGCCATTGCCGGATACCCCGGCGATGCCCACGATTTCGCCAGCGCGCACATCGAAGCTCACGCCGTTGA
>DATEPG010000152.1:0-7619 GCA_035273265.1 Polyangiaceae bacterium
GAACCGGTTCCGGGTCGCGTTCGTAATGATTCGAAATTAGGAAAAGGTGCGCGGTTGGCACTGGCAAATCGCTGCGCGTTGAGTCATTCACTGGGGACCATGTTGCGTTCGACCATGCTGTCGGGATTGCTCTTACTTGCGCTTGCGACTCCAGGCTGTGACATCGGGGGCAGAGCCGTCGAAGAGGCGCCCTTCGATCCGAGCCCGCTCGAGGTGGGCGATAACAGCAACTTCGCTGCAGAGCAGGAGATGGGACCCACGCCGGTCGAGCTGCACGGGCAGCTGCACATTACCGGCACCGAGCTGCGTGACGCGCACGATAAGCGGGTCCAGCTCAAGGGTGTCAGCAGCATGTGGCTGAACTGGGAGAACGACGGCTATGCGGAGAGCCTGGAAGGCCTCAAATGGCTGCGCAACAACTGGAACTTGAGCGTAGTCCGCGCCTCCATGGGCATCGCGGAGGACGGCGGGTTCTTCGACAATCCGGAGAAAGCCCGCGCTCAAGTGGTGAAGATCGTCGACAACGCGATCGCCGCTGGCGTGTACGTGATCATCGACTGGCACAGCCACGACGCACACGAGCAGACCGAGCAATCGGTCGCCTTCTTCAAAGAAATGGCGAGCAAGTACGCGGGCGTGCCGAACGTTTTGTACGAAACCTTCAACGAGCCGACGAACGTCAGCTGGTCCACCGACCTCAAGCCGTATCACACGGCCGTGGTCGCGGCGATTCGCGAGATCGAGCCCAACGGCATCATCGTGCTCGGCACGCCGAACTGGTCGCAAGACGTGGACAAGGCCGCGCGGGAGCCCGTGGTCGGCACGAACCTGATGTACGCCCTTCACTTTTACGCCTGCACCCACGGTGGGTCCCTGATCGCGAAAGCCAGGGCCGCTCTGCTGCTCGGGGTTCCCCTGTTCGTCACCGAATGGGGCGCGACCCACGCCGACGGCGGGAGGGACGGCCTGGTCTGTGTAGAAAAGGCCCAAGAGTGGATGGATTTCATGAATCCGCTCGGCATCAGCTGGGCCGCATGGAAGTTCGATAACTGCACGCCGGATTCGACCTGCTTTCTCACACCAAACGCGCCCGTCAACGGCGGGTGGACCAGCGAGTACTTGCGCGGTCACGGCCTGTACCTGCGGGCCCGCATGCAAGAAGGCGGCTGATCGCCGTCAGACGCACAGCGCGCGCAGCTTGTTCACCGCGCGCAACACCGACTCGTCGGTGCCCATTTGCTCGATGTCGGACAGCGGTACCCAGCGCATATCGGCAACCTCGTCGGAGAGCACTAGCTCGCGCGTCTTGGCCACGAACGCAAAGCGCACGTCGAAGTGCTCGTGCGCGGGCTCGGTTTTGCGCGCCGGGATCAGGTGAATATCCAGGTCGAACATCGGCGAAGCGCTGGCGCCGGTTTGCCTGAGCTGCTCGAGTTCGCCGAGCCCGACTTCCTCTAGGACCTCGCGCCGCGCTGCGCCCAGCAAATCACCGTCGGTCGGCTCCACGTGTCCGCCTGGTTGCACCCAGATGCCGAGCTTCTTGTGGTGGATCAGCACCAGGTCGCGAAGGTCCGGACTGAGCACGAATGCGCTGGCCGTAAAGTGGCCGGGCGCAAAGTGTGACCGCTCACACGCCTCCGGCGCTCGGCTCAGCTCCAGCATGCGCAGCGCGAAGGCCGCTTCGGTTTCATTCGCCGGCTCGTACCTGTCCAACTGTTCGCGCACCAGATCGAGTCGCATCTGCGGCCAGTACCTGCCCGCCGGGGCGCGTGCAAGCAAGCCAGCCGATGATTGAGGCCAGAAAGTGCGCCGGAAAACCGCGCAACTCCGGCCCCGCGGGCCACTCAGCCGAGGCCGTCGTTTCGCGGTTGACGATCGCCGTGTTCTATGGGAAGTACGCCCGTCCTTTCGGCACTTTATCCGTAAAGACGGGTCATTAGCTCAATTGGTAGAGCAGTGGATTCTTAATCCATTGGCTTCAGGTTCAAGTCCTGAATGACCCACAACAACTAAAAGCCCAAGCCAGCTCGGTTTGGGCTTTCGGCGTTTGTGGGGCTGCCGCTGTGCGGCGGCTAGTGCACCAGTTCTTTGGGGCGATCGGTCTCGTGGACGGGTGTGCGTCGGTGAGACGACTCTGCCCGGAGCGTCGCCGGGGAGCCCGCGTTCGGCGGTGGGCGAGGGTCGCTCCCGCGCGCCTGGTGTGTCGCGGGGACGGCGCCTGGTGGGTGCCGCGGGACGCGTGGGGCCTGGCGGCGTCACCTTGCAGTTCGCGCTCGCGCGGAGTGGCGCTCGGCGTAAGAGCAACGTAGCGGGGGCTCAACCTCGCCCACCGCCGATCGCGGGCTCCGCGGCTTCCTTAGTGGGTGGAGAGGGGGAATCGCTCCGCGATCTACGCGGCAGCTGCGCGTCGCGAGGTACCGATCAGCCAGAGCTGGGCGTTTTAACGCTCCGCTATCTGCGCCGAAGCTCGGCCTCGAGCTCTGCGATGCGTTCGGTGGCCGCACGTTCTCGCTCGGTGGCCGCACGTTCTCGCTCGGTGGCCGTCCGTTCTCGCTCGGCCGCGGTGGGCACCAGAGTCTGCCCAAGAGCGTCGAGAGAAAGGCGCAGCACGCGGCCAAGTGTAGCGTCCTCTCGGACACACCAATGGACGCCGAGTGTGTCGCAGAGTAGCGCGTGCTCGCCAGTGAGGTCGCGTTCGACCAAGTCGCCCTCGAGCCGATCCCAGAGGCGCAGGGGATGTTCGGCGTCTTCTGGATCGAATCGTGCGACTTCATTGATTCCGGACTTGCGATAACGGGCGAGCTTTCGTTGCCATTCGGCTTCGCCGGCATCGAAGGGACTGGCGACTTCCACCGCCAAGTGCGGAGCCCCTCGTTCCCAAATCTTCCAGGTCGGAAATGGGCCCGGGGTCGCCCCGATGCGCACGATCAGATCGGGCGCTAGGCATTGCCGCGGATCGGAAGGGTCCCAGTAGACGAACTGCTCCGAGCCCACCGCCCCCCGCTCACCAACGAAGTCACGCACGAGGAGATAGAGCGCTGTTCGAAGTTCGAGATGCACGCCTGTTTCAGGCACCTCTTCGGACTCCGGAAAGTGGATCGGTGTCGGCGGCCGCACGTAGCTTCGCTTGGGTCGCGAGGCGAGGGACGAGTCGGTCATGACTATGGGAATATACCACACGCCTCTAGTCGGTCCCGCCAGTGGCCAGTTGCGCTGAAGCGCTCTACAGCCGCAGTTGTCGCGAACCTCGGACCAAGCCGCTCAGTCCCGGGCGTCGTGCGCGGAGAGCCCCGCCGTCACTGGGACAGCCACCCGCTCGAGCGTGGTCCCAATAGGAATCATCGACGACTGTTTGGCTCTTCTTCGCCCGGGGGCGCGACTTGCGGTCGTACGTTGCCGCCTGGCATTGTCGGCTGGCTGCGATCGTGTGAGGCGTTTCGTTTGCCGGTTCTGTTAATGTTTTCAAGACCGCCAAACCTTCCGTGCCGATTTGGCCGTTCGTGGCCGTCGGAGTGGTGGCTCTGGGGGCGGCCATCTACTATTGCCATGAAAACCCTGACGAGTTTTTTGAATCGACCCTCAGGCTCGAGCGTGGCGAGCTGTCTGCTCTGGATGCCGTCGCTCGTCTCGAAAAGGCGTGTGCGAGCGGTAACTTCGCCGGCTGCTACGCCGCGGGCGGCCTGCTGACTGTCGACCCGCCACGGCAAGGTCTGCCCCTCGACATACCGCGCGGCAGAACCTATTTGGCGAAAGCATGCGCCGCGAAATACTTGCCGGCCTGCGGCTTGGACGCGGCTCTCGTCGGTCAGCTCCGTGAGACCGCCAACTATGCCGCTGCGCGGCAGCAGCTCATCGAGGGCTGCCGCTTGTCGGATCCTGATAGCTGCGACTACCTCGCGCGAAGCGAGCTCGAAGGCACGCTTGCTCCTAAGGATGAGGTGGCTGCGGCCCAGCACTTTGTGAACGCTTGTAGTTTAGGGCGTGCCGAATCCTGCATGGCGCTCGCATATCTGGAGTACCACGGCATAGCAACGTCGCGTGATCCGGAAAAGGCGGGGGAGCACGTCGCCAAAATATGTCTCGAGCTGCACTATGAGCCGGCCTGCGAGGTGATACGTCACCCGAAGCGCGGCATTCCAGCGCCCTGAGCACGACTGCGCTCGAGCGGTGTACCAGGTCGCGCCCGTGATCGCGCTGGGCGCGGACGGCCTATGCCGCGGCACTCAGGCGTAACGTTTGTCTTTGCCCCGTCCGGACGACGTAGGCGTCATCGGGCGCGGTGCCTCGAGGGGCGCCGCTGTCATCAGAAGGGATCTGCGCTGGCATCCGGAAGTTTCCAGCTGAGGGAGGCGTTTTTTCACCGCCCCAACGTGCTCGATGCCACGGGCTTGCGAGCTAGCAGAAGCGGACCACCTCAGGGGATCCGGCTTGCCAGCCTCAGGTGGCAGTGCTTCGTTGCAGGTTGAAACCCACCATGCGCTCGCAGGTTCTCATCGACGCAATCGTGCGCCAGACAACGGTGCTCATTGCGCGGCTATCGACAGCGGAGGGAGAACGCTCACCGTTAGGACACATCGCGAACGAGGTGTTTGCCGGACTCGTCACCGAGCTGGAGCAGCAGGGCGTCAGCAAAAAGGTGGTCGCCGATATGTTCGGGATGGCCCTCCGCTCCTATCGACAGAAGGTTCAGCGTGTGAGCGAATCTGCAACTTCGCGCGGAATGACATTGTGGAGCGCCGTCCAAGACTTTCTCGCCACTCGGGGGTCAGCAACGAGACGTGAGGCATTCGCTCGGTTCTCGACTGAAGACGGTATTTCGGTGCGCGGGATACTGAACGACCTCGTCGAGAACGGGTTCGTGGTCCGCACCGGCCGCGGCGAGGACACCCGCTATCGACTGGCAACGGAGGCCGAGCGCGCCGAGTTCGGAGCTTCTCTCGAGGGCGAATCAGTGGAGTCTCTGGCTGCGCACGTTTGGCTTCAGGTTTACCGCGAGGGACAGACCAGTCACGGGAGGCTTGCCGAGCTGGTCCCGGTTTCTTCGGCGTCGTTGGCGGAGGCGGTAGCGCTGCTCGTTAAAGACGGCCGGCTTGTCGCTCGGGCGGGCGGCGAAGAGCAGACGTACGCGGCCGAACAAGTTCTCATTCCGGTCGGCGAGTCGGCAGGGTGGGAAGCCGCTGTCATCGATCACCACCGCGCGGTGCTCAACGCTCTGGCGGCCAAAATCACGGCCGGTGCGCGCACGTCTGCGAAAAACGACGAGGTGGGTGGCACTACGCTCACGTTCGACCTTTGGCCCGGACATCCCCGAGAGCAGGAGGCGAGAAGGTTGCTTGCGACTGTCCGCGCGCTCGTGCTTCCTTTTTGGTCCGAAGTCGCCGTCCAGACACGCCCCTTGGACGCCAAGGATGACTATCAAGTGCATTTCTACTGCGGTCAGTACGTCGTCGAAGACGAGGAGAAGTCGCGTTGATGTTTTCCGGCCGCCTGATAGTAGCCCTTTTTGCGCTCGCGCTCGCCGTCTCCTGCCGGGCTCAGGGCGGGGATTCTGGAAGCCAGACCAATTGGCTGAAGCATTGTGAAGAGTCGAGCGAATGCGGAGGCCTCACCTGTAACTGTGGGGTATGCACCACCCTTTGTTCCGAGAGTCGCGAATGTGCCGAGCTCTCAGGCGGAAGTTGCCTGGATCCATCGGATCGACGGGCCGTCGCGGCCTGTGACGGCGCCCGCCCGCTTGCGGGCATGTGTCTTCCCCTCTGCACCGACGGCGCGTGCCCAGAAGGCAGCGCATGCCTCGCCGGGATCTGCAGGCCGTCGTCGCCGGCAACGGTCACCGTTTCGATCGAGCCGAACACGCACTTCCAGACACTAATCGGCTTCGGAGCGTCGCTCGCGCATGACGAGGACCTGATCGTGGGCCATCCCGACAAGGAACGCCTCTTCGACATGATGTTCGCGGAGTCTGGCTTGGATGCGATTCGCATTCGCAATCGATACGAGCTCGGCAACGCCGCCCAGCTGGCTACCGCCGCCGAGATCGTCGGCGCTGCCAGCGCGCGACTGGAGCATCCGCCCCTATTGTTCTTGAGCTCCGGAACGCCTCCGGCCTATCTCAAAGCAAACGGCAGTCGCGGCTGCGTTGCATGGGATGCCAATTGCACGCTGCTGCGCAGTGCCGACGGTGACTTCGACTACAGTGGGTTCAGCAAGCACTGGCGCGCCTCCCTGGAGTCATACGAGAACGTCGGTATTCATCCTGACTTCGTAAGCATACAAAGCAATCCTGATTGGTTGCCACCAGAGGCCGCGAGTGAAGCGTGTCATTTCCTTCCTCGAGAAGGCACCGAATCAGTGACACCGCCGGGAGGTTCGGCGTTGGAGGTGAGGTTCGCTGGATACGCAGAAGCCATGGCAGCGGTGGCTGCCGAGGTGAGCAGCCTGCCGGCTCAGTATTCGTTCACGGGGCCAGAGGTTGGTCGCCCCGCCGCCCTCGAAGGGTACGAAGAGGCCCTATCCAACGTCGACAGCCTTGCTTACCATCTGTACGGCATCGACCCATCGATGGTCGATGGCACGGCTTTGGAAACGGTGAGTCGATTGAGCTCTCAGAGCAGAAAACCGTCCCTCCAAACCGCTATGCAAGCCGATGGCATCGGCACCGCGATCCTAGCCCACTACGCCCTCGTCGTGGCTAATTCCTCGGCTTACGTACAGCAACAGTTCGTCGCCGGTACATTCGATGACACGTCAACTGCTCTAGTCGGTGCCAATAGCGCGGTGATGAGGAAGCTGCCCGTTTACGACGCGCTCTTCCATTACGCACGCTTTACCGATCCGGGCTGGATACGAGTCGCAGTAACGACCGAGCCTCCAGGCATACTCTCCTCCGCTTGGTTAGCGCCGGATAGCCGCGCTCTCACGGTCATTCTGGTCAACCCGACAGGCACTGCGGTAGACGTCGGGTTGGCCGGTCCCGGCTCGATGATGACCGCCGGCGCGAAGGTGGTACGGACCGTCTTCGATGGCGTCGAGCGATCGGCGGAGCTGGGGCTGCTGGCTGAAGCGCAAACCGTTCGGCTGCCGGCGCGGGCCATCGTCACCATTGCCGCGTCGCGCCTCTAGCAGAGCGCGCGCTGGGTGATGCGCTGAGCTTCCCTCTGCGCCCGGACGTGCGCACGGGTTGCTGCGCTGTAATTGTGCATAGCGGGGCGGACAAACACCTCCTCTCGCGCGTCGTCTATGTCTGCAGCATAGGGATAAGCCATGCGCGACACAGCTTGTCTCCTCCTCGTCTTCGCTCTCTCGGCGTGTTCATCGCCGGAGGATTCGCCTGCCCTGGGTAACGGCGCCTCGCCCCAAACCGGCGGGACCGCGGGGCAGGTGGTCTCGAGCGGAGGGTCCGCGTCAGTGGCCGGTGCCGACGCTGCCGCCGGACGCCCCGCAGGTGGTTCGCCCGCTAGCGGCGGCGCGAGCGCGGGCACGGCTGGTAGCAGCGCTGGCGCCTCTGGAATGGCGCCTGCGGCCGGCGGCGCTGGTGGCAGCGGCGGTTCAGGCGCGGCCGGCCACCCCAGCGTTCCCACGGGCGGCGGGGAGTTGCCCGGCAACGCATGTAGCCGCGA
>DATEPG010000153.1:0-2028 GCA_035273265.1 Polyangiaceae bacterium
TCTCCGCAGGTTCGGCTCTCCGGGTTCGGCTCTCCGGTTCGGCTCTCCGGTTCGGGTTCGGCTCTCGCGGCTCTCCGGCTCCAGCTCTCCGGCTCCCAGCCGGGCTCCAGCCGGGATGGATTTGCCCAGGTCGGCTCCGGCTCCAGCGGTTCGGGTTCGGCTTTTAGCTCCCAGCGATTCCAGCTCCACGGGTGCGGCGCTGGCGACCGGCGTTCTAACCCTCATAGGTAGTTCGTTGGATCTTCGCGCGCTGCTGCTGGAAAGGCGCAGATCGTGAGGCGGTGTGCGGAGGCAGCGCACGCCGTGTGGGGCGACTCGGTTGCTCGTGCCGACACATCGTTGCGACGCCGCCGACACGGAGGCGAGCACACCATTCGACAATGGCGCTCGCTCTGGCATAGTCAGCCCCCGCGCCGCGAGGTGCTTCAAACATGGCAAGCAAAGTAAAAGGTATGGTTCAGCTGGCAGGCGTTACGTACCGCATCGTACGCGTCGCGCTCGGGTCGTATTCTGTCGTTCGCATTGCAGACGATATCGATGTGGGGCGGTTTCATCTTGCGCCCGTGTTGGGCGTCGAGCCGTTGGGTGTCGAGCCCGCGTTGCTTCGCGAAGTCGCGCGCTTGGCCATTCACACCGCAAAGACGAGCTACGCCGGTTTCGCTCGGCCGGTTTTGGCCAACCTGGACGTGACTGCTGCCAATCCTCCGGGGCGCTCGCCGAGCAGTCTGCCGCCGGCGCTCCCGCCCGGAGGCTGAGTCGCGTTTTTTCGATTTTTTGCCTATTTGACCGTCGGCGGGCGGCGCGCAAAGCTCTGTCTGCGTGCGCAGCCTGTCCATTCACTCCGACCATTCTGACGACCATTCTGACGACCATTCTGACGACGTAGAGCGGGCAGCCCGCCTCGCTGCCTTGAGGGAGCGCCTGGCAACGGGCCGCGTGTTCGTGCTGACAGGCGCCGGAGTCAGCACCGATTCGGGGATCCCGGCCTATCGTGACGAGCGTGGCTCGTGGAAGGGTCGCGAACCGATTCAGTATCGCGATTTCGTCGCTTCGGAAGCCGTGCGTAAGCGCTATTGGGCGCGCAGCATGCTCGGCTTCCCAGCGATGGCTCGCGCGGCCCCGAACGCCGCCCATCACGCTTTGGCAGAGTTGGAGGCCCGCGGTGCGCTCTCGCTGCTGGTCACGCAGAACGTGGACGGCTTGCACAGCCGCGCCGGAAACGTAGAGCTCGTCGATTTGCACGGCCGGCTCGACCAAGTTCGGTGTTTGGGTTGTGGGGCCCTCACTGCGCGCGCGGCGCTTCAGTCCGAGCTCGTTGCTCGCAATCCAGATTTTGCGCGTGCAAGCGCGGTCGTCAAGCCAGACGGGGATGCGGAGCTCAGTGACGTCGACCATCAGCGCTTTCAGCTCGTCGCCTGCGAAGCGTGTGGCGGCGTGCTCAAGCCGCACGTGGTGTTTTTCGGTGAAAACGTGCCTATCGAGCGAGTGTCGCGCGCGATGGCCGCGCTCGAGCAGGCAAAGCTGATGCTGATCGCGGGGACCTCGCTGATGGTCTTCTCTGGCTTTCGCTTTGCTCGCGCTGCGGTCCGCTTCGGTGTGCCGATCGCAATCGTAAACCGCGGCCTCACACGCGCCGACGAGTTGTCCACGCTGAAGATCGAGGGGAATGTCGGCGCAATCTTGAGCGAGCTGGCGGGCTGAGCCGCGCCCAGACGTTGTCCGAGCCGCAGGGACTGAGCCCGAGCAAAAGCGCCGCGCCGCGCTCGCCAGCGCTTCGCCAATCGCAACGACTAGATCTGCAGCTTCCGCCGGCCTGTCCGAACAACTCACTATTCGTTCGAGTTTCAGCGCCGGGCGACGCGCTCGCCGCTCAGATCCCGTACTTGGCCGCCGTTTTTTCAGGGGTACGGACCGGCTTGATGGGAGTGCGAAGTTTGGGCGCAATGCCTTTGGACTCGCTTGCGCCCTTGCGAGACTTCGAGGGCACGGCGCGGCTATCACTGGGCGGCGCCGCCGGCTTGACTGGGA
>DATEPG010000154.1:0-25336 GCA_035273265.1 Polyangiaceae bacterium
TCGTCCTCGAGAACCAGACCTGTGATCGCGTCGGCGTCCGGTGACACCAGCGGTTTGAGATTGCCATAAGCGATTGAGTGCAGCAGGACTCGAACACGCCCTTCTCCGAGCTCGTCTTTGAGCCGGGCCACGATTTGTCGCTGCGTCGCGGTCTCCAATGCATCCGCGTTGAACGTCACGAGCTTCGCCCCGGTGGCTCGAATCTGCTCGAACTCCGCCTCGACCTGCGGCAAGCGCCCGCGACGGTCGCGGTGCACGACCCCAATGCTCATGCCGCCTTGGGCGAGCCTCTTGGCCGCAGCCAGCCCGAAACCGCTCGAGCCGCCCAAGATCAGGGCCCATTGATCAGACTTGAACCTGCCGGTCATGCGCGAAATTCCCTCTCTGCTCCGACCAGCGACGTAATCGAGCTCACTCGGAGACCCACGCTGCGAAATAGGCCACGGAGTGGACTGCTTGGACCAATCTCGAAGATTCGGTCTGCACAATCTCCGAGTAGAGACATGTTGCGCCCCCAGTGCACCGGTGAGCTCAACTGTCGAACTAGCGCATCGACGAGAGCACGGCGTTCCGGATGGTGAAGTCCGCCATCGACATTCGAGACAACGCACGCGGCAGAGACCGGGTTGAAATGCGGCATTGCGAGGTCGAGTACCTCGAGCAGGTAGGGCGCGGCCCCAGCCATGAGCCGTGAATGAAAGGGCGCACTGACGTCCAGATGCACCAGTTCATAGCCGCGTGCGGCCAAGTTGGCGCATGCGCCGGCCAGCGACGCCTTCATCCCAGAGAGCACAACCTGATCAGGAGAATTGAAGCTGGCGATGTCGACATCGAAATCCGCTGCGACCGCAGCAATGACGTTGTGCTCGACGCTCGGACGGTTGACAGCCACCATGCCGCCCTCGCCCAGCGGAGCGGCCCGCTGCATGGCGGCACCGCGCCTTCTCACGATACGAACGGCGTCACGCAGCGGGATCACGCCGGCGGCGCAAAGGGCCGAATACTCCCCCAAGCTGTGCCCGCCGAAGATTTCACTCCGTAGTCCGTATTCCGAGCAGACAGCGCGAAACATTGCGATTTCCGCGGTCAGAATAGCCGGTTGCGCATACTCGGTGAGCTCGAGCCGTCCGTCCTCGCCCGAGCAGAGGACGGAGACGTCCAGATCGAGAGCATCGCTGGCCTCGGCGAATACGTCGCGCGCCAACGAAAACGCGGCGCAGAAGTCGCGCGCCATCCCGGGACGCTGCGCCCCTTGTCCGGGGAACACCACGGCGTCGCGTGACAGCGATGAGCTCGCCTGATTCATTGTGAACAAGGCGTATCACACGCACACGACCGTCCAGGTCACGATTCGTTCAGGCAATGGCTTTCACGTCACGATCGATGACGCCTGTCATGTCGCACTCACTGTCGACTCAACTAGTTCGCCGCGCGGGCGGCGCCAGGCCATCGAGAATCAATTCAAGTGAGGACCACGGGAACACGAGCATAGCCGCCCAACGGCGCTGCTTCGCGCCGGGCGAGTTCGTTGGAAGCGTGGCAGACGGCGCTGGTGGCGCGAAGTAGGGCCGACAGCCCCTCCCTCAACTCATGCCTCGCGATTGCGCGGCCAGGACAAACGTGACGACCTATCCCATACACGAGGTTGTGCTCGGCGTTTTGCTCGGGACGGTACGCGTCGGGCGGGCTGAACACGAATCGGCAGACCGATGGCGTCGACCGCATCGACCGTGACGCCGCGAGACAAAGCCGCGACTACCTCCTCGGAAAGCTGACGGAAGCTCGGGACGAACGCGGCCACGCGGCTCGAGCTCAAGAACCGATCGACCACGCGCTGCGGAAGCGGCGGTGCTCGTCGCCGTCCATTGAGTTGGGCACGCTCTTGAATCGTCCGTCTCATGGGACGGTCGGCCCCGCCCATATCACTCGGGTCTATCGCCACATTCTGGCCAATCCGCAGCCCGCGGTGGGGCATGGCGCTCGGCTTCGACGAATCAGCCAGCACCTCGCGACGCTGCCCGGACTCCACCTCGCCGGCGCCGCCTACAACGGCGTCAGCATCTCCGATTGCGTCCGCCAGGCACGTGATGCAGTTGAACGAATCGTCACTTCATTGTGAATGACGCGCATCGCCTCGGACGGGATGAGCATCGCGCTCGTGCACCGGGACCGCAAAGGCCACATGGCGCAGGTGGAAGAAGGGCGCTGCTCGAGACACTGGACTCCGCGCTCGGTCGCGCCGCCCGCATTTACGCGGAAATTCTCGGTGGTGCGCTCAACTGCGGTGGGCACCGGATGGGCGAAGCATGACCGCGCCCAACTCGACGGCGGTCGTTCGCTGCATCCGACGAGCGATCACGTCCGCGCGCATTTGACCAGCCCGATCGGCGCCATCAACGGACATTTGACCGCTACCCGTCAGCAGCGACAGCATCGTGGAACATCGCGACGCATGACACCGGTCATGCGCGTCGACCTTTTCGGGCACGAGCTAAGAAACGGCCAGCGACTCGGACCATGGGAGCGCCTCCCCGCGTGGGCGCGCTAAAGTCGGTCCGAAAGCACCTCCTCTCCCCTGCGCATGACAGGCGTCAGTCGCGTGTAAGGGGCGCCGTGATATGCGCAAGTGACAGTGAGTCATTTGTTTAGGTTGACTCGCTGCCTAACCTGGAGACGGACCATGTGGAAAGAGGATACGCGCCGACTGACACGGTCGCTCTCGAACGGTGCGCTACTCGTGCTTGGGCTCATGGGTCTGAGCTGTTCTGCGCCGGGCAAGGTGCACGGAAGGGATGGCGCGTCCGCGGGCGGTTCCTCCGCGACTGGCTTCGGTAGCGAAGGAGCCCTGCTACCGGCCGGCGGAGGCCTGAACATTTCCGTGGATGAGCAAGGAGCCGGCGTCGGTCGCGCAGGCAGCGGCGGGCAAGATGGAGCGCGCTGCCTGCCCGAACCCTTTCCGAAAGACTACGCCTGTCAGGGCGCGCAGGGGCCCTGGGCGGAGGCGCTGCAGAAGACGCTCTGGTTCTTCAACGTTCAAAAATCAGGCCCGGGCGTGGCTTGCACGGACGTGCAATGGCGTGGGGACTCTCACGTGGCGGATGGTCGAATCCGGCTCGACCCGAGCGACCCGAACGGCGTGAACCTACCGCAAGACTTCATCGACGCGCATCGCGCAGAGCTGGATTCCGACGGCGATGGCCTGGTCGATCTCGGCGGCGGCTACCATGACGCCGGCGACTACATCAAATTCACACTCACCACGACCTTTGCGGCTTCGATGATCGCGTGGAGTCTGCACGAATATCCGGAGGCCTACCGCAAAACCGGACTTGCCAGCGAGGCACTGGGCCAAATTCGCTGGGCCGCCGACTACCTAATGAAGGCAACCTTTCGCGACGCAAATGGTCGGCTGGTCGCGTACGCGCACCAGGTCTCCGACTCGACGGACCACTCGTGCTTTTGGATGCCGCCGGAAGTGCGGCGTCCAGAGCTATGCCCACGCAAGGCCTACTTCGTATGGGATGGAAAGCCGGGCGCCGACGTAACGGCTTCCGCTGCAGCCGCGCTGGCGCTGACCGCGCTCGTCACCCTCGAAAACGGCTCTTCTCCAGCCGACATCGCGTACGCGGAGCGGTGCGCTCAATATGCGAAATCGCTGTACGAGTTCGCGTCGAGAGATCCGCTGTCGCGCGCTGGGGACGATGGCGGCCTGTATCTATCGAACAGCTCCACCGACGATCTAGCGTGGGCGGCGATCTGGCTGTATCTCCTCGACCCGGACAAAAATGGCGCCTATCTCGACGCCGTCATCCACGGCGAGCGTCCCTGGCTTTCGTCCGGCTCGCAGACCACCCTACTGCGTCGGCCCGCGACCGGCGAGGCGGCGACCAGCGACTGGCTACCCGCTTGGGCGGAGAGCTCGCCGCACTCTTGGGACGCGGCGCGCGCGGGCGTAATTACGAAGCTCGCGCAGATCACCAAGCAAAAGGGCGAGCCCACAGCCGCCGGCTGGCAGGACGTCGCGCGGCAGATGGCGCAGAGCTTCAGCACCGGCGGACACACCCCGGACGGTTTCTACGTTTACATGAGCTGGGGCTCGGCTCGCTACAACGCTTCGGCCCAGTTCACCACGCTGCTATACACGAAATACTTTCCCGACGACGCGAGTTCGCCCGCATTGCAAACCTGGGCGGACCGTCAGATCGACTACATCCTCGGTCACAACGACCTCGGGAAGTCGTACATCATGGGCTACACGGGCAGCTACCCGCTACAGCCGCACCACGCCGCAGGGCATGCCTCGATTTACGGGCTGCCGGGCAAACCGTTGGAGAACCGTCATATCATTTGGGGCGCCCTCGTTAATGGGCCAGGGGGCGATGGCCAGCACGTCGATGCCCGTGACGACTTCGGCTCGAATGAGGTCACCATCGACTACAATGGGGCACTGGTCGCGGCGCTCGCGGCGCACCTATCTCGCCGGGGTCTAGGCGAGTGTCCGCTCAAGGGGTTTCCGCCGCTCGAGCCGCCCATCGACGAGTTCTACGCGATGGCGAACCTCAACACGGCGCTCGGTGGTTGCCGAACACAGGTCAACATCCGCACCATGAATGAGACGATCCACCCCCCGCGCTACGACGAGAAGCTCAGCGTTCGCTACTGGTTCGACGTGACTGAGGTGGTCGCTGCCGGGCTGGATCCGGCGCTTGCCATCACGGGCCACGTGGTGCGCGACACGGGCCTGAATGTCAACCCGCCGGAACCGGTGGGGGTCACTGGGCCCATCGCGTGCAGCGAGCACAAGCAAACTTACTATTTCGAGTTCGATTACACCGGTGACAAATTTTGGGGTCTGATCCCAGCAATCGGTGGTCCGCGCGACCTGCTCTTGGACTACGGTCTCGAGTACGGCGCGACCTGCCCGTGGGATGCCGGCAATGACTGGAGCACGCAATCTCTGGAGACCGGAGGCACGGAACAGGTGACTAAGACGCCTTACGTCACGGTCTACAGCAACGGCAACTTGATCTGGGGTACCGAGCCACCCTGCAACGGACCGCCGAAGACGGCGCCGCCGCCGCCACCGGCAACCTACCCGCCGCCCCGGTGACGCTTTGGGTCGTGTCTCACAGTCGGTGCTCGCTCCGATCGGTCCGGAGTCGAAAGCGAGACTCGAGCGGTTCGACAAGTAGCTGTAGCTGGATTCATGATGACCCATCACTCCGACCACGCAAAGTTTGCTCTACTGAATGACTAAACGCGTTGCACCGTTCGCCCCGCTCCTGTTCATGGCTTACTTGGCTTGCACGGAGGCGCACACCGCCACGGTGAACGACGGGGCTTCAGCCGGGAGTGGTGCCTCACACGCGGCTGGCTTTGGAAATGGTGGCTCAATGGTTGTGGCCGAGGGCGGCATGAGCGGTGCGGGCGGGCCACCCGGTGCAGGTGGGCAACCCGTCACAAGCGGCGGTATGTCCAATGCCGGCAGCACTGCGAGCGGAGGCGCGAGCCCGGGCGAAACCGGAGGGCAAGGGCCTGCCAGCTACGCGCTGCCCCCGCCCAGCCGCTGCCACGACCAAGACTACATCGACTTTCAAGAGGGTTGCATCGAGGGCGATGCGAACAGCGTCTGTCAGGGAAAATGCAACACGATCAACGCTTGTCTCGAGAGCGCCGCGGAGAAACCGCACGCAGACATCACGGCGATCTGCCCTCGTTTCATGCTGTTCAGCGACGCGATGCAGCAGGCCAGCATCGATGATGGCAACTCCGCATTCAACTACGCGGTCGTCGGCCATGACGTGGACCGCGGCGGGATCGACGGCGACGCACAGAGCACTTGCTGTCAATGCTACCAACTAGTCTACGCGTATCCGAGCCCTTACAACGACCGGCAGGCCCTCACCAACCCAGACAATCCGGATCCACCGGTCTCCGCGATTCAACTACCAAAGCCGCTCATCGTTCAGAGCTTTAATACCGCTGCGACCCCGCACACGTTCGACGTCTACATGGCCGCCGGAGGCCTAGGGGCGAACAACGCCTGCGCTCCCGGACTGCAGCCCGCCGCGCGATCCGGTCAATACCTCTACACATCGTATCCCGCGGACGGTCAACCCAGCCAGGGTGGGGTGAAACCGGCGAGCCTTTATCAGGAATGCAAGACCCCCATCCAGTGGGCGACCGCGGAGTCCCTGGCTTCGCCCGCCTGCCTGGATCGCGTTGCGGCGGCGTGCCAGCAAATCACGTCGGACATACCCGGGCTGACTGAGCAGGCCCGGCGCTCGTGCCTCGCGTCGACCGCGCCCGATTCCCAATACCACCTCAACTGGTCGGTATACGCGATGAAGGTTGAGTGCCCCCGTCACCTCACCGAGGTCACCGGTTGTCGGCTCTCCCCGCAGGGACTCCCAGCAGTCGATCGCAACGCTCTCAGCGCCACCCAAGCCTCGCAAAATCCTGCGTTCTGGGCCAAATCGACGAACGGCCACCTGTACGAGACGACGACGATGGAGGACTGCTGCCGGCCTTCCTGCGCGTCGACCGATTGGATCGCCAAAAAGGGGCTGCAACCGGATGGCGACTACGACTCGTTCTACTCGTGCAACGCGCAAGGAGTGCCGCTCACCGAGTAGCAGTCACGCGAAGCAGATAGGGTCCCACGCTGTCGAAGGCGGAGTCTCGCTCACGTGGCGCTCGTGTTTAACAATAATGCGACCATCGCGATGAAGTGAGCCTCGCTGGCTTACGCTTCCTCGAGGGCGGCCTCACGAGGCGACACCAATCCCCCAATCGCTTGCAGCACGTCGATTTTGAACAAAGTGAAGCCACGCCCGTGAGTCGACAGCACCGCCTCCTGCTCCCAGCGGGACATCGTTCGAATTGCGGTCTCGAACGAAGTGGAGACGAGCTCCGCGAGTTCGCGCCTCGACAGCGCGACGGGAATGAAGGAGGTTCCGTCGTCGAGCTCATCGCCGAACTCCGCGTGGAGCTTGAGGAGCGCGGTCGCCAAACGCGCCTCTACGGCACCGGCGCCCAGTATTTCGATCTTGTCGTGGAGCGCCATCAGCTTCTTATGAACACTGCAGGTCAGCGATACGCCCAGCAACGGACAACGTGAAACGGTCTCGATCACGAGATTCCGTGGAATGGTAACGATGCATGCGCTATCGGTGGCGACGATCGCGTTCGCCGGATACGGGGTTGAACGCAACAAGACGACGTCGCCGATCGACTCCGGCGCGCCGAACAAGCCGCACAAGGGGACTCGGCCATTCACCGCGACGCGGGAGATTTTTACCAAACCGCTACGAATCACCGTCTAAGCCTGCGGTGAATCACCTGCCCGCCAGACGAAAGCACCGCGCTGAAGGGTCCGCGCGCTGCCCAAATTTGCCATTCTCGCCAGCTCTGCCGGCTCGATTCCGGCTAGGGAAGGAGTTTTTTGAAGGATATTGAGCAGGCTCATGTGATGTGGTCATGCGACGCAAGAAACGTTCCTCGCGCTCGACTCCGGCCCAAGCCACCTTTGGGGCGCGAAGCGCAGACTTTGCGCGGCCTAACACCGCGCGCGCTTCTGCCAGCACTAAGCCGAACGCACCTGACCGGTGTCATGCCGATGACGACCGAGCCGAGGTACGTTGAATCGGCTTCAAACGCGAGAAAGCAGCCAAATCCAGAGTCCATGGCTCACGCGTCGCTGCAGGAACCGAGACGACATGATCAGCCCCCGCAATACCCTCGAACTAGACGAACGCCTCGCGTCAGACCGGACCAAAGGCACCTATCTGATAGATACGTTGCGCTCGCGTGTCGGATTCAGCGTGCGGCACCTGACGGGCCGGGTGCGCGGTGCCTTCGGGCATGTGAGCGGTATCGTCATCCATGATTCGCAACGGCCGGAAGCAACGTCGGTCCGCATAACCATCCAGTCAGCCTCGGTCACTACACACAGCATTCCTCGAGATGTGCGCTTGCGCAGTGCCGGATTCCTCGACGTTCGAGCGTTTCCTGAGATCACGTTCGTCTCGACCGTCGCCCGGCGGCTTGGCCGCAAGTTGGAGGTGATCGGCGAGCTGACGCTCCACGGCGTCAGCCGCCCTGTTACCGTGAACGTCGGGAGGACTCGAACGAGCCCGGTAGCAATGGGGCGCGACTCGAGCATCGGCGCTTCGGTCCGTGCCCTCGTCCGCCGCCTGGAGTTCGGTGTTGGGCCCAGCTCAGAGCTTGCAATCGGCGGGCTCCTGATCGGCGACGAAGTGGCCGTCGAGATAGATCTCGAGTTCCTGCACCCCTGAGCGTCGACAGAAAGACCGATCAAGCGACTCACGCGAATTTTGCGCGTCCCGCGCAAGGTTTGCGCGCTACCTCTTCTGTCCCGTCGCTCGCCGAACTCGACTACCGCCACGGAAAGCAAAAGGCGCACGACTTTGCGGCGGGAAAACCTGCCCGCTGTCAAAGAGTATGGGCGGCCCACGGCGCCGCCGGCTCGTGTTGACCGGGGCGAGCTAGTGACATCGACGGTCAAGGTACCCATTCCTGCGAAGCTGGAGGTTTGTGAGCTACGCTGTGGACATGGACCGCCCCGCTCGGATCGCGCGCCTCAAGGCGTCCAAGTTGTTTGGCCGGTTGACTGACGAGTGGCTTGGGCGTCTGGCAGACGAAGCACACGCCCGACGTTACGAGGAAGGCGAGCCGCTCTGGCGGACAGGCGCCCCGGCCACGCGATTCACGGTCATTCACCACGGGGTGGTCCAGATCGTGCAGCCCACCAGCGGCGGACAGGAAGCCTTGCTCGGCTTGTTTGGGCCTCGAGAGAGCATCGGGGATGCGGCGGTGCTCGAGCGAGGAAGCTACCCCGCTGATGCTATCGCAGCGATCGGCGCTGCGGAGATCCTCGAAGTACGCGCCGGACCGATACTCGACGCGCTGCACGACGATGCGAGCCTCGCGCTCGCGTTCAATCGCGCGCTCCTCGACCACACCCGCGCGCTTCGAGCAAAGATCACGGTAATGAGCGCGGGATGCGTGCCGCAACGGCTGGCCACGCTGTTACTGCATCTCGCTGAGCGCTTCGGCGACGAGCACGAGAAGGGCGAAATAGGCATCCCGCTCCCGCTATCGCGTAGCGCGCTCGCGCGACTCGTGGGTGCACGCCCGGAAACCGTGATTCGTTGCCTCAGCCGCTGGCAGAAAGAGGGCTGGCTGCGCACGACCGTCGGCGGCTTCGAGCTTGATTCTCTCGACCCTTTAAAAGAAGCGCTCACCGCAGGCACTTGAAGTCGGCGAGACCGATTCGAGAGCCTCGGTAGGAGACGCCAGCATCCCGCGTTGCCCCGGCTGCGCGGGTGACCTGAACCCCAACGCTTGCCGCGCGATTCGTGCGCGCGGTCGGCCTATGATCAATGTCATCGACGAGTCCCACCGCTCGGAGGATGTTTCAGTCCGAAACACATGCAATCTCCACCGCAGTGCCAAGTGCCGTTCGAACTCGGCCGTCTCTGTGCCAAATGTGGCTTGCGCCTCGAATTCGAGGGCATCCGCTCATGCAGCCGGATGGTAGCGCGCAGTCCAGCCATGCATTCGCTCCTTAAAGAAATCGGTCCGGTCGCCAAAAGCGACGCGCCGGTGATCATCGAGGGCGAGAGCGGAACCGGTAAAGAAGTACTTGCCCGCACTCTCCACGCGAACAGCCTGCGGGCCGCGCGCCCGTTCATCGCGGTCAACGTAGCGGCACTTCCAGCAGAGCTGCTGGAATCGGAGTTGTTCGGTCATGCGAAGGGCGCGTTCACCGGCGCCACCGCCACCAAGAACGGGCTTTTCGAAGAGGCCAACGGAGGCACCATCCTGCTCGACGAAATTGCTGAAATGCCGCACGCCCTCCAGGTCAAGCTACTGCGCGCGCTGCAGGACGGTGAGGTGCGCCGGGTCGGCGAGACGCGTTCCTTCTCGGTTGATGTTCGTGTCCTGTGCGCGACCAACGCCGATCTCCAGAAAGAGGTCCGAGAAGGCGGTTTTCGCGCCGATCTCTACTTCCGACTGCGCGTGTTTCGCTTCGTCGTCCCGCCGCTGCGGGAGCGCGGTGACGACATCCTGCCACTGGCTCATGCGTTCGCTGAGCGCATCGATCATCGGGCGCGACACTTCACTGCGGCGGCGGAGGAGGTGCTCCTGCGGTATGCGTGGCCGGGCAACGTGCGGGAGCTCGCCAATGCCGTTCACCACGCCACGGTGCTCTCGCAGGGCGCAGCGATTGACGTCCCTCACCTGCCCGAAGAAGTGGTGACCCGACGCAGTCCCGAGGCAGCAGCGCATGTGGAGACGTTGGCTGAGGTCGAGCACCGGCACGTGCTGCACGTGCTCGCGTTGTGTGGAGGAAACCAAGTCGATGCGGCAGGACTGCTCGGTATTGGGCGGACCACACTCTGGCGCAAGTTGCGCGAGTTACCGCGAGCGCGAGCGCGAGCCGCGCCAGTCGACCGCTCGTAGAACACGACGTGTCGTGGCGCGGTCTTCCAGTCGGCACGCGCGTGGTCTAGAGCGCGCGCAGCTGTTCCACCACGTTTCAATTTGAAACGCACTGCACGGAAATATCTCCGTGTTTCGCGACAAACCACGTGGCACGGCGCTTGCGTTGGACGAAGCAGGTTCCGTACATCTCCCCATGTTCACCGCGCCTTTCACCGTTGGCCCGCAAAAGTTCAGGGCAGCCCCAGCGTGGGCGACGAGCAACTCGCCTCCACTGTCATTGCCTGGCGGTTTTTTCATCGCGGCAATGGCCTGCCTGATACTCGGTTCGTTCGGTTTGGCGTGGATAGCTCCCTACCTGGCCGCCGGTGCATTCTATGTTCCCGCCGTCATCGTCGTCACTCACCTGTTCACGCTCGGGTTCATCACCCTATCGGTGTGCGGGGCGCTCTGCCAATTCCTGCCCGTCGCCGTGGGGCGAGCGTTGCGTTGGCCGACGCTGGCCCGCGTCAGTTTGTTTCTCCTCGTGACCGGTCTCGCGCTGTTCGAGCACGGGCTGTTGGTCCACGTGGCGTTCACGCTCCGTATCGGCGCCAGCCTGCTCGCGGTCGGTCTGGCGGCGTTCGCCATCGACATCCTGGCGACCGTGGCCAACGTGCGGGATCACAACACCACCTGGTGGAGCCTGACCGGCGCTGCCACGTGCCTACTGATCACGCTTGGGTGGGGTTTCAGCTTGGCCCTGAACCAGCACTCGGCTTTCATTCGAGATCGCTTCTCGGCGGTGTTCATCCACGCGCACGTCGCGCTCTTCGGTTGGGTGGGCCTGGTGATGATTGCAGTCGCCGGACACCTGCAAACCGTGTTTTTAGTCGTGCATGGCGTATCGCAACGTGCGGCGACGATCGCCGTTGGCCTTATCCTCACCGGCGTCGGGCTGGCTGCGTTGCCGCTCGGAAGCTTCGCCGACGGCGCGGGGCTCGTGGCGATGTGGCTCGGGCTCAGCGCCTTCCTGCTCCAGTCGGCCCTCAACTATCGAGCTCGTCTCAAGCGTCACCTGGGCCCGGGGCTGGAACTCGCAGCGGCGGGGTTGTGCGTCCTTTTGCTCGCGTTGATGCTAGCTCCCTTCGCCGCGTGGCTAGGACTCGGCGCGCCGCGCTTGTTGACTGCATACGTCCTGCTCGTGATTGGCGCCATCAGCCTCTTCATCGCGGGCCACTACTACAAAATCGTCCCCTTCTTGATCTGGTTTCACCGCTACTCTGAGTTCGTCGGGCAAAAGCCGGTGCCCAACGTCGCAGATCTCTTTTCTGAGCGCTTGGCGCGCCTGAGCGTGGTGACCCTCCCGGCCGGGCTCCTGGGGATCGCGCTGAGCGTGATCGCCGGCTCCGAGATAGGGATCCGAGGCTCTGCACTCGTATTTGCGGCGGGCGCCGTCGTGGAGTCAGTGCAGCTTGCAGCCGTTGCTCGTCGGGGTGTGACGTGAGCGTCCAAGCGACCATTGATGATATCTATGAAGCGCTCGGGCGCGTGATCGATCCGGAGCTGGGAGTGGACATCGTCACGCTCGGCCTCGTGTACGAAGTGAGCTTCGTCGACGGTGTGGTCGCCGTGAAATTCACTCTCACCACGCGGGGATGTCCGCTCGAGTACGCCATTCGGGGTGGGATCTTGGCGACTGTGTCACCACTGCCTGGGGTGAGTGAGGTGGTGCCGAAATTGGTCTGGTCACCACCCTGGGATCCACGCCGAGTAAAGGACGGAGTATTTTGATCGAAAGCCACGAACGCCTCGCCGCAGTTTTGGCGCGCGACCCACGCCTGCTCGAGATGCTGGCCGACGCGTCGGATGCGCTCAAGATGCTGCGCGTCGCCACGACCCGCGAAGTAATGGAAAAGCTCGTCACGGTCGAGGAGGCCGCGCAAATGGCCGGCATGCCGGCGGACGCGCTCATCGCAAAGCTGGAGGCCGTGCTAGCCGGGTCGGTCCCCGAGCCTGCACTCGCGCGGAGGGAGCTAGCGCAAGCCGTGAGCGAGCGCCTCCCCGACGCGCTCGCACAGATCGCAGCCGCGAGGCTCACCGATGTCGATGTTCGTGATGACCTCCGGCGTGGTGTCGAGCCGTTTCACCGGATCATGACCGCCGTCGCCTCCCTCAACGCTGACCAAGTGCTGCGATTGCGCGCCACCTTCGACCCATCACCGCTCAAAGTGGTGCTGCAAAAGCGGGGCTATGCAGCCTTCACCGAACGTCTGGCTGCCGACGATTTTCGGGTTTGGTTCTATCGCGGGGAGGCCGCTTCCGACGCTGACGCGGCGCCGTCGGCAGCACCCGCGGAACCTCCCTTCGAGGAGCCCGAGAACGTCCAGACGCTCGATGTCAGGGGGTTCGAGCCGCCCGAGCCCATGGTGCGCACGCTGACCGAATTGGCGCGCCTACCAGAGGGAGGTGCCTTGGTGCAGCTGAACGTTCGTGTCCCGGAGCTGCTCCTCCCCAAGCTCACTCAACGTGGCTTCTCGTATCAAATACACGAGGTCGCCCCTGGCCTCGTCAAAGTCCTCATCTACCGAACCGCAAAGGAGTAAACATGACGCAAAAAGGCTCGAACATGGAACTGGACGTACGGGTAATCCCCCCTCGCGAGAAGCACCCCGCGATCTTCGGCGCCTTCGACGCGCTCGGCGCTGGCGAGGCCTTCACGCTCGTGAACGATCACGACCCGTTCCCGCTGCGTCACCAATTCGACGCCACGCGAAACGGTCTCTTCGACTGGCCCTACCTCGAGCAAGGGCCGACCGTCTGGCGCGTCCAGATCTCTCGGCGTTGACCATGCAACAGGTGCTGAGTGCAAGCGCCGACCCCGCTTGTCGAGTGGTCGATCTGCTCGAAGTGTGCGAACGAAGGGGCTTGCGCGGAATTGAGCTCGTGAGCGATCGCGAGTGCGACACTCCGCGCGTGCTCGAACCACAGGAACTCGCGGAACTCGCCAGCCTGATGGCCCGACACGGCTGTCCGGTGACCGGCTTGTACGTAGACGAGCTCGAGGAGATCTGCAATCTCGAGACAGCACGGCTCTCGGAGGCGATCGGCGCGCCCGTGGTGGCTCCCGCCGGACGCGTGCCGCTCGCGCTACTCCAGGATTTGGAGTCACTTTACGGCGCAGCACACGGCCAACTGCTCGTGAGTCACCGCACCGTTCTGGAGGAAGCCTCACAGCTGGCGCAGGCGATCGACGACGGACGGTTCGAGCACATCGCCTTGGCCTGGGAGGTGCGTCCGCGCGAGGAAAATCTGAACGGCGCACTGGCGGTGCTCGAGCACGTCCGGAGCCACCTCCGCTACGTTCGTCTGTTCGGAGGTGGCGCCGAGCAGCGCCAAATGGACGGCCTCGGTATTGGCCCGCTCATCGTGGGCCTCTCTCGAGCGCGCTATGACGGACCGCTGGTGTTGTGTCCGAGCAACGCCGCGCAGCGACCACTCTGGTCGACCTGGATGCAGTCATCCAAGTCGGCAGGTTGTGGCACAGCAGCCAGAATCGCGGACGAGCGCACGTCGAAGCGCGCGCTCGACGTGCGCAACGTCGAGCCCAAGGATCGCCTGGCGGCGATCCTCGGCGCCTACGCGGAACTCCCGCGTGGCATTCCACTCGAGTTGACAGTCGATCACGACCCGAGCTGCATGTACTTCACGTTGGAGGCAACTCACTCCGCCAGCAGTTTCAGTTTCGACTACCTCGAGCGCGGCCCGGACGTGTGGCGCGTGCAAGTCGCCAAGCGCTAGCGTCAGAGCCATGCGCTATTGCAAGGGGCGCCGCCGGCTGGCTCGTATTAGGTACGCTGGTTGGCATACCTGAGGCAAAATTCATCTGGCCTGATCTGGACGGGCTGAGCTGGCTCCGCATTGGCCGACTGCGGCCGATCCAGACCTACTCCGTGACGACTCCCACTTCCAGCAAAGGGGGACCGCTTGCGCTCCGCGGAGCGCGGTCCCGAGCCCGCTCGTACGGAGCCACTTTCGTGGATCAGAGGCAAGAAAACCTGGTAGCGTTCAGCAACAGGACGACAAGACGAACATAGAGGTAGGAGCATGTCGGCGCCCGAATCACCAACGCATGGATTGCGGTTCGATCTCGCTGCCCTCGCGCAGGAGCTGCGAGCGGAGCCATCTTATGCACGTGAAGGGCACACTGCTCGCACTTTGGTCCGTACGTCGGATCTGCGCGCGGTGCTCGTTGTCCTCAGAGCCGGGAAGAAGCTGTTGGAGCACCACGTGAACGTCACGGCTTCGGTGTACGCAATTACCGGTAACCTTCGCTTGCAACTCACCGATCACAATGCTGCGCTTGCGGCTGGGCAGCTGTTCGTCCTGGCGCCTGGTCTCGCGCACGACGTGTACGCCGAAACGGACAGCACGTTCATGCTCACGCTAGGCTGGCAGCCAGGCCAGCCTTGAAGCGTGATCGCAGACTCCGCGCGCTGAGTGACGACCATCACCAGGCGCTCGTACTGGCCCGGCGCGCGCTAAGCGCTGCCGACCACGACGAACCGAGCGCTTGTCGGGTGGTATGGGGCGAGATAGTACGGCGCTTCGACTTGGAAATCGTGCCGCACTTTGCAATCGAAGAGCGACTCCTTCTGCCCGCGATCGAAGCCGTGGGCCATCCCGAGTTGGCCGAACGTGTTCGCGTCGAGCACGCCGAACTGCGGCGCCTCGTCGAGCAAGCACCGGAACCCATAGAGATGCGCCTCTCGGATTTCGGTGCCGCGCTGCGCGATCATGTCCGCTTCGAAGAGCGTGTGCTCTTCCCCGCCGTTCAGGAGAAGCTGAGCGACGAGGTGCTCGGGGCGGTAGCAGAGGCGTGCCGCCATAGCGCGCAGGCTCACGTTAGCGACACTGGCGTGACCGATCCTGGGCAAGAGTCACGCTGATGACATGCAGAACCACGCGGGAAGTGGGCAAGCTTCTCGAGGAAGTACTTCGGTGAGCTGGGGACGAAACCGTGTGATGCGGTTCGAGGCCGACCGAGGTGACGCCAGTTTTTTCGGAAGCGTGAACGGCGCGCCATGGGACGCCCTATTTGGCCATTGAGCCGAGGCGGGGCGCGGCGCTTCGCCGCATCTTCTCAATTGCGGTTGTTGGGCGCGAACCCCGCGGGTATGGTCCCGCCGCCTAGAAGATCGGCTGGCATGATTGTCGGCGAAGACAGGAGCAAGCCATGATGCCGGAAGTCAAACGTGCGACCCTGCGCGGGCTCGTTGCCACCATCGTGCTGGCGTTGCTCATCGTGTTGGGCTCGCGCTCGCTCTCTCACTTCGATGCCGCGCTGGTCGCGTACACTTTCTCCGTTCTCTTCGCGACGTTCGGCCTCACCTACCGCTACAGCATGTGGCTCTCCAGACCGCCGACCGCTCTTTATTGGCAGCGTGGTTGGCAGGCATTTTGGCGCCGTGGGTGGAGGCTGCGTAACGCGCGCTTTTGGGTGGCGCGCTTCAGCCAGGACATCCTCGCCAACCGCTTCATCGTGCGTCGCGGGGGGCTGCGCGGAGTCACGCACCTGCTGATCATGTGGGGGTGCCTACTCGCGGTCGCGATCACTTTTCCCCTCGTTTTCGGCTGGCTTCACTTTCGTCCGGTGCCCGGCGACCTCGCGTTGTACGAGGCCGTCGTGTTTGGCTTCCCGGCATTTCGTTTTCCGCACGAGTCGGTGGTCGGATTTTTCCTGTTTCACGGGCTTGTATGGTCTGCGTTCCTCGTTATCGCCGGTGTGATGCTGGCGATGCGCCGCAGAATGCGCGACGAGGGGGCGGTCGCCTTGCAGCGCTTCGCAGAGGACTTCCTGCCGCTGCTTCTGCTATTTGCGGTCAGCGTCACCGGGCTCATGCTGACGGCGAGCTACACCTGGATGAAGGGCTTTGGCTTTACGTTCATTTCCATTTTTCACGCGTTGACGGTCATTGCGACGTTCGTCTGGCTGCCCTTCGGGAAGTTCTTTCACATCTTTCAGCGCCCTGCGCAGCTGGGCGTTGGCTTCTACAAGGACATCGGGCGAGTCGAAGAGCAGGCAAATTGCCGACGCTGCGGTCATGCGTTTACGTCGCGCATGCACCTGCTCGATCTGATCGCGGTGGAGAAGCAGCTTGGTTATCGATACGAGATCCCGGACAGCTCGGTCGAGCACTACCAATGGATCTGCCCCCCGTGCCGTCGCGCATCCTTCGCGATGGCGCAGGGATTAACGTGGACCACACACCGGGGCGGGCAACCACTCGCTCCACCCTCGCAGCTCCAGCCGATGCCGGTGCACGCCAATCGCGGCCTCGGTGAGGGACCACTCGATTCCGAAGACGCGGAGAATTTTCATCCATGAGTACTTCGAACACGTCGTCCGAACCTGACCTCGCTGCGGGGACCCCCACGCCTGGGCTCGATCTCAACGTAATTCGCGAGTTCGGCCCCTCTCGCGCCTACGGGACCGACATGCGCGTCGACTCTGGCGTAGAGCCTGACCGCCTGGTCAAGACCCACTGCTGCTTCTGCGGACAGCAATGCGGCGTTCAGCTCAAGGTCAAAGACAACACCGTCATTGGCATCGAACCTTGGTACGAATTCCCATTCAACCGCGGAATGCTCTGTCCGAAGGGGGTCAAGCGCTACTTGCAACAAGCGCACCCAGACCGCTTGCTGCATGCTTACGAGAAAGACGAGGCTGCACCCTCTGGTTTTAGAAAGCTCTCCTACGACGCGGCGATTCGACGCGTCGCCGAGTCGATTGACAAGATCCAGAGGGAGCACGGCGCCGATGCGTTCGCGATCCTTTCGGGCGCGAGCCTGACGACCGAAAAAACCTACTTGATGGGCAAGTTTGCCCACATGTGCCTGCGCACCGCCAATATCGACTACAATGGTCGGCTGTGCATGGTGAGCGCGGGTGCCGGCAACAAGAAAGCGTTCGGCATCGATCGCGCTGCCAACCCGTGGAGTGACATCGAAGGCGCCGAGGTCGTTCTCGTCGCCGGCGCGAACGTCGCCGAATGCGCTCCGATCACCACGAACTACGTCTGGCAAGCGCGCGAGCGGGGCGCCAAGGTCATCGTCGTCGATCCTCGGATCACGCCACTGGCGCGCACCTGTGACCTCTTCCTACCGGTCAAGCCGGGGCGCGACACCGCGTTGTTCAACGGCATCCTCCAGTTGATGATCGACAATGACTGGCTCGACCATGACTTCATCGCTCGAAACACCGTTGGCTTCGAGGCGGTCGCGCGCGAGGTGAGCCAATGGACGCCAGCGAAGACAGCCGAGGTCACGGGAATCGCCGAGAAGTCGATTCGACAGGCAGCGGAGTGGTGGGGCACGGCCAAGACGAGCTTTCTGATGCACGCCCGGGGCATCGAGCACCACAGTCACGGCGTACAGAACGTTCTCAGCACGATCAACATCGTACTCGCCTCGGGACGCATTGGTCGCCCGAGCTGCGGCTATGCGACCATCACCGGGCAAGCCAACGGGCAAGGAGGTCGGGAGCACGGGCAGAAGTGCGATCAGCTGCCCGGAGGCCGTGACCTCAGCAACCCGCAGCATCGGAAGTACGTGGCGGAGGTCTGGGGAATGAACCCCGAAGATCTTCCGATGCCGGGCGTGGACGCCTACGAGATCATGCGGAAGGCCCACGCCGGTGAGATTCGCGGCCTTTTGTCGATCTGCTTCAATCCGGTCGTTTCCTTGCCCGACAACAATTTCGTGCGTGCCGCGCTGCAGAAGCTCGACTTCTTCGCGACAATCGACTTCTTCATGAGCGAGACCTCTCGCTATGCGGACGTCGTGCTGCCCGGATCGCTCCAGGAAGAAGACGAAGGAACGGTGACGCAGCTCGAGGGGCGGATCATCCGCATCAACAAGGCAGTCGATTGTCCGGGTGAGGCCAAGCAAGACTGGCGCATCATCCAAGACATCGCGAAGGCACTTGGCCGCGAACAAGGCCTCACTTTCGAGAGTCCGCGGCAGATGTTCGAGGAACTACGCGTCGCCTCGCGTGGTGGCGTAAATGACTATTCGGGCGTCACCTACGAGCGCATCGAGGAGCACTTCGGAGTGTTCTGGCCCTGTCGCGCCGAGACACCTGACGCTGCGCCCCAGCCCACGCCGCAGGGCACCCCGCGGCTGTTCGAGCCAGGTTCCTGGAACCCCGTCGCCAATGGCGCGGGCGTCTTCTACTTTCCCGACGGTAAAGCACGCTTCAATGCGACCCCGTACGTGGGACCCGCGGAGGACGTGGACGAGGAGTATCCAATCATCCTAACGACGGGCCGGGTCGTGAGTCAGTTCCTCTCTGGCAACCAGACCCGGCGCATTGGCCCGCTCGTCGACCACTATCCTGAACCACGCGTCGAGATCCACCCGAGGCTCGCTGCCCGCCTCGGGATCGCCGATCAAGACTGGACCACGGTAAAGAGCCGTCGCGGTCATTGCACGCTGCGCGCAGCGGTCGTCAAGACCATCCGCCCAGACACCGTCTTCATTCCCTACCATTGGGGTGGTCGCAAGAGCGCGAACCAACTGACTATCTCCGCACAAGATCCGATCTCGAAAATCCCGGAATACAAGGTCTGTGCAGTGCAAGTCGCCCGCGCGGCCCAGCCCCCGAACTATGCGATGATCCTGGAGCCCCAGCAATAGACACGGAGAAGAGCCACGAATGCCCCTACCCGAGACTTATGAGTTCTTCGTCGATCCTGGGCGATGTATCGGCTGTCAGTCCTGCATCCAGGCGTGTTCCGAGTGCGATACGCACAAGGGGCAATCCATGATTCAACTGGATTACGTCGACCGAGGACTCTCGACCCAAACCATCCCGGTCGTTTGCATGCACTGCGATTCGCCCACGTGCGCCGAGGTGTGTCCGGCCGATGCGATCAAGCGGACCGAAGACGGAGTGGTGCAAACGGCGCGCAAGCCTCGTTGTATCGCTTGCAACAACTGCGTCTTAGCCTGCCCCTTCGGCGTTCCCAAGATGAACACGCGCATGAACCTGATGATGAAATGCGACATGTGCTACGATCGCACCTCGGTCGGGCTCAAGCCCATGTGCGCTTCGGTCTGTCCGAGCCAGGCGCTCGCGTTTGGAACGCGGGAGGAGATGGCGAAGCTTCGACCGAACGCAAAGGCCGTCAACACCTTTCAGTTTGGCGCGCAGGTGATTACGACCAAGGTCAACGTCATGATCCCCGTAAGCGCGCCGCGCGAAGTGGTCGACGTGACCGCCGCGATGTACGTGTCAACGATCGGCCACGACGTGCTCGACGATATTTTTGGCAGCGAGGGTGACGCATGAGCAATACAGACGGCACCCACGATCCTCTGCTTGCTCGTCGCTCTATTCCACCGAATCGACGGCCAGACGAGGAGCAGCCGCGATGGCGACGAGATTTCCCGATCGACTGGGCCGAGGACGACTACGTATCGAGGCGCGACCTCGTCAAATACGTCGTGCTCACCAGCTGCGCCTTCGTGGCGGGGCAAGCGTGGATCGTCGGCAAGAGTCTGCTCGCTAAGCGCAAAGGGGTCTATCCGCAGAGGTCGATCGCGTCTGTCGAAGAGCTCCCAGTCGGAGGGGCGAAGACCTTCGTCTATCCAGAGGGCAGCACACCGCGACTACTGGTGCGCACAGGCGCAGGATCTTTCGTTGCGTACGACCAGCAGTGCACCCACCTGCAGTGCCCGGTGGTACCGGTGGTCGAGCAAGGCAAGCTGCACTGTCCGTGTCACAACGGCTGGTTCGACCTGCAGACAGGTGCGCCGCTGGCGGGTCCCCCGAGACGACGCCTGCCGCGTGTGCTGCTAGAGGTGCGCGCCGATACCGTTTACGCGATCGGTGTCGAGGACTCCGCCACGTGAGCAAGAGCCGCTTCGCGCGATCGCAGCGGATGCCCGTCGTGAACGGCATCCTGCTGCTCGTCGTCTTTCTCGTCGTACTTCAGCTTTGGCTGCTCATCGCCACGATGAACGCTTATTTGGGCGGTGACCGCGCAATCGCCATTCCAGCGGCCATTGCGAGCGCTGTTTGCTTGGCGCTGAACACGGGCCTCCTGCGCTACCTCTATCGGTTCGAGTAGTGAGCGGGCTCCGAAGCAGCCGCGTCGGGCGAAGGATCGCGAGTGGAGTAGCCGGCTTATTTCCCGGTTACTTCGCGCTCGTCATGGCGACGGGCATCGTCTCAATCGCGACGAAACTGCTCGCATTGGGCTGGCCCGCGGAGCCGCTGCTTTGGATAAACGTCATCGCGTACGCGACCCTAAGCGCGCTGTTCGTTGCGCGGCTGCTCGTGTATCCGACCCGCGTGTTCGATGACCTGCGCGACCATGGACGAGGCGCCGGCTTCTTCACCCTAGTCGCCGGAACGTGCGTGCTCGGCGCGCAGGTACTCGTCGTCGCCCACGAAGTCGCAGTCGCCAAGGCGTTGTGGTTCACGGGTATCGGGCTGTGGCTGGTCGTCATGTACGGTTTTTTTACGGCCGTGGTCGTTCGTAAGCACAAGCCATCACTGGAGACCGGTATCAACGGTGCGTGGCTCCTCGCAATCGTCGCGACGCAGAGCGTGTCCGTTTTAGGCTCACTGCTGGCGCCGCGGATGGTCGAAGGTGAGCCGTTCCTGTTCGTCGCCCTGTGCATGTTTCTGCTCGGGGCGATGCTCTATTTGACCATCATCACGCTCATTTTCTATCGCTTCACCTTCGTCGAGATGACCATGGAGCGGCTCACCCCGCCCTATTGGATCAACATGGGCGCGGTAGCGATTACCACCCTGGCCGGCTCCACGTTGCTTCTGGCTCGACACACCGATCCCTTCGTCGAAATGATGGGACCGTTTCTAACCGGCTTTACGATGTTCTTTTGGGTCACCGCGACTTGGTGGATACCGCTGCTCGTGATCCTGGGGATCTGGCGCCACGTAATCCGGCGCTTTCCGCTGCGATACGATCCGCAATATTGGGGAATGGTGTTCCCGCTAGGGATGTATACCGTCTGCACGGTGCGGCTAGCGGAAGCCACCGGGCAAGCTTTTCTGCTCGTGATCCCACGCTTCTTCGTGTACGCAGCGCTTGCCGCGTGGGGTGCTGTCTTTTTGGGCATGTTCGCATCGCTGGTAGCCCCGGAAGCAAAGCTGGGCTCGAGCGGAGCGGGCTCGAGCGACGCCGCAAAGCCGAACGCCTGAATCGCTGCTTTTGGCGCGAGCTCGGTCCAGCTGCGAACGCGTGCAGCGTTCGGCATTCAAGCCGCATTTCGCTCCCGCGACGCAGTACGAGGGCCTCGGTTGCTAGTGCGCCGGGGTCGATTCCCCGGGGCCATGCTCTTCGAGCTTGTCGATGTAGTCATCGACGCAAACCCGGCCGCGCGCTGAACCGTCGAGCGCCACTAAACCCCCCGCGCGCGTGGCAACAGGTCAGCCTTACCGAGCACGGGGACGTGCACGAACGTCGTAGCGAAACACCCATTGTAGATGTGCTCGACGGTGAGCTCCACATGATACAGCCCAGGACTGTTCAGCTCGAGTGCCGAGCCCTCGCCACCTGAAGGGTGCCCTGGATGGATGTTGTCCCAGTCGGCCCGATAGCCGCGCTCGACACCCTTGCCGGATATGTCGAACGGCAGAGGCTTTTGTGCGCGCAGAAAGAACAGTGAGCCAGGGCCGAAATGCACCAGGCTGACCGCCGCGCCTGCCACCGTACCGGCGGCGTCCAGGTCGTAGAATACGTCGGCCTGGTGAATAGATTGCCGCTTTCGACGACGCTCACCTCCAGCCTGAACAACGTCTGCACCGCGGTCACGCGCCGATAGGTGCGGCTCGGCTTGGCCTCGGATCTGACTTTCTAGGTCGAACTGCACCATCGGATAGAAGCGAGCGGCCTGCAGGATGCCGCCCGGTTCGTGCGACGGGCCGCGTCAATTTCGCCTGATGGAATCCGGGACAATTTGGCTCGCGGACGCGATGGCTCTTGATGGCCTTTTATCTCGTCCTCTCGCGGGAAAACCGGCGGCTGCTTCTTCTGCGCGGCGATTCCTTCTGCTATGGTGCCGCGTCACCAAGCGCTTTGGCAAGGTGCTCGCCAAAGCTGCCGCGGCCGGATCAGCAAGCTTGCCGCACGCTGGTGCTCGATGCCCGCATGCTGGTGCTCGATGCGATCGTAGTGCAAGAACGTCTTCAGGCTTCAAGGATCAAGAGCACGGCTTTCATCCCATGGCAGACCTTCTCTCAAATAGTCCCGGATCGCTGCGGAAACTCTATGCGGATATGTTGTTGATCCGTCGTTTCGAAGAACGCGCGGGGCAGCTTTACGGGATGGGCCTGATCGGCGGGTTCTGCCATCTCTATATCGGGCAGGAAGCGGTGGTGGTTGGCCTGATGAGCACGGCCAAACCAGGCGACCAGCAGATCACCGCTTACCGTGATCACGGCCACATGCTGGCCCAAGGGGTCGAGCCCAAGTTCGTGATGGCCGAGCTAGCCGGTCGCGCGACAGGCCTCTCGCGCGGCAAAGGAGGCTCGATGCACATGTTCAGCGTCGAGAAGAAATTCTATGGCGGCCACGGCATCGTGGGGGCGCAGGTGCCGCTCGGCACAGGCCTGGCCTTCGCCACCAAATATCGCGGCGATAGTAGCGTGACGCTGGCGTATCTGGGTGACGGCGCGGCCAACCAGGGCCAAGTCTTCGAAAGCTTCAACATGGCTGAGCTGTGGAAGCTTCCGGTCATCTATGTGATCGAGAACAACGAATACGCGATGGGCACGAGCGTGGCGCGCTCCAGCGCCGTGACGGATTTTTCGAAGCGCGGCGCGTCCTTCGGTATTCCCGGGGCGCAGGTCGACGGTATGGACGTCGAAGCGGTCCAGAAAGCGGGACAGGAGGCGATGACCTATACTCGCGGCGGCAAGGGCCCCTTCATTTTGGAAATGAAGACGTACCGCTATCGCGGCCATTCCATGTCGGACCCCGCCAAGTACCGCTCGCGCGAAGAAGTCAGCGGGGTGCGCGACAAGCGCGACCCCATCGAGCAGTTCGGCAAAAAGCTGATTGAGCGCGGCGTGGCCGACGCCGACACTCTCAAGCAGCTCGACGCCGAGATCAAAGCGATCGTGGTCGCGGCGGCCGAGTTCGCCACTCAGAGCCCCGAACCCGATGTCTCCGAACTCTATACGGATGTTTATTCCTCATGAGCACCGAGATCCGCATGCCTGCTCTTTCTCCCACCATGGAGGAAGGGAAGCTATCCAAGTGGCTGGTGAAGGAGGGCGACGTCGTGAAGTCAGGCGACATCCTCGCCGAGATCGAAACCGATAAGGCAACGATGGAATTCGAGGCGGTGGATGAAGGCCGCATCGGCCAGATCCTGGTGCCCGCAGGCACAGACGGGGTGAAGGTCAACTCGCCAATAGCTACGCTGCTGAGCGAAGGCGAAGCGCCGGGTGATGCCTCCATCCACCAACCGTCCGAAGCCGATCCAGCCGCGCCGGGCGTGGCAGCCGAGAACCGTCAGTCCGCGGCTGGTCAGGAACCGCCCGCTACCGGCGCGGAGGGCGTCGCAGATCCGGAATTCCCCGACGGCACCGAGTTCGTCCAGCAGACCGTTCGCGACGCGCTGCGCGACGCCATGGCCGAGGAAATGCGCCGCGACGAGCTGGTATTTCTCATGGGCGAAGAGGTCGCGCAGTACCAGGGCGCCTACAAGGTTTCGCAAGGCTTGCTCGAGGAATTCGGCGAGCGCCGGGTGATCGACACGCCCATTACCGAGCATGGCTTTGCCGGTCTTGGCATCGGGGCGGCGTTCGGTGGGCTCAAACCGATCGTGGAATTCATGACCTGGAATTTTGCCATGCAGGCGATGGATCAGATCATCAACTCCGCCGCCAAGACTCGGTACATGTCGGGTGGGCAGATGAGTTGTCCGATCGTGTTTCGCGGTCCGAACGGCGCGGCTGCGCGGGTGGCGGCCCAACACAGCCAGGATTATTCGGCCTGGTATGCCGCGGTGCCCGGCGTGAAGGTGATCGCGCCGTATTTTGCCGCTGACGCGAAGGGGTTGCTGAAAGCGGCCATCCGTGATCCCAATCCGGTGATCTTCCTCGAAAACGAGATCGTGTATGGCAGGAGCTTTCCCGTGCCAAAGCTGGACGATTTCGTGCTGCCCATCGGCAAGGCGCGCGTGGTCAAGCCCGGCAATGACGTCACCCTCGTCTCCTATTCTATTGCGGTGGGGCTGTGTTTGGAAGCGGCCGAGAGACTGACTGAGGAAGGACTCAGCGCCGAAGTGATCGACCTGCGCACGCTACGCCCGCTGGACCTCGCGACGGTGCTGGACAGCGTGAAGAAGACCAATCGCGTCGTCACCGTCGAGCAGGCGTGGCCGGTGTGCTCCATCGGCTCGGAAGTCTGTGCCCAAGTGGCGCTGCAGGCATTCGACTGGTTGGATGCGCCGCCCACCAAAGTGTCCGGCAAGGACGTGCCTATGCCCTATGCCGCCAATCTGGAGAGGCTTGCTTTACCCACGGTCGAAGACATCATCGCGGCGGTCAAAGCCGTCACCTACAAGGACTAACCGTGGCGACGAACATCCTGATGCCCGCGCTTTCGCCCACCATGGAAGAGGGTAAACTGTCGCGGTGGCTGGTGAAAGAAGGCGACGCCGTCAAGGCCGGCGACGTCCTGGCGGAGATCGAGACGGACAAGGCCACGATGGAGTTCGAGGCCGTGGACGAAGGCACGATTGCAAAGATCCTGGTTGCCGAGGGCACGGACGGCGTGAAGGTCGGCGCACCGATCGCAATTCTCGCAGCCGAGGGTGAGGACGTGTCCGCGGCGGCCCCGAAGGCTGA
>DATEPG010000155.1:0-2676 GCA_035273265.1 Polyangiaceae bacterium
CGCTTGCGTGCCGAGAGCTCGGTCGAAATGAACGAGGCCAAGCCCGAATAGCTATAGGCCTCGAGCAGCATGCCGCCCAAGTTGAGTGCCAACTTCGAATCGGAGTGGCCAATAGCCGCCACCAGAAACACATCGACGATGGGCAGTATCGGGGAAAGCCGATAGCCCCAATCGCCGATGGCTCGTTGGGTTTGGCGGCCCTCCGGGCTGCTCGCCCGCAAGCTGTCGCGAACGGCGTTGTCGAACAGGATGGGACCTTGCCAGCGAGGTTGGTCGACCGGACCGATCATCAGAATGGCGACGGTGGCCAAGCCTGAAGCGACCGTAGTGACAGCCTCACTGGTGCGAAATTCTGGCCATTCTTTGCGCCAGAGCGAGGGCTTTTCCGTCGGGGTCGCCACGAGCGGCGGGCTGACGGGCCTGGTTTGAGCGAAAGCCGGCAGCACGCATACGGTGCTCCACAACCCTGCGAGCAGCGCCGCCAAGCGCGGTAGAAATGAACGAGGCACGCGGGCGGTCCGTAGCAGGACTCGTGCCTGGTCTGGCGCCGCGAATGTGGGGCAGTCTGCCTCGCCGCTAGGGCCCGCCGAAGGTCGCCATCTCTGGGGGAAAGCTTCGATCCGTGACCGGACCCCAGCCCAAAAGACCGTCGAGGATCGCGCAGCGCTGCGGTTCCTTGACGCGGTCGCAGATTTCCAACTCGTGCGCGAGGGATTGCGTACTCACCTGATCTCGAGGGCGCGGCCGCAGTGCTAGCGAAACGAAGCTTCGCACCCCCAAAATTTCCGACTCTTGTAGCTCGCCCGCGTGACAGCCGCCGCAAGTGCTGATTTGCGGATTGAACAGCAGCTTGTCGAAGGGTGCGCTGGGCTCGAGCCGAGTCGAGACTGGGAAAACGAGCTCACCCTTGAGCGATCGCAACTCGGGCCGTTGCTCGCCGAACTCGAGCAGCGGCGCACCGTCACCAGCGGGAACGATCGAGAGCAAGGTCGGATCCTGGAAAATGAAGATGCGCGGACTGCGCAAACCCTCTGCAGGTTGCGCGCTGAACAAACTGTTAGTCGCGTGAATTTGCAGCGGGCGCGCGAGCGATTCCAAGAAGCAGGGCAAGCTCAGCGGCTTGGGCAGCGCATTGATCAAGCTGACCGCCTCGTCGATCGTACGAGGTGAGGCGGAGACGCCAGCTGGCGCCCGACAGCCGGGCGTCGGGCTGCGCACGGCAGGCCCGCCCGCGCCGGACTCCGGATCACTGCAGCCGAGGGCGCTGGAAGCCAAAAGCGCAGCGCACAACGAGAAACGGAGGGGAAAGCGGCACACGGTTACAAACCTAGGATCGTTTAGCATGCCCCCCAATGCGTCACCATGCCGCAGCCCCAGCGACAAACTGCCGCCCTGCGCCGTTTTGCTACGCCGAGACCGGATGCGCGTCGCTTACATTTGGCGCAACGCGACGCTGGGGGGCGTCCGGGCACGCCGCCTGCATTGCAGCATGCGGCATGAACTCACCGTTCTTGCGAACCTTTTTCTGCTCGGGGCTCACATTGAGCGTGGCCCTACTCACCACCATCGCCTCTGCGGATGCAGCAGACGATTTGACCGCGAAGGGTGAAAACAACGTCAATGATCAGCGTCCACAGCTGCCAGCAGTAGCCGCCAATTCACCCTCGGGGGTATTCGGCGATCGCGGGCAGATCACCATCTCGAGCGACGCCGGCCTGTCGATCTCGAGCACTTCGACCAGCGGCGTCGACGGTTCGACCACGAAGCTGACCTTGCTCCCCGCGCTCGACTACTTCGTGGCCAACAATATCTCCGTCGGTGGCTTCATCGGTGTCGACTACACGACCACCAGCGGTCAGCATGAGACCGTTTTTCAGATTGGCCCGCGCGTCGGGTACAACCTCGCGTTCTCGGAGCGCTTCTCGTTCTGGCCGAAGCTCGGCTTCTCCTATTCTAGTTCGAGCACGAGCACGACGGCCCCACCGCCGGCTCCTCCTGGAACCACGAACGACGTTTCGGGTAGCCACTTGGCGTTGAATGTCTTTGCTCCCGTGATGTTCCACCCCGTTCAGCATTTCTTCCTCGGCTTCGGTCCAGCTCTGGACACCGATTTGACGGGTGACGCCAGAAAGACCGCGATCGCGGGACGCCTCACCATTGGTGGCTGGTTGTGAACGAAGGATGAAGTAGCGGTCGAGCTTCGGCGGCTCGGCGGTCAACGCTCTCGAGAGCGCGGCTGGCCGGGCGCAGCCCTAAAACGCTACGGTGAGATCCGCTGACTATTTACGAGTCAGTTCTTTGTCGGCTCGCCGCCGGATGATTTTAGTCCAGTCGAGCTCCATCCGTCGGGGTGACCGGTGCCTCCGAGGCATTTTGCAGCCGGTCGTTGCCGGTCCTACCAGGGCCGCCGAGTGAAACAAGTCACATGAAAACGCCTACAGTGGCCCCTTTCACCAGACTCGAACGGCGCGTACCCTCGAGCGAATGTGGCAATGGCTGGAACGAGTTTTTGGCCTGGGCTTCATGCCTCACGGGCACTGCTACCTGTGGTCGCCAGCGATGGTCTGGACGCAGGTACTCGCCAACCTGCTGATCGGCGTGGCCTACGCCGCGATCGCGACGACACTCGTCATTCTGGTCCGCCAGATCAGTAATATCCCGTTTGCCTGGGTGTAC
>DATEPG010000156.1:0-3062 GCA_035273265.1 Polyangiaceae bacterium
GATCTCGTCGAAGACCAGCGTTTCCGTGCCTGTCTCGAGACCGGCACAGCGGAGCGCCACCAACAAGCGCGAGCGCTCGCCGCCAGAGGCGACCTCTGCCAACGGGCCAAAGGGCTCACCAGGATTGGCAGCAAAGCGCGGCTCGAGCAGGGAGATACCCAGCGCACCGAGTTCGGTCGGTTTGGCTTCGGTCAAAGCCAGCTCGATGCGGGCGCCAGATAGGCACAGCGCGCCGAGCTCGAGCTCGATGCGGCGCACCAGCTCTACCGCATGCTGGACGCGCCCAGCGTGCAGTTTGCGAGCGAGCCCGAGCGCGCGAGCCATTGCTGCTTCCACCTCGGCCTCGGCGAGGCCGGCGCGCTCCTCCGCGCCCTCGAGCACGGTGAGCTCTTGGCGGAGCGTCTCCAGACGCTCGGCAAGCGTGTCACCGGTCACGCCGAGCGACTGGGCCAGACGATCCAGCTCGGCGAAGCGCTGCTCCAGAGCGTCGAGATCCTGCGCTTCGACGTCCAAATCCGCCCGTAGGCGCTCGGCGGCGCGCACCGCCTCTTCAACCTCCAGGTTGGCACGCTGCAGGGCTTCATGCAGCGCGCGCGCGTGGCTGGAATCATCTGCCACGCGCGCGGCGGCGCGCATCAAGCCGGAGAGCTCTTGCGAGACCGATGCCTCACGCTCGGACAACGTATGCTCGACCTGAGCCGCGAGCTCGAGATACGTTTGTGCGCGACGCAGCACCCGCAGACGCTCCGCCAAACGACCATGCTCGCCCTGACGCGGTGCCAGCCGTTCGAGCAAGGACACCTGATCCCGCACCAGGCGCTGGCGCGCGTCACGACCAGCCAGCTCGCTGCGCACGCGCGACAGCTCGGCCCGCGCAAGCGACAGGTCCGCGTAAGCGGCGGCGTATTCGCGCACGAGCGAGCCGTGAGCTGCCAGCACGTCGAGCCCGGAGACGAACAACGCGGGGCTTCCAATTTCGATTTGCGCGTGTTGAAATGCGAAGCACAAGAGCGATTTGCCCGTCTCCGCCAGCTTCGACAGCGGCACGGCGTCATCCCCCAGCAAGCACGTGCCACGACCCGCACGGCGAACGTTGCGCGCGAGGCGCAGCGCCCCGGCCGGGGTTCGAAACTCGGCCTCGACCAACGCGTTGTCGTGCCCTTCCCGAACGCACGAGGCGGGGGTGCGCGCGCCGAGCAGCAAACCGAGCGCGGTGAGCACGAGCGACTTGCCCGAACCCGTTTCGCCGCTCAGCACGTTCAGCCCGGGGGTCAGGTTGATGGTGACGTCGTCCAAGAGCGTAAAGCCCTGGATCTTCAGGCGCTGCAGCATGGTACCAGGCATACTGCACTTATGTTCAGTTGACCAGGCGCGGCCGGCCCGGGCTCGGACATTGTCCGTCCATGCGCTCACCCGCGCCGCGCAAGTGCGCGCACTCGCTTTACTTATCGAAGTGACACGAGCGCGGAGCACGCGCCGTGCGCAGCGCGCTCACCAGGGGACCGACTGGTAGTCCTTGAGGAATTTTCCGAAGACGTGCTCGCCCGTGTTCAGCCCGGAGAAGAACGGATCGCAAATCCGCGCCGCCCCGTCCACGATGTCGAGCGGAGGCTGAAAGTCCGCTTCGCGTTGTTTGCGCTCGGCGTGGTGGAGCGGATCCTCGTCCGTGACCCAGCCAGTATCGACTGCATTCATGAAGATCCCGTGCTCCGCGTAGTCGGGCGCCGAGGTGAAAGTCATCATGTTCAACGCGGCCTTGGCCATGTTGGTGTGCGGGTGCTTGTCGGTCTTGGTGTAGCGGGAGAACTGCCCTTCCATCGCCGACACGTTGACGATGTGCTTGTCTCGCGAGGGCACGCGCATCATCAACGCCTTCAGTTTGCTGCACAGAATGAAGGGCGCGACCGAGTTCACCAGCTGCACTTCGAGCATTTCCGGCGCGGGCACGTCGGCGAGGGCCATGCGCCAGCTGTTCATCACGCGCAAATCGACCTGCTGCAGATCCGCGTCCATGCGGCCCTGAGGGAAGAGCTCGGCGCCGGCCATGGTTTCGTCGTAGGCGAGCGGGATTTGCGAGAGCGCCGCCGAGCGAGCAATGCCCTGCGCCGCGGAATTCGTGGCTTGCTCGGCGAGGCCGGTGGTCTCGCCGAAGCCGAGCGCAAGCGGCTGGGATCCGGCGGCGCTCAAGACCGCTTTGCAAGCCTCGTGATCGTGCAGCAAACGCTGGGCGCGGGCATCGACCGCCGACAAGGGCCCGAGCTCGAGCTCCAGCATGTGCTGGTAGAAACCCGGCGGACGACGCACGGTTTGGGCCGCGTTGTTGATCACGATATCCAGCCGGTCGAGCGTCTGATTGAGGAAGCGGGTGAACAGCTCGACACTCGAGCAATGGCGCAAATCCAAGCCATGGATCTGCAGCCGGTCACTGAAGGACTCGAAGTCGGCTTCCCGCGCGAAGCGCTGCGCCGCGTCGCGCGGAAAACGCGTAGTGACGATCACGCGCGCACCGGCGCGCAGCATCATCAACGCGGCCTGATAGCCTATCTTCAAGCGCGCGCCGGTGATCAGAGCGGTCTTGCCTACCAGCGACGCGCTTTGAAAGCGCTTTTGGTAGTTGAACTCCGCGCACGTCTCGCACATCGAATCATAGAAAAAGTGCAGCCGGCGATACTCGGCTTTGCACACGTAACAGCTGCGCGGGTTCTTCAGCTCGCGCGTGGGGGCACAGGAGGCCTGCCCGGTGAGCTGCGGCGGCGCTTCGTACACGGGCGAGAGCCGAGCCTGCCGGATCACGGTCTCAGCGCGTAGCGCGCGGTCATCCTCGCGCGCTACCTTCTTGGAATGGCGTCGAAACGCCTTATTTTCGCGGATGCCCTCGTGGCGAGTCGGGCGCGACAGGCGACCGGCAGCGATCAAGAGCGCCACCCGCGCCTCGCCGGACATGGTGACCAGGTGCGTGCGGTCGGCGACCAACTGCTCCAGGATCTCGATGCAACGCGCCAGCTCTTCGGGCGAAAAGTCTGCCATGGCAGGAGATCCTCGAATCAGCGCGTGACCACGCG
>DATEPG010000157.1:0-30684 GCA_035273265.1 Polyangiaceae bacterium
CCACGGGGGAGCAGAAGGCGCAGCCCCGCTGGCCGCAACGATGCGCCAACTGCCTGGCGAATGCCGACCGGAACCGGAATGACTTGCAAATGCGCAGGGTGAAGAAACAGGCAGGCGCGCAGCCCACCTCCCAGCCAAATACCCCCTGGGAGCGCATTGCCCTCCTCGATCGCGAACACCAAGTGAGCCGTTACCTCCGGCAGGCGCGCTGCTTCGGCGTGCACCAAAAAATGGCCCGGTATCTCGGCGGTGTACAGGTGCTCGACGAACTGTGAAAGCGGCGCCGCGGTGGGAAAGAAACGAAAATTCGTGAGCGTGTCCCCGGCTAGCGCGGAGGAGGAAGCTGACTGAGCGCTGAGCACACGAGCATTCAGCATACCGTATCGCCTGGAGAGCAAGATAGCAGCCGTGCGCTCGAGCGCAAAGGTACTCAATCCGCGGGTACGGCTGTACACTCGATACGAAAGCGTCGACGGTCTCGTCAGTCAGTCGGTTTGCGCCGCGGACCAGGAAGTCGAAGATCGAGAGCACGCGGCTCCGGTCAACCCGCGCAGTGAGGTAGCAATGAGCACAGAAGTTCTCCAAGGCTCGAGCTGGACCCCGGACGCGCTCGAGGTCGTGAAGCGAGCTTGCGACTACTACGGCGGTGTCGAGGCCTGGCGCTCATTGCGACGCATCCGGTTGATCCCGGATCGACTTTCCGGGCTCCTTCCGCGGTTGAAGGGCGTTGGGTACAGCTTTCGCTTGCCGACGGCTTTCGAGATCGCGCCGCACGAGCGATGGATTCGCTTCATCGGTTATCCCGACCAGGATCACGACGGAGTATTCGACAATGGCGTGGTTCGGTTGGAACGTCGCGGGACCCGCGAGGTGGTTGCGATAGCCGAGAATCATCGTCAAAGCTTTTGCGGGTTGGCAAAGTACCGTCGCTGGAGCCCGCTCGACGCGTTGTACTTTTTTGGTTACGCGTTGACGCACTATCATGCGCTCCCCTTCACGCTGCTCGACGGGCGACTGATCGCGACGGCTTCAACCGGAGCGCGGGCGAACGCCATGAGCGCTCTCGAGATCGAACTGCCCGAGGACCTCCCGACCCATTGCCGCCGCCAGCGATTCTATTTCGACCGGGACGGGCGACTCGTGCGCCACGACTACCACTCAGAAATCGTCGGAATCTGGGCTCGTGGCGCACATTTCTGGAACCGCCAGACCCGCTTCGGCGGCTTCCCGATCTCGTTGGAGCGATACGTGGTCGCGAGGTTCGGCTCGATTACTGTGCCAATACCGGCGTTGCACGCCACCTTTCTCGATGCGGAAGTGGAGTTCGCGTCCTAGGCGTGGAGCGCACGCGGCGTCAGCCCGCGCAGCCGGCGCAAAAGCAGCCGATCTCGCTGCTCTGCTCAGCACAACCGAACGGGCCGCAAGGCAACAAGCAATCGCACAAATTCCCGGTTTCGCAGGCTGCTTGTCGCGCAACACAGTGAAAGGTGGTGCCGCCGATGTTTGGGAATTTTACGCACAGAGCGTCCTCGCAGGCCGCGCAATCGCTGACGTCGGCGCATTCCGTGGGCGCGAGGCACGCGCCCCAACAACCCAACTCGGTTACGCTTCTCACTTCGCCCGCTGGACACGGCAGAGGCACGCTCTTACACGTTGCCTGCCGTTCATTGCAGCTCGTGGCCAGCCGACAGCGGCCGAGCGTGCACTTGGCGACGGCTGAGATCCCCTTGATCTCGCACGCGTTGCTGCCGCAGTTTGCGGGGCACGCTGGCATCGGGGCGCCACTCGGCACGGCCTGACACGTGCAGCAGTCTTGGCTGACTTCGCAATCTCGGTCGGTTCTGCATTCGGCAACGCTCGAAGCGGCCGCGGTCCCGGAAGATCCGGCCATGTCCACGGCAGGCCGTCCGGCGGCGCCTCCGGATCCGGATGTGGCGCCGGCGTTCGAGCCAGTGCCCGCGTTCGAGCCAGCGCCCGCGCTCGAGCCAGCGCCCGCGCCTGCGTTCGAACCAGCGCCCGCACTCGTGGCTGAACCCCCGCGCGAGTTCATCCCAGCCACCGCTTCAGAGCCTGAACGCCCGCTCGAAGCCGGGTAGCCTGCGGCAGGCGCACCAGCAGCGGCAGGGGTTTCGTCGCTGCCGAATCGGGCGGCACATGCCGCGCAGCAGGCGAGCACGAGCAGCACGAGGTAAAGCGCTCGTCGTCCGTCGCTCGCAGACCCCGCTCGGGGCGTTTTCAGAGGCCAGCGCATGTCGCGAGCGGAGTGTAGCAAATCTCGGGCAGCGACGTTCGACGGGATGACGCCCCTGGAGAGTTGTCCCTGAGCTAGTCTTTCGCCGTGGAGTCCAGTCACAGCAGGGCGGCGCGCGCGGTCGCGCTAGCGTTCTGGGCGTTGGTCTTGCTGGTTCACGGCCTGGTCGCGCTCGCCGCGTGGGCGCTTTTGCCTGCTGGATTTCCGCTTGGGCATGCTCGTTTCCTCGCCAATCGCGCGTTGCCAGCTCTGGTGCTGGCGAGCGTGCTCGGAATCGCCGTCCTAGCGCTGCGGCGCTCGTCGAGCTTGCCCGCTTTGCTGCTCGTGTATCCGTCCGCGTGGTTCGGCCTCGCGCTCGCGGCGGGAATTGCCTTTCCGGAGAGCGGGCGAGGGGTTGCGCTCGCGGCGGGCATGGTCGCGCTGCTCCTTCTGCTCGGCTTGGTCGGGAGTTGGTCGGCGCAAGCACGCCCAGCGCCCAGCGCTTGGCTCGCCGCGCCGTTCAGCTTCGCGCTCGGTGCCGGATTCGTGCTCGCGCAACGGGCGCCAGAGCCGTCCACGCGCCCGATCGCGAGAGCAGCTGCGGGCGAATCCGCGGCTGAGCCCACGAGCGTGGCGAACGACGCCGCGGTCGAACTCGCACCATGGCTGCGTGTCAAGCCGAACTCGGACCGCGTTCTAGCGCAGGCAGGTACGGTCAGTGTCGCGATCGAGCCGCGACTCGCCTTCCGCTCGCGTTCACCGGATCGCTTCTGGACGGTGTTCGCGCCTGCGCGCCTGCCATCACTGGCAGCCATCATTCGCTCCCAGCGGACGGAACAGGAGCTGCGCTTGGACTACGCTGGCGGCGGCAGCTTGCGCGTCGAGGCAAGCTCCGCAAGAGCGGCGGCAATCGAGTCACGCACCTGGCTAGAGACGCCCATCTACTCGCACCTGAATGCCTACGCGCGTCTCTCGATCCAGGGTCACCATCGCCTCGGCTTGCGCTTTTCACCCTGTCCCGCGATCGTCGTCGAAGTCGTCCATTCCGAGTATCCATTCGGTGCGCCCGCGCGGCTCGCCTACCTCGACGAGCACGGAATGTTCCGAGTCGTGCAAGCCAGCGATGCTGAGAAAGGGCCGTTCACGACGCTGGCAGAAGGGCGGCTCGCGCGCGGCGAGCCGCTCAGCATCGAGCTGGTGGAGCTCGGAGAGCCTGCTCAGCGCGAGCTTTTGACGGTCGTGTTTCATGATTGGTCGCTTCAGCTTTCGACCGAGCTATCGCCCACCGCTGGTTGGGGCCTGCCGCAAAATGCGCTCGAGTTCGGCCGCACTTCCCCGGAGCTGAGGTCGACCGTGGACATCCATCTGACGCTGGCGGGGACCAGCGTTGGGCGCGGCTGGGACAGCGTGGGGCATCGTGCTGGCGTGTACACGAACCGAATGCAGCTTCGGCTGCCCGCGCGTGCCGATTAGCCCTGCTTGGCTGTTGCTGTGCTCGAAAAGGGCGACTAGCGCGTCCGAAACAGCGCAGACAACGGTACTACCGGCGCGACGTCACGGTCGGAGGTCGAGGGCGCGCCAATCTCCGGAGTTTCGTCGGCTTCCACGACGCCGAGGGCCGAACGCAATGCGACATCGAACAAGTGTGAAGGACGCACGTTGCCCAGCGCCGCGAATACGTTGGCGCGCACCTTCGGGTTCTTGGCGTTCAGGTCGTTGAGCAGATTCTTGATCTGTTTGCGTTGCAGGTTCTCTTGCGAGCCGCACAAATCACAGGGAATGATCGGGAATTGCTTGAGCGCCGCGAACTCACTCAGCTCGTCCTCACTTAGATAGACCATCGGCCGAATCACCACGTTGCGGCCATCGTCCGAGCGCAAGCGGGCGGGCATGGCTTTCAGCTGTCCCGAGTAGAGCAAGTTCAACATCAAGGTCTCGATCACGTCGTCACGGTGGTGACCGAGCGCGATCTTGGTCGCGCCCATCTGCGCAGCTTGCGTGTACAGAATGCCCCGGCGTAGGCGTGAGCAGAGCGAGCAGAAGGTCTTGCCTTCGGGAATCTTCTCTTTGACGATCGAGTACGTATCCTCTTCGATGATCTTGTACTCGTAGCCCTCCCGCTCGAAGTAGTCCGGCAAGGTCCGATCGGGGAAGCCGGGGTGTCCTTGGTCCACGTTCACCGCGAACAGTGAGAACTCGAACGGCGCGCGGCGTTGGATCTGACGCAGCAAGTACAGCAGCGCGTGCGAGTCTTTCCCGCCGCTGACCGCGACCATCACGCGGTCGCCCGGTTCGATCAGCCTAAAGTCGTGGCTGGCACGGGCAACTTCGGCGAGCAGCCGTTTTTCGAGGCGATCCATGGTCGGGGGGTGTAACGGGGCGCGACGGCCGGGCACGAGCACCGGCGAGAACGCGACGCGGCCGAGTCTTTGCCCGAATTTCGGGCTGGGGCAAGCCCTGTGCGTGCCCGCGCGGTGCGGGTGGTGCTAGGCTCCGCCCGCCGTGTTGTTCGCGAAAATAGCTCAATTTACCTGCATCGGCCTAGCCGCGCTGGGCGTGTATTCGTTCGTATCTACCGCCCGTGACGGGGAAACACGGCGTGCTTGCACGCCGCTGTGCGCAATGCGCCCCGAATACGCGGCGCGCAATCGCCAAGCGCCGGACTTCGAGCTGCCCAAAGTCGGCGGCGGGACCGCGCGGCTGTCGAGCTACCGCGGCAAGACCGTGATCTTGAATTTCTGGACCAAGACCTGCCGTCCCTGCTTGGAGGAGATGCCCTCGCTGGCCTCGCTGGCCAAGGCATTGGCTCCGCACTCGGACATCGTGCTGCTCACGGTGTCCACGGACGAAAGCGTGGAAGACGCGCGCGAGACCATGAAGTCCGTGCTCGGCGGTGCCGAGCCCCCATTCGTGGTGATGATCGACCCGGAATTCAAGATCGTGCGTGACACGTACGGTACGAAGCTCTACCCGGAAACCTGGTTCATCGACCCGAGCGGTGTGATCCGCGCACGGGTGGACGGCGGGCGTGAGTGGAACGCGGCGCTGACGATCGATCTGGCGCACAGCTTCGACGATCCGCTGCAATGCGGCATCGAGTTTCGCGATCGCAAGCCAGAGGGCCCGTTTGCCAGCATCTGCGGCGAAATCGCGCCCACTCAGTAAGTTCCCGGGCTGCACAGCCCCTACCAAGACCGTTTTGCGTGCTAAACTCCGGCCCGTGAAAGTCCGACTGATCAAGGAATTGCGTTTCGAAGCTGCTCACCGTTTGCCGCGTGTACCGGAAGGCCACAAATGCGCCCGCCTGCACGGGCACAGCTTCAAAATCGAGCTAGCGGTCGAAGGCACGGTAGATCCCAATACCGGCTTCTTGATCGACTACAGCCGGCTCGATGAACTCTGGCAGCCGCTGCACGACACGCTCGACCACAACTACTTGAACGATGTGCCGGGCTTGGAAAACCCAACCAGTGAAATCCTTGCTCATTGGTTGTGGCAACGCATCAAGCCCACCCTGCCCGAACTCACCCGCGTCATCGTCCACGAAACCTGCGACGCCCGCTGCGAGTACGAAGGCGGCTAGTCCGCTCCGCTGAATGCCACTGGCCGCTGAATGCCACTGGCCGCTGAACAGTGCTGGTCACAGCGAGGCGTTTGCCAGCACATGCAAGCGTGACCGGGTTCGAGAGGTCGCCAAGATCGCCAAGATTGCCAAGATCGCCAAGAGCTGGTGGCGGCTCGGCAGCACGGCACCACGCCGAAGAGCTCGATGAAATTTGGGGTTTAGCTCTGTTCGGTGATCGCTCTCGATTGCGACGGCGAGGTGCAACCGAGAAGACGAGAAGATAGGTGGCGTTTCTGACCGGGCACATGGTGCAACCGAGAAGATAGGTGGAGTTTCTGACCGGGCACATGGGTGACAGGTTCAGCCCGGGGGGGCGCGTCGCGGTTGCACCGGTGTGCGGCGCTCAGGTGCTCGGCCTTGAAAACTGACTCGACTCGCCGCGGTTAGCGACCCCAAAATCGCTCATTCGCGTGGTTTGGGTTTGATTGCGCCGGCTGCGAGGGCCTGAGGTCTTGGCGATCTTGGCAATCTTGGCGACCTCTCGCAAACGTCCTCGGGGCCCTCAGGTTTCGCAAAGCAGGACATTGCCAGGACGCCGCCGCGCGCCGAGAACACAGTGTGGGGGCGGGGTGCGTTGCCGGATCGCGATCGCCCCCTCTAGCCGTCAGCGCGTTGCGCTGTGCTGGCGGTGCGTTACGGGAGGCCGAAGCGTTGCTTGTTTTGGCCGACGAACTCGACGTAGGCCGATGATTCTAGGCGGCCTTCGATTTCGCCGGCTTCGATCGCGGCTTCGAGAGCGCGCTTGACCTCGCCGATCAGGCGCGAGGGCGGCAGCTTGAAGGCGACCATGATGTCGTTGCCGACGCCCGTCGGAAGCAGCGGCTGCACTGCGTCTTCGGCGGCGAGGGTTGCGATGCGCTCGCCCAACTCGTCGATTTGGGCGATGCCGCGGCGCTTTTTTTCCGGGCGCTTGGTGGTGATATCGGCGCGCGACAAACACAGCAAATCTTCGAGATAAGGCCCGATTTCTTTAGCGAAGCGGCGGACGGCGCTGTCCGTCCATTTGCCGTCGTATTGGCTGGCGCGCAGATGGTGCAGGACGAGAAAGCGCACTTCATCACGCAGGGCGGCATCGGCGGAGAACAGCCGCTCGCGGCGCTCGAGCTTGTCGAACATGCGCGCGCCGACCTCGGCGTGGCCGAAGAAGTGCACCTCGCCGCTGGGCGAGATCGAACGCGTGCGCACTTTGCCGATGTCGTGGAACAAGGCCGAGTAGCGCACCTCGATTCGCTGCACGCTTTGCGTCACGACTTGCTTGGTGTGCTTCCACACGTCCTTGTGACGCCACTCGCCATCACCGAAACCGACCAAGGCTTTGATCTCGGGCAAGAGCGAGTCGAGCGCGCCAGTCACGAGCAGTGAATCCAGGCCGTCGCCCGCAAACTCGCCCATCATCACTCGGTCGAGGTGCGGTCGGATGTCGCTCGGGCTCAGGGCGGCGAGATCACCGGGATTGAGCAGGACCACCGGCCGGTCAGGCTCGCCGCGTTCCGCGCAGACAACTGCGCGCTCCAGCGCGTGGATCGCACGCGCGGGGTCAGCGACAGGGGCAACGGACTCGTGCGACATCGGATCCTCGGCCAGAAAAGGAGCCTCTTTGTATTCGGGAAGCTCGCGAGCGCAAGAACAATCGTGACTTTAGCACGGGCCAGGGGGAGCTTAATTTTCCGCGCTTTTGTTAGGAACTATTGGCGTACACCCGCAAAACGGGCCCAATTGCCGGGCTCGCGATAGGCTTCACCGTTCATGGCTCAGGGTCGGCTCGTGCTCGCTCTACCCACCCGAAATCGCGATTTCGGGCGGATATTTGCGCGCGTCGTGTGCGCCCTGTTTGCCTTGCTCGGCGCCCTGCCGCTGCTGACCGGCTTCTTCCTGTCCTCGGCGACGGTCGAGAATTGGGCCGCGCGGCAGACCACGCATTTGCTCCAGCAGCAACTCGGCCTGACCGCCAGCTTTCGAGTCGAGCTGAAATTGCTGCCGTTGCGGGTGACCGTGAGTCAACTCGTGGTGCCGGCGTCGGACGGCGGCACCCCCGCCCTCGAGGTGGCGCGGGTGGCAGTCACGCCGCGTATCTTCTCGCTGCTCGCCGGTCGTCTCGACGCGGGCGATGTCGAGGTGGACCAGCCCAAGGCGCGTTTGGTGATCAAGGATGGGCAGCTCCAAAACCTGAGCTATCGCTTGCCTGAGCCGTCGAAGAAGGCGCGCGCCCCTTCCAAGCAAGCACCGTTTTCGTCGCTCTCGGTTGGCGACGCGCACTTCGCGCTCGACATCGACGGCGTCCACGTCGACACCGGCGCGGTCGATCTCGATGTGTTCGCCGAGCAGGGGCCAAGCTTCGAGGTGGCGCTGCGCTCGAGCGGTACGCGCGTTTGGCGCGAGCGCGTGGTGCGCGGGGTACCGCCGCCACCTCCGGGCACGCTGGCCACGGACGAGGACACGCTGTGCCGCCTCGAGCTGCGCTTGCGCTACGAAGCTGGTGAACCCGGGGGGATTTTGGTACGCCGCTTCTCCGCGCTCGGCAGCGCAGATCTCGACCCCAAGCCGGGCACGATGCCGAGTTGCGACAACCTGCGCGAGGATGACCCAGGTCACGTCATGCTCCGGCTTTCGCAGCTGCGCGTGGGCTTGCGCAAGGGTGAAATCCCCCTGATCGACGGCCACGTCTCCTTGCGCGCGCCGCTGCCCTTGGTCAATCGCTTCGTGCGCGCGGGCCCGCTCAAGGGGGTGGCATCGTTCACCGGCGATATTCGCTACGACGGGCGTCACAAACTGCCCGAGGTACACGGCAAGTTGACTGGTGCCGGTGTCGAGTTCGAGCACTTCAAGTTGGCCAAGACGCTCGATGTCGATCTGGCCGTCACCGGCGATGCGATCAACATTCCCCGATACCAGATGGCGTTCGCCGACGGCGACGTCGTGCTGAAGAACGCGCGCATCGAGCCCTTCTCACCGGGCGTGGTTTTGAGCGCGGAGCGTGTCGACAGCAAGAGCATGACCTTCGAAGGCTTGATGCGCGATTTGGGCGTCACCGACGACACCCTGATCAAATGGGACTTCAATGATCTGCGCGTGAGCAAGATCGCCGGCACGATCAGCCCGCTGAAGATCGATGCCGAGGTGTACGCAGATACGCGAAACTTCGAGGTGACTGACATCTCCTTCCGCGATCCCAATCGGCAGCGGATGATCGGCGTGAAATCTGCGATCGTGCGCGGGCACATCGGGGTGCGACCGACTTCTTTCGATATTTACGACACGCGCACGGATTTTGGAGCAAGCTCAATCAACCTCAAGCTGGTGTCGATCGCCTTCACGGAGGCGGCCGTGAAGATGTCGATCCTGAAGGGCTCGCGCATCGATCTGGCGGATGTGAGCCCGATCGTCGGCATCCCGATCGCCGGCAAGGCGGAGGTCGACGTCGACATGACCGGCGTGCCGCCCGCGGTGGTCCTCACCGGCAACCTGAAGGTGCAGAACTTCGTCTTCGGCGGTTTCCCGTTCGGCGACATCAATAGCGCCCGGGTGCGCTTCGTTCCGCTCGTGCTCGAACTGTTCGACGTGCAAGCCAAGAAGGGCAAGAGCGATTACTCCGTATCGAGCGGACGCTTGAACTTCGACGGCCCTGCGCCGATCGTCACCGACGCCCACGTGAAGAGTCAGAACTTCGATCTGCGCGACTTCTTTCACATGTGGCACTTCGACACCGATCCTCGCTTCGACGACATTGCCGGGCAAACGGCGCTCGATGCGAGTGTGCACTACGTGCTTGGTGGCCCAGAAGATCGCTGCGGCGGCGGCTATTTGCGCGTCGCTGGCAGTGCGCGCCTCGCTCAACTCGATCTGTTCGACGAGCGTTTCGACTCCGGCAATGCGGAGTTCGATTTTCGCTGGAGCGATCGCGACGCCACCTATCAGGGCGTCGACCTCAGTGTGCCGAGTATGACCTTGCGCAAAGGCTCGGGCACCGTGGTGGGTTCCTTCGGGTTGCGGCAGGGCGCCCAGGTATATGGGCATTTCGTGGGCAGCGCGCTGCCGCTCTCCCAGCTGAACGCGCTGCCCAGCTCGCTGCGCGGTGCGGAGGGCCAGCTGAGTGTCACGGCGGAAATGGCTGGCACCCTGGACGCACTCACGCTCGACGCGAGCGGGCGGCTCTCCCCGCTCCGAGTCGGTCGGGCGACGTTGCCGGCCTCCAAGTTCGATCTGCGGCTGGTGCCGGTGATTCATCCGCAAAAGGTCGTGGGCACCACTCGTTGCGGCAAACCGATCGGCGCGCCGTTCGAGCGCGCGGACTACGAGGCCGACCAAAGTAGCGGTGTATTTCACGCCAGCGGCGAACTATTCGGGGGGCAGATCGCATTCCAAGATCTGAGCGTCACGCGTCAGCGTGCGAGCATCGTGCGCGGCGACATCGACTTCGCGAGCTTGGATCTCGGCGTGCTGGCCGAGCTTTCGGCGACGCTCGGCGATTCGGAAACGCGCCTCGACGGCAAGTTGAGTGGCAAGCTCTCCTTGCACGAACTTCGCATGAAGTCTCCACTTCAATCGCGCGTCGAGCTAGCGCTGTCGGACTGGAGCATCAACCGTCAGGGTTATCACGTCGAGTTGGCGTCCGGCTCGCGTCCGATCGTGTTCGAGGCAGGCCGCTTCGCGCTGCCCGGCATCGGCTTCACGGCCACTACGCCACGCGGCCAACGCGTCACCTTCGACGCCCAGGGCTCGATTTACAACGTGGCCACTTTTCCGCAGATCGATGGCAAGCTCACTCTGCGCCCGATGCAGCTGGCCAGTCTGATCGGTGTCATCCCGCGGGCGGAGCGGGCCGAAGGCACCCTCTCGGGCCAAATGGAAGTGAAAGGCCCGTTGTTTGCGCCGCGCTTCGTCGGCGGGTTCGATCTGGAGCGGGGCGAGCTTTCGATTCGCGGTTTGCCGCTGCCCGTGTCGGAGATCGAGCTTTCGCTGCGCATCGCCGGCAACGAACTGAAGATCGAGAAGGCGTCGGCCAAGGTCGGCTCGGGAACGCTGCAAGTCAGCGGCGGCGCGCCACTCTTGGGCACGAGCCTGGGCGCGGCACGCTTTGCGATCACGGCGCGTGAGCTGGCGCTGCCGATGAATGACGGCATCCGCGCGGTGGCCGACGCCGACCTGAACGTGGCCTTCAAGCCGACCACCGGCGAAGGCGATCGCGAGCTGCCGCGCGTCACTGGGGACGTGACCCTACGCTCGTTCGAATACACCCGGCCGGTGCTGATGACCGCCGACATTTCCTCCCTGGCGCAGCGCGGCAAGCGCACCGAAGTGAACACCTACGATCCGGCGGACGACATCATTCAGTTCGAGCTGCGTTTGCGCTCGCAGAAGGCGATGAAGCTGCAAAATAACCTGATCGACGCCGAGCTGGACGTGGCCGACGAAGGCTTGCTGTTGGCCGGTACGAACGGACGCTTCGGCCTACGCGGCGGCGTCACCCTGCTCCCGCGCGGCAAAATCTTTCTGCGGCGCAGTGAGTTCGAAGTGACACAAGGGCGCGTGCGCTTCGACGACCTGACGCGCATTGCCCCAGAGGTCGACGTCACCGCGGTCACCGAGTACCGACGCTACCACACCAACAACACGGCCTCCGCGTCGACCAACACGACCAGCTCCGGCGGCTCGACCGCACCCACGTCCCAAGGCGGCCGCTGGCGCATTCAGATGCACGCGCACGGCAACGCTGACAAACTCAAGGTGGATTTGACGAGCGATCCCGCCTTGGCGCAGGACGACATCTTCCTACTGCTGACCGTTGGACTCACACGCGCCGAACTCGATCAGGCACAATCCGCGAGCGTCGGCGGCAGCGTCGCGCTCGAGGCGCTCGGATCCCTCAGTGGCGCGGACCGAGCAGTCACCGACGCCGTCCCGCTGATCGACGATTTCCGCTTCGGCAGCGCCTATTCCTCACGTACCGGTCGCACCGAGCCCACGGTCACGATCGGCAAACGGCTCTCGAAACGCATCCGCGCCAACGTGACCAGCGGCGTGGCCGATTCGCGCGAAGTGCGCTCGAACATCGAGTGGCAATTGAGTCCACGTGTCAGCGTCGAAGGCTCCTACGACAACGTGAACGACATCTCGAGTTCCACTCTGGGCAACCTCGGTGCGGACGTCCGCTGGCGGCTCGAGTTCGAGTGAGCGGCACTTGGGGGACGAGCTTCGCTGACGAAAAGCAGTTCGTGCACGAACACGAAATTCTGCCTGGCAGGCAAGGTGGGGGCCTCGCTCACGCGGCGGGATCGGCTTTGGCGGCGGGCGCAGCCGTCACTAGGGAACCTTTCATGAATAGCTTCGTGGCCAGGGGCATCGCCAGGCCGGGCAGTCCCAACTTGGGTGACAGCTGAGCGATCAGGCCGAACAACAAGGCCAAGGTGCGTTCGACGTAGAAGTAGCCCTCGGGATACTCCACGCTTTTCATGACCGCTCGCAGGCGGCCGCGGATCTGCTCGTAGCCCGAGAGCTTTTCCATCGTTTGGCGGTCGAGCTTGCTAAAATCTTCGATTTTGACCGAGGAAAGCACCTTCAGATATTCGCGTCCGACTTGCTTCAAGAGTTCGCGATCGCCGCCTTCGGCGACGAAGCCCATTCGTTCGAGGCCAGCCAAGATCTGATCGTCGTTGCGGGTGATGGCGCCCAAAATCACGATCTTCATGCCGCTGGAGAGGGCTTCGGTGAGCTCCTCGACTGCGCCGTAGTCCAGAATGACGAGCTTTGGTCCAGGTCGCGCCAGGAAATTCCCTGGATGCGGATCGGCGTGGAACACGCGGTGCTCGAGCAGCATCGTGAAGTAGCACTCCACGACCAGCTTGGCGACGGCCTCCGAGTCGATGCCTTGCTCGAGCTCGGCCTCCAAATCGTTGATCTTCGTGCCTCCTTCGAAGCTCATCGAAAGTACGCCGCCAGCGGTCAATTCATCGATCACCTCGGGTACGATCACGTCCGTGTGGCCTGCGAAGATGGCGCGGATGCGTGCCATGTTTGCCCGTTCGTGCTGATAGTCCGTCTCGCGAGCAAGCATGGCGCCGAGGTCGTGGAGCACGCGTTCGACGCGCCCAACTTTCACCAGCCATTTGATGACCGGCAAGAGGGAGCGTAGGACGGCGAGGTCGCGGCGAATCAAGCGCTCGATGCCGGGGTACAAGACCTTGACGGCGATCGCGCGGCCGTCTCGAGTCGTTGCGCGGTGGACTTGTGCCAGCGACGCGGCGGCCAAAGCTTCACGTTCGAAGCTGCCGAAGCGCGCCAGCGGGTCGGGACCGAAAGCCTCGCGCAGGCGACCCTCGATCTCGGAGAACGGGCGCGGCGGAACCTTGTCCTGCAGAGCCGCCAGCGCTTCCCCGAAGGCCGCTGGCAAGAACGTCCCGACCACGCTCAGCACCTGCCCCATCTTGATGAACACCCCGCGCAAGCGCGCGAAGCCCTCGGCCAAGCGCCCGGCATTCCTGACGTGAGCGCGCGAAAGGCGCAGCTGCGCGCGCTCCCTGCTGAGCAGCCGCGAAAGCAACCACTCCCAGGCGTAGGAGAGCAGGATGGTCCAAAACAGGAGCAGGGCGCGGAACGAACGGAGCACGCATCGCCAGACTAATCCTCGGACCGGCTTCCCACCAACCCCTCGGGTTTCGGCCCGGATCCAGGGGTTGCGCAGCGCGTCGTTGCCATTTCTGTCCCCCGGGAATCGAAGGCCGAGCATTAAGGCTCCACCCCGGGTCGCCGTAGGGTCCATCGAGGACTGAGTGACTCGCATGTCTCCGCAATCACGGGGGTCGGAATGAAAATTCTGCTCGCCGACGACGAGCCGATTGCTCGGACCATGCTCGAACACTGGCTTACTGGCTGGGGTTACGAGGTGGTTACTGTGCGGGACGGCGAGGCAGCTCTGAACGCCCTTGCAGCTGATCCGAGCCTGCGCTTGGCGGTTATCGACTGGGTAATGCCCAAGGTCGATGGCATCCAGGTGTGCCGGAAGATCCGCAGCGGACCGGCGGAACCGTACGTGTACGTGCTCCTGCTCACCGCCAAGGACGACAAGTCCGACATCATCGAAGGCTTGGACGCCGGCGCGGACGACTACTTGGTCAAGCCCTGCAATCCGCTCGAGCTGAAGGTGCGCCTGCGCGCGGGTAAGCGCGTGATCGAGCTGCAAGAGCAGCTGGTTGCGGCCCGTGAGTCGCTGCGCTTCGAGGCCATGCACGACTCCTTGACGCAGCTCTTGAACCGCGGGGCGACCTTGGACCAGCTTTCGCGCGAATTGGTGCGTGCCGTGCGGCGTGCGACGCCGGTCACGGTGGTCATGGCCGACCTCGATCATTTCAAAGCCGTCAACGACACCTTCGGCCATGCCACGGGTGACATCGTGCTGCGTGAAGCAGCGCGGCGCTTGAAACTCGGTGTGCGCGCCTACGACTCGGTGGGCCGGCTCGGTGGCGAAGAATTCATCGCCGTACTGCCGGAATGCGAGGCCAAGGTCGGCCTGCAGGTCGCACAACGATTGTGCAAGTTGGTCAGCGAGGCACCGGTCCTGACTCCCGCCGGCAAGGTGCCGGTAACGGTGAGCCTCGGCGTGGCCTCATCCGACCAGTTTCCGGGTGCGACGGCGGAGGAACTGATGCGCGCGGCGGATTCAGCGCTGTACCAAGCCAAGCATACTGGGCGAGCCCGCGCGGTTCTGGCAACCGGCAGCGATTGGCAAGCACAGGCTCCGGTGAGCGACCCGGAAGCCACGCTACTCAAGCCGCGCGCTACCGCGCATCTTTGAGGCGAGTTTGCGTGAGCGCGAGTGCGCTCGCGTGAGCTGAAAATGCCGCGCGTGCCGCATTTTTCGGGACGCTGCGGCGGTGCTAGCGTGGGGCACTTCCGCGCGTTTCCCTGTTGATCGAGGAGAGGCATGAAGATCGGTATTCCCAAGGAGATCCGCCCCGGTGAGCGGCGAGTTGCGGCCACCCCGGACACGGTGAGCCGACTGCTCAAGCTGGGCTTCGAGGTCCAAGTCGAGAGTCAAGCGGGCGCAGGAGCTTCGTTCGGCGACGCTGACTACACGGCGATCGGCGCGACCGTCGTGCGCAGCGCTCGTGAGCTTTGGGATCAGAACGAGCTGATCCTCAAGGTGCAGCCTCCGGAACAGAACCTCGAGCTCCAGCTGCACGAAGCGGAGCTGTTGCGCGAGGGAGGCATCCTGGTCAGCTTCATCTGGCCCGCCAAGAACGGTGAACTGGTCGAGCGCTTGGCCGCGCGGGGGGCAACGGTGCTCGCCATGGACCAAGTGCCGCGCATCACTCGCGCGCAAAAAATGGACGCGCTGAGCTCGATGGCCAACATCGCGGGTTACCGCGCCGTGATCGAAGCAGCCAGTTTTTACGGCCGCTTCTTCACGGGCCAGATGACGGCGGCGGGCAAGGTGCCGCCGGCAAAAGTGCTGGTCATCGGCGCGGGCGTGGCCGGCCTAGCGGCGATAGGCGCAGCGCGCAGCCTGGGCGCGATCGTGCGCGCGTTCGACACGCGCAGCGAGGTCAGAGAACAGATCCAGAGCATGGGCGCCGAGTTCCTCGAGGTCAGCATCAAGGAAGATGGTGCAGGCGGCGGCGGCTACGCCAAGACGATGAGCCCCGAGTTCATCGCGGCCGAGATGGCGCTCTTCGCCAAGCAAGCCAAGGACGTCGACATCATCATCACCACGGCGCTCGTACCCGGCAAAGCTGCGCCGGTGCTGATCAGCGAAGAGATGGTGGCCAGCATGCGCCAGGGATCGGTGATCGTGGACTTGGCAGCGGAGGCGGGAGGCAACTGCGCCCTCACCCGTCCGGGTGAGGTCGTCGCTCAACACGGCGTGACCGTGATTGGCTATGTGGATCTGCCGAGCCGCCTCGCTCCCACGGCGAGCCAGCTTTACGGCAGCAATTTGACGCATCTGCTGGCCGACATGGGTGGCGCCAAGAGCTTCCACGTCGATCTGGAAGACGCCGTGGTGCGCGGCGCAATCGTGCTGCACCAAGGCAAGTTGGTCTGGCCCGCGCCCAAATCGGCGCCGCAGCATGCTCCTCCCGCGGCGCCACCGAAGAGCATTCCGGCGGCAGCGCCGGAGCCGCCCAAGGCTGCCAGCGCTCACCCGCTGCGCAGCGCGGCCTTCGCCGTGCTTGCGCTGGTGCTGCTCGGCTTGCTGGGCTCGGTAGCGCCCAAGGAATTCGTCTCGCACCTGACCGTGTTCGTGCTGGCCTGCTTCGTCGGTTGGCAGGTGGTGTGGAACGTAACTCCGGCGCTGCACACGCCGCTGATGAGCGTGACCAACGCCATCAGCGGCATCATCTTGGTCGGCGGAATGTTGCAGATTTCCGGGCCAATTTCCTCGCCCGTCACCTTGCTCAGCGCCGCCGCGGTGCTGCTGGCCACGATCAACATCAGCGGTGGCTTTTGGGTCACCACGCGCATGCTGCGCATGTTTCAACGGTAATCGTCATGCCTGAAAGCCTCACTACGATTGCGTACCTGGTTGCCGGGGTGCTCTTCATCCTGAGCTTGGCCGGTCTCAGCACGCAGAAAACCGCCCGCCGCGGCAACGCCTTCGGCATCGCAGGCATGCTTTTGGCACTCGGCATCACCGCGGGTGGTCACGTGCACAGCTACGGTGCGCTGGCGGTTGCGGTCGCCGTGGGCAGCGTGATCGGTGGACTGCTCGCGCTACGCGTCGAGATGACTTCGATGCCCGAGCTGGTGGCGGTGCTGCACAGCTTCGTGGGTTTGGCGGCGGTTTTGGTCGGCATTGCGAGTTACTTGGGCACGCCAACCGATACGGCCCACGCCGAGGGCGTGATTCACGCTGTTGAAGTCTTCATCGGCGTGTTCGTCGGCGCACTGACTTTTACCGGATCAGTGGTCGCGTTCGGCAAGCTGAAGGGTCTCGTGCGCAGTAAGCCGCTACTGCTCCCCGGACGGCACGCGTTCAACCTGCTGCTGCTGCTGGTCTCCGTCGGCTTGGGAGCGCGCTTCTTGGGCGCGGCCGAGCATGAAGGGCTCAGCTCGCTCTTGATCATGACCGGTGTCGCCGGGCTACTCGGTGTGCATCTCGTGCTGGCGATCGGCGGTGCGGACATGCCAGTGGTGGTCTCGATGCTCAACAGCTACTCGGGCTGGGCTGCCGCGGCGGCAGGGTTCATGCTCGAAAATGATCTGCTGATCATCACCGGCGCCTTGGTCGGTTCGAGCGGCGCGATCCTCAGCTACATCATGTGCCGCGCCATGAACCGCTCGTTCTGGAGCGTCATTTTCGGTGGTTTTGGCGCCGACGAGGGCGCGACCCCGGCCAAGCGTGAGGGTGGCGAAGTGCAAGGTGAAGTGACCCCGATCACCGCGCACGAAACTTCTGCCCTGCTGCGTGACGCCAAGCAAGTCGTGATCGTGCCCGGCTACGGCATGGCCGTCGCGCACGCTCAATACCCGGTGTACGAGATTGCTTCGCTGCTGAAGAAGCATGGCTGCAAGGTTCGCTTCGCCATTCACCCCGTCGCCGGGCGCCTGCCGGGCCACATGAACGTGCTCTTGGCCGAAGCCAAAGTCCCCTACGACATCGTCCTGGAGATGGAAGAGATCAACGAAGACTTCCCGGAAACGGACGTAGTGCTCGTGATCGGCGCCAACGATATCGTGAACCCCGGCGCGCTGAGCGATACCTCGAGCCCCATCTACGGGATGCCGGTGCTCGAGGTTTGGAAGTCCAAAGCCACGATCGTGATGAAACGCAGCATGGCCAGCGGCTACGCGGGCGTAGAAAATCCGCTGTTTTTCCTGGAAAACACCAAAATGCTCTTCGGCGACGCCAAGAAGAACGTCGACGCCATCCTCAGCGAGCTCCGCTCCGCGGACTCGTCCGCCGCAGCCGAATGAGGGCAGCTCCGCCGCAAGGGCGACGCGTCACTGACCGGCGGGTGGTTGCCACAATTCGACTTTGTTCCCCTCGGGGTCGATGACCCAGGCAAATTTGCCGTACTCAGAGTCGTCGATCTTGTCGAGCACGTTGCAGCCTTCCGCTTTGAGTGCGGCGACTACGGCGTACAGGTCTTCGACGCGGTAGTTGATCATGAAGGAGGCCTTGCTTGGTGCAAACTGCTGGCTTTCTTCCGGAGCAACGGACCAGACGGTAGTTCCACCCGTGGGCTGGCCATTCGGGTCGGTCCAGGTGAAGGCGGTACCGCCCCATTCCTGAACATCGATGCCAAGGTGGCGCGCGTACCAAGCCTTTAGCGCGGGTGCGTCCTTGGCCTTGAAAAAGATCCCGCCGATGCCTGTGACTCGCTTCATGTGAACCTGTAGTGTGCGGTGGCTCGGGTGTCTTTTACTCGCGCTAGCCGCCCGAGGCGATCTCTGGCGTCGGGAGCGCTGCGCCCGAACGTTCGCTGGGATTCGTGTTCTTTTGCGTCCGAGCCGAAAAGTCAATAATCTGCCGCGCATGCCCGAGTTCATTTTTACGATGCAGGAGGTGACGCGTGTTCATCCTCCGGACAAGAAGGTTCTCGAGAACATCACGCTGGCGTTCTATCCGGGCGCCAAGATCGGCGTGATCGGCACCAATGGCTCTGGCAAGAGCTCGCTGATCCGCATCATGGCGGGCGTCGATACCGAGTTCATGGGTGAGGCCAAGCCTTATCCGGGCACCAAGATCGGTTACTTCGCGCAGGAGCCGGATTTGGGCAGCGCGCTCACGGTGATCGACGCCGTGAACGAGGGCGTGGCCGATATTCGCGGGCTGATCACCGAGTTCGAAGCGGTGAGCATGAAGCTCGGCGAGCCGCTTTCGGACGACGAGATGACGCGCGTGTTGGATAAGCAGGCCGCGCTACAGGACAAGATCGACGCGGCCGACGCGTGGAACCTCGACCAGCGGCTGGAGCTGGCGATGGACGCGCTGCGTTTGCCGCCGCGGGACGCTGAAATCGCCAAGCTTTCCGGCGGTGAGCGCCGCCGGGTCGCGCTCTGTCGCATTCTGTTGTCGCGCCCGGACATGCTCTTGCTCGACGAGCCGACGAACCATCTCGATGCCGAGTCGGTCGCTTGGCTCGAGCGGTTTTTGCACGAGTATCCAGGCACGGTGGTGGCCGTCACCCACGATCGCTATTTCTTGGATGACGTCGCCGAGTGGATCTTGGAGCTCGACCGCGGGAAAGGTTACCCATTCAAGGGCAACTACAGCTCGTGGTTGGAGCAAAAATCCGCACGTCTCGCGCTCGAGGAAAAGGGCGAGAGTGCCCGTCAGCGCAAGTTGAAGCAGGAGCTCGAGTGGGTGCGCGCCTCACCGCGAGCGCGGCAGGCCAAGAGCAAGGCGCGCCTGGCCGCGTACGACGAGCTGGTGAGCAAGGCCGACAAGGGCTCGAGCGATCCGACCGAGATCAGCATTCCGCCCGGACCGCGCTTGGGTGAAAATGTGATCGACGCCATCGCGCTGCGCAAAGGGTTCGGCGATCGGCTGTTGATCGACGGTCTGGATTTTCGGCTGCCGCGCAGCGGGATCGTAGGCGTGATTGGCCCGAACGGCGCCGGCAAGACCACGCTGTTCCGGATGCTCGTGGGTGAAGACAAGCCGGATAGCGGTGAGCTCAAGGTCGGCAATACCGTCAAGATCGCGTACGTGGATCAGTCGCGTTCGTCGCTCAAGCCGGACAACAGCGTGTTCCAGGAGATCTCGGGCGGCGAGGAGAAGATTTCGCTCGGCACGCGCGAGATCGCTTCGCGCGCGTACTGCTCGTGGTTCGGCTTCAAGGGCAGCGATCAGCAGAAGAAGCTGGGCACGATGTCGGGCGGTGAGCGGAACCGCGTGCACCTAGCCAAGCTGCTGAAGGAGGGCGGCAATTTGCTGTTGCTCGACGAGCCGACCAATGATTTGGACGTCGACACGCTGCGCGCGCTGGAGACCGCGATGTTGGATTTCCCCGGCTGCGCCGTGATCATCAGCCACGATCGCTGGTTCCTCGATCGCATTGCGACGCACATTCTGGCCTTCGAAGGCGACAGCAAGGTCGTCTGGTTCGAAGGCAATTACCGGATGTACGAGGAAGACCGCAAGCGTCGCCTGGGCGGCGATGCGGATCAGCCCACGCGCATCAAGTACAAGCCTCTCAAGATCTAGGGTCTGTCGCTGATTGCTCAGGCACCCGTAAACGTGCCCGTGCCCGAAAGAGGCAACGGGCGCGGCGGGTGGCCGATAGGGCCGCGATGGATCTGGATCACGAGCGTTTGGATGTTTACCACCTCGCGTTCGATTTTCTGGTTCTCGCCAGTGAGGTTAACGGCGAGCCCGCTTGAGCAGACTGAACGTACAGTCTATCTCGGGGCGCGCCTTGCGCGCGGTGGCGCGGGAGCGCAGATCTCAGCGCAGAAACAGCGCGAAGTGTGTGACGCCCGCGTCGATCAGCGTCATGATCAGCGCGCCAATCAGCGCGGTGCCGAAGCTATCGATCTCGATGCTCTTGGACAGCTTGTCCGAAAGCTTCAAGATCACGGCCATCACGATCCAGTGGGTGATGAAGGCGAGCAGGTAGCCGATGCCCAGCGTGACGATGCTGAGCACCACGAAGAAGAACCAGCCGAGCAGCCAATTCAACGTGCCGAACACGGCGGCCGCCTTCACCGCACCCCAAAAGCCGGTCACCTTGAAGCCCGGCAAAATGGCGGCGGTCAGCCAAACCGCCACGGCCAGCACGAGCCAGGTCGCGAGCAGGTGCATTAGTTGAGCTCCGCCAGTTGTTTACGCGCGCGATCGGCCCAGAGCTGCTCGCGCTTGCGCACGGGTTCGGGCAGGGTCGCGAACTCGCTCAGCGCCAAGTCGAGCTCGTTGCGCGCGGTGATCGAGTCGCCGCGCTCCTTGGAGTAGTGGGCTAGGGCCACGCGGTGGTTGATGCGCTTGGTGACGCTGACCAAGCCCGTGAGCAGGCCGATCGTGTCTTCTTGCTTGCCCGCTTGCCAGAGTGCTTCGGCGTAGTCCATGGCCGCCGAGTAGTCGCGGAACTCCGGCTCGAGCTCCATCAGCGTGGCCAGCTCTTCGATCGCCTCGAGCGGGCGACCCAGGTTCAAGAGAGCCCGCGCCAAACCGTGCAGCGCCTCTTTGCTCTCACGATTCGTGCGCAGCACGTCGCGATAGCGCCCGATGGCTTCCGGGAAGCGTTGCAGCTCGGCCAGCTTGTCGGCAAAGGCGAGCTTGTTGGCTTCGCTGGGCGTCTGCCGAGCCAGCTCGGAGAGCTCCTCCAAGGCCGGCCCCGGAGCGCCGATGATTCCCTTCCGCCGGCGCCCGGTCAGCTCCGGCAGTTTGATCCGAAAGAAGTGCACGAATGCCGCGACCGGCAGCAAAAATACCAGCAAATTCCACCAAAACGGCGAGCGACGCCGAATCGCGTCGATCAGCATCCAAACCTGGAAGACCGTGATCACCACGGTCATCACCAAGTAGAAGGTGAGCTGGTTGGGAGTCATTGCTTGGGTTTGCGCCATTAGAGTGCTGAGGCCTCCGCGCTGGCTGATTCGCCAGCTGCTTCGCTGAGGTTGGGCCGCTTTCGATGCAGCTCGAGATCGCGTGGAGTGCCGTTGCCGGCGAGCAGCGCGGTGCGCACACCGCGGTGTGGAAAGTCGCGCACGCCGATCAATGCTTCGACGACTTCCGAAACTTTGGCCGAGCCGCGCTGTCCGATTTCGATCGTCACCTCCACGGCAACCATGCGCCCAATCAGGCCCGCGCGCTCGAGCAGCTCGTGGGAGGCTTGATTGCCGAGCGACATTTGCTGCACGAATTGGCGGACATTGACCATTTTGCCCAGACCTTCAACGTCTCGGCGCACGGTGCATTCCGCTTTCGCCAAGAATTCGGCCATGCGGCGTGAAAGCTCGGGCAGACCGCCCAAATCAGCCAGGGCGCTCTCGGCCAGCGCGACTACGTAGCGCGCGCCGGTCACGATCGTGGTGATCACGCGGTCGCTGCTGGAAAGCGGTTGCACGCCGCTGAAGGCGATTCCGCCGCTGGCCGCCGCGTTCAGTCGGATCAGCAATTGCTCCGGCGTCGGCGCGTCGATCAATGCCACGTCCAAGAACTCGTCCAGGCTGGCCACGCCGAGTGACAGCGCAGGGCCGAAGGACATTTCGGGTTTGGGGTGGAAGCCCTTGCTGTACGCGGTGCGCGTGCCCGCGCGTCGGACGATGCGCGGCAATTCGCGGATCAGATCCAAGTGCCCGAGCAGCGCGGCGGGCCCCGTCTTGCTGAAATTCAGCCGAAAACGTTGGGGTTCGCCGCCCGAGCGCAGTGGCCGCAGCGCTTCCGGCAGGCTGCGCTGCTTCTTTTTTGGTTTTTTCGAGGCGGCCCCGGTCGCCACTGCTCGAGCGTCCGGTGGGGCTTCGAAAGCAAACGGCTCAGGCGCCGATTCGTCGAAGATCGGGCGCACGGGTTCGGTCGCCAGTACGGGTAGCCGCACGCGATCCGTCGCGCCGAGCTTGGTCAAGAATTCCACGCGCTCGCTGCGCATCTTGGTCATGTCGCAAGCAATGCCGCAGTCGTAACAAACCAGCTTGCGCGCATCGCTCGCGGCGTCGGCCACGTTCGAATGATGCACGAACATGCCGGCTACTTTGCCGCACGGCGGACTCAACCGGCTGGCGAGCGCGCGGCGGTATTCCCGCGCCAGAAAGCCGTCCTCCAGCCCGATATCGAAATGATCCCAAGGCAGGCGCGCAGTGACCGGAATCGTGCCCAAATAGGGCGCGATTTGGATGCCGTAGAAGGCGAGCGCCTCTTTCCAGGCTTCGAGCTTGAGCTGATCGTCCCAAGAATCGAACTGGGCGCCGTGCAGGAAGGCGCGTTCGATCACGTTGCCGAGCTTGCGGTCGCCGCGCGCGAGCACGCCTTCCAATACGCTGGCGGTCGATTCGTGGACGCGTAGCTTCAGTCCTTTCACCCGGCTCGCGTCGTCGCGCAGCAGATCTTGCTTGCGCTGGACCTCGGGCCAAGAATCCTGCGCGCACCACTGGAAGGGCGTGTGCGGCTTGGGCACGTGCGTCGATACGCTCACGGTCACGGTCGGCTTCTTGCCGACGCGTTTGCCCACGGCCAACGCATTCTTGCCGACAGCGATGATGCCTCGCACATCCTCGTCTTCTTCGGTCGGGAGCCCGATGATGAAGTACAGCTTCATCTTGTCGAAACCGCGTGAAAACACGCGCTCCGCGGTCTCCATCAGCTGCTCTTCGGTGACGTTCTTGTTGATCACGTCGCGCATGCGTTGCGTGCCGGCTTCGGGCGCGAACGTCAGGCCGCTGGCGCGCACTTTGCGCATGTCATCCAAGAGATCTTCGGCCAGACCGTACGCGCGCAGCGAGGCAACGCTCAGGCTCACGCGTTCGGGTGCGGTCTTTTCCACCAGTTGCTTGATCAGCGGCGAGATGCAGGACACGTCCGCGGTCGACAGCGCGGTCAAGCTCACTTCGTCTTGTCCCGACTTATCGAGCGCGCTGAGCACGGTGTCGATGATCTCTTTGGGATCACGCTCGCGCACCGGTCGGTAGATCATGCCCGCCTGGCAGAAGCGGCAACCCTCGGTGCAGCCGCGCGCCACCTCGATGCTCATGCGATCGAAGATCGCTTCGGGGCCGCCCACGGGGCCGTCGTCGGGGAACGGAAATTTGGAAATATCCGCCAAAAGCCGGCGTTCGATCGGGAACGGCGCGCCCGGGACGTTCGGGCCGGTGACCACCTCGAAGCTGGTCTCGGGATCGAGCGCCACGTCGTACAGCGAGGGCACGTACACGCCGGGGATCTTGGCCAGCTCGATCAAGCGCTCGTCACGCGAAAGTCCTCGCTTCTTGCCGTCGACCCAGGCGAGCGCGATTTCGGTCGTGGCCTCTTCGCCATCGCCGATCAAGACGGCATCCAAGAAGATCGCCATCGGTTCCATGTGCGTGGCCACGGGGCCACCGGCGACGATCAGCGGGTCGTCATTACTGCGGTTGGCACTGCGTAGCGGAATGCCCGAGAGCTCGAGCATTTTCAAAATATTGGTGTAAGTCAGCTCGTATTGCAGAGAAAAGCCGACCACGTCGAAGTCGCACAAGGGGCGCGCGCTCTCCAAAGACAAGAGCAGTTTGCCGTGCGCGTACAGCTCGCGCTGCATGTCGATCCACGGTGTGTACGCGCGCTCGGCCAAGGTGCGCGGGTGGTCGTTCAAAATCTTGTACAACATGCGGAAGCCCAAGTGGCTCATGCCGATGTCGTAGATATCGGGGAACGCCAGGCAAACGCGCGCGTCCACCGACTGCCAATCTTTCCTGCGCGTGCCGTGTTCGGCGCCGGTGTAGCGGGTCGGCTTTTCGACTCGCTGCAGGAAATTCGAATAGGGATGCTCGAAGAGTTGCATGGGGTGGGTCTCGCGCACGAAGCGTGAGCGCGCTGCTATAGCCCGGAGCGCCCGAAGGGGGTACTTAGGAGCGAGTCGCGCGCACGAGGCATGTTATTGGATAGCAGGGTGTGGCGACAAACCCTGACTTTCGTTGGCTTGGGCGTGCTTTGGGGGTGTTCGTCGGGCTCGGACGCAGCGCTGTCGCCCAAGCCGGACTCCGGCGAGGACGGGGGAACGCTGGCGACACGCGCACGAGTGCTGACCGCTTGTACAGACTTTGCTCAGCGGCTGTGCGCTGATTCCGCGGCATGCTGCATGCAAGCGTACGGTCGCTACGACGGCTCAGCCTGTCTCGAAACGCTGCTGCACGACGTTTGTCGACCGGGAGCCGACGCGGTCGCGGCCGGGTTTGCTGTCTATGACCAACGAGCGGTGGAGCCCTGCTTGGCAGCAAACGCGCAGGCGAACGCCGTGTGCGTGCCCACCTGGCAGGAAAATCTGGCGCTGCGAAAGTCGCTTTGGACGGCGTGCAAGGTGCTGCGCGGCAGCAGCGAGGCCGGCAAGGGCTGCACCACCCACGTGACCTGCGCCGAGCCGGATGGCGCCGCCACCGCGACCTGCGTTGCCGGCACTTGCCGCGTGCTGACGGTGCTGCCCGAGGGTGCGGCGTGTCTGTTTCAGAGCGGCACGGTCTCCACTTGCGACGACGGGCTTTATTGCACGGCCACCATGGCTGAACCGGGCGTGTGCAAGCCTACGACGTCCGCGGGCGCGGCTTGCAGCGGGCTGCTCGGTGAGGCCTCGTGCGGCTTCGGCAATTACTGCGATTCGACGGAAAAAATTTGCAAGCAGACGCTCAATCTCGGCGGTCCAGGCTGCCGGCAGGGGCTCGAGTGTGTGTCCTTCGAGTGCGACCGCGTCACGGAAATTTGCGCGCCTGCGCCGGCGATCGTCTCTGCCACCGAGTGTTTCGGCGCGCCCTAGCGACGAGCGCGCTCTTTCGCTAGAACGGCGGAATGTTCCCAGCAGGTCCGCTCCGCATCCCCAAGCTCACGCGTCCACCCGAGCTGATTTGGCGTGTGCCCGGTTCGAAAAGCATCACCAATCGCGCGCTGGTCTTGGCCGCGTTGGCCGAGGGCGAGAGCACACTCGAAGGGGTGCTGCACAGCGACGACACCCGGCACATGCGCAGCGCGCTCTCGGCCCTAGGCATTGCGATCGAAGATTTGGGTCCGACGACGTTGCTCGTGCGCGGTGGGCGGGGACAATTGCGAGCACCCAAAGAACCGCTGTTCGTTGGTAACAGCGGAACCACCGTCCGCTTTTTGGCGGCTCTTGCTTGCTTGGTGCCAGGGCCGGTGGTTCTGGTCGGTGATGAGGCGATGGCGCGCCGTCCGATTCAGGACCTGGTCGACGGCCTGCGCCAGCTCGGCGTGCAGATCGACTGCGAAACGGGCTGTCCTCCGCTCACGATCCATGGCGGCAAGCTGCCCGGCGGTGCGCTCAGCATGCGCGGTGACCGCTCGAGCCAGTACTTTTCCGCCTTGCTGATGGCTGCGGTGCTGGCAGAGGGTCCGGTGACGGTGGACATCACGGGCAGCTTGGTCAGCCGACCGTACATCGACATTACTCGGCGCATGATCGAAGATTTTGGCGGCGCAGTCGACGTCACCCCCCTCGGCTACCGCGTGCTTCCTCGTGCGTCGTACGAAGCGCGCGCGTACACCATCGAACCCGATGCATCGTCGGCCAGCTACCCGTTCGCGCTCGCCGCCGCGACCGGCGGGACGATCACCGTGCCCGGCCTCGGCCGCTCGGCGTTGCAAGGGGATTATGGCTTTCTGGACGTGCTTTCGCGCATCGGCGCGCGGGTCGAGAAGGGCGAAACGAGCAGCACCGTGAGCGGCACGGGTAGCCTGCACGGCATCGCCGTCGACATGCACGATATCTCCGATACGGTGATGACCTTGGCCGCAATCGCGCCCGTGCTGAGCGGCGAGACCGGCATCAGCAACGTGGCCAACATTCGGATCAAAGAAACCGACCGGCTCTTGGCCACCGTCCAAGAGCTCGAGCGGCTGGGTCAAAGCGTCAAACACGGTGATGACTGGCTGAGCGTCGATCCGCGTCCCGTCACCCCCGCGACCGTCCACTGCTACGCCGATCACCGCATAGCGATGAGTTTCGGGGTTCTGGGTGCCGCCGCCGGCGGCGTCAGCATCGAAGATCCGGCCTGCGTGGCCAAAACTTATCCCGGCTTTTGGGCAGATTTAGCGGCCTGTTACCAGGGCGGGAAGCCCTGGTGACAGGCGGTGGTTTCCGCCTTCGGCTTGTGCCTCGGCTGGAACGGGCTTGGCGCGCTGCGCCATACTTTCGTCACGATTGCGCAATTTCTCGCGCCGCGTGACGGAGCACGCTAAACGGACTAAGAGCTCCTGCCCGGAAGCGGGCGCGGCCAAAGCATATGTCGGGTCTCAGCATCATCGGCACCGGTCACTACGTCCCCGGCCGCCCCTATTCGAATCAAGATCTGTCGCGCGTTCTCGACACGAACGACGAATGGATCCGGCAACGCACTGGCATCGCCCAGCGTCATTTCTGTCCAGAAGGGCAGGGCGTTTCGGATTTGGCGCTGCACGCTGCACAGCGCGCGCTGGAGGCCGCCGGTAAGCGTCCGGAAGACGTCGACTACATCCTGTTTTCGACGATGACGCCGGACCACATCTTCCCGGGTTCCGGATCGCTGCTCGCCGCCAAGCTCGGCTGTCCGACCATCCCTGCGCCCGACCTGCGCACACAATGCGCCGCGTCCCTGTACGGCTTCCAAATCGCGGACGCGCTGCTCAAAGCCGAGGCAGCCGACTGCATTCTGATCGTCGGCGCCGAAGCGCACGCCGGCCTGATGCCTTGGCGTGATTGGGACATCCTCGAGGGAACGAGCGATCGCCGGCCTTCGGCCGAGGATTGGGAGCGCGCTACCCGCCATCGCGGCTGGGCGATCATCTTCGGAGATGGCGCAGGCGCTGTGGTCGCTGAGCGCAACAAAACCCCGGGCAAGGGCGTGATCGCGGTCGATCTCCACTCTGACGGTCGGTTCGCTTCGCAGCTGTGCATCCCGGCCGGCTTTCGGACGCGCCCCTATCTGTCCGCGGCCACGCTCGACGGTGATGCTTCGCTGCTCCACATGGACGGTCGCGAGGTCTTCAAGCACGCGGTGACCAAGCTGCCGAAATCGATCCTCGCGGTCTGTCAAAAGGCTGAAGTGAGCGTCGACCAAGTGGATTGGTTCGTGGCCCATCAAGCGAACGCGCGCATCAACGAGGCGATTGCTTCGCGTCTCAATGTGTCGATGGAAAAGATGCCGAGCAACATCGAGCGCTTCGGCAACACCTCCGCCGCTACCATCCCGATCTTGATGGACGAGATGCGCCGTGACGGTCGCCTCAAGCCCGACCAGTTGATCTGCGTCGCGGCCTTGGGCGCCGGCTTCCACTGGGGAAGCCTACTGATTCGCACGTGAAGTGAGCGGCGTCGCCGCTAGGCGATCGTCTCGATCGTCACCAGGTTCGCCGCCAGGCGCCTGAGCGCTTCCAAGCTACGCCGCTGCCAGGGCAGACCGGGATTGGTCAGAAACGCGATTTGATAGCGGGTTTCCGAATTTTTCACGGTATCGATCCAGACCACGAAGGATTTGAAACAGCTCGAGTTCATGAAGGTGAGCTGTTTGAAATCACAGCTCACCTGAGCCAAGCCGAGGCGCCTCGCCTCATCGTGTACGAGCTTCAAGTAGTCGTTGATCACGCCGGTCGCGTTCATATCCCCGCTGCCGGTGAAAACCAGGCGCAGGTTGAAATCGATCAACGTGGGCACGACCTGAAAGCCCTCGCCGCCGACCGTCGTCAGTTGCAGCGTGCTCATCCGGCGACCCGCTGGCTGGCGTTGCCTTCAGCGGTCAAGATCAGCCAATCCTGTTCGGTGGCATAACGTAGCTGCATTTCGCTCTCGGCTGGGATGCGCGCCAGCCCCAAGCCGGACACATCGCGCCGGCCTGCACTTTCGCGGATCAGCTCGTCGTAGTGAGCCACTGGATCGCCAGCATTCGCGAGCGCATCCAGCCGCCACTGCGCGTCTGCCATGCGCTCGGGGGCAGCGCGATTCTTGGTGCGCAGCCGAACGACCAGACCGCTGGCCTTCGTCTCCACCAGCAGGTGAAACTCTGCTTCTTCGCCGACCGAATATTTGACGATGTTTTCCAGTAGCTCGTGCGCAGCCAACAGCAAGCGCGACAGCCCGTCCGCGTCGGCCAAGTGCGGTTTGCACAGATCCGAAACCAAGGTGCGCAGCGGGCCGATTTGGTTCGCGAGCGGCCGAAACGACAGCGTGAGCGAAACCAAGGCGCGCGCGTTGCTGGAGTCGGTCATTGAATGCTGATGATCTTGGTCGCTGTGCCGGGCAGCCCGCTAAACGCTGGCACAGTGGCGCGCTTCATGACTGCCGCGATACAAGCGCCGCTGGAGGTGCCCGCGAACGGCGGATCGCTGACCGTGGCGCTGGACACTTTGCCACTGGGCTCGAAGGTGACGACGACAGTCGCGCGGCCCGCGGGTCCCCCGACTTCGCGGCATTTCGCTGTCTCGAATGCGGCCGCCGTTAGCGCCGCTTTGGCCGCATTCGGATCGAAGCGCTGAGCTTGGCCAGCGTCTCCCTTCTTGTCGTCGGCCACGCGCGCGCCGCTTGCAAAGAGTTCGGCGAAGCCAGCATTCGGGGTGGTGCTGGGCGCACCTGGTGGAGCGATCGCGGATCGAGCAGCGGTAGCGGGCGCAGCTTCAGAGGGGCTCGGCGGGACCTCGGCGGTGGGTGCGGCAGTATGCGTTGCCGGCGGTGTCACCGCGGGCAACGCGCTGATCGCCGGAGGCGGCGGCAATTGGTCGTCGGCCGCGCTCTTGAGCGCGAACAGTCCGCCGCCAATCGCCATTAGCAGCACGATCCCGCCGATGATCAAGGGCACGCGGTTCTTCCTCTCTTCCGGCCAATCGGGCACGCCCGCGGCAGGTGAGGTTGCGCCCACAGGTAACGTCTTCGGTCCTGGGAACGCGGCCGCCGGGGCCACGAACGGCGCCGCGATCGCCGGAGCAGGCACCATCACTGGGGCCGCTGGGGCGGCCGGGAACGCGGGCGCGGCCGTAAACGGTGGCGCGGCCGTAAACGGTGGCGCGCCGGGAAACGCTGCTGCACCCGGAGCTGCTGCACCCGGAGAAGAGGCTGCGGCGGGCGCGGGCATTTCGAACGGGAGCGCGGCCGGCGGCGTGGGCGGCCGTCCGATGCCGGCCATCGTGGGCGCCCGCGGGATCGACGGCGCGCCGGGACTGCTGATCGCTTCCCGCGGCAGCTCGACCGGCTTCGGATCGACCAACGGAGCCGAAGCTGCCTTGGCTCGGGCCGGAGCTACGGGCGGCATTGCCGGCGCCATCGCCGCGGTCGGTGCCAGCACGATGCGGGTGGGCGGTTCGATCGACTGCAGTTCCGGCACCTGTCCGAGCTCGAGCCACTCGTCCATCCCTTCACGCCAAACCAGCGTGTCGAAGCTGATCTTGCCGGCGATGACCTCTCTCTCGATCTCCGCCAGCGTCAGCTCACGATCGAGGCCATCGGGATAGTCCACCGCCCAAAGCGCTTCGGTAGCGGGCGCGGGTGCGGGTGCAGCAGGCGGCGGAGCGACGACCGCCGGCACGGGGGGTGGTGGAGCGGCCGCTGGCGGAGGCACGGCGATCGGCGCTGCTGAAACGACTGGCGCTGCAACGGGTGGCAGCTTCGCCGCAGTCGTCGGGCCAGTTGCTTTGGTCGCGCCGGTGGGTCCGGTGGGCGTCTTTGCAGTGGCCAAGCCTGCCAAGGTCTTGGGCGCAGTCGCTACGGTCGCGCCGACTTTCGCGACCGTGCTAGCAACCGGTGTCTTGGGCAGCGGCGCATCGGCGCTTGCCTTGGGCGCTGAACCTGCAGCAGCCCTGGGTGCCGCAGTCGCCGTCGCTGCGGGTGGGGTCGCTTTGGGCTGCGCTGCAGCGGAGGCCGCTTTTGGCGCCACCGGATCGGCGCTCAACTTCGGTGCTGAACCGAATGCCGCTCGCGCAGCAATCGGGGCCGCAGCAGCTTTGGGCGCGGCGGCTGCCGGAGTGAGCTTCGGTTCAGCGGCCGTGGGAACCGCCGCCGCCTTCGGCTCAGCTGCGGTCGCTGCCTTGGGTGCACTGAAAGGCTTGGCTGCTGCGACCGGCGATTCTGCTTGGGGTTTCGCGACGGGTGCGGGCGTCGCTGCCTGAGCTGCGGGCGCGGGTGCGGGTGCGGGCGTTGCCGCGATCGGTGCGGTAGGCGCGGGTGCGGGCGTTGCCGCGATCGGTGCGGTAGGCGCGGGTGCGGGCGTTGCCGCGATCGGCGCGGCAGGCGCGGGT
>DATEPG010000158.1:0-10696 GCA_035273265.1 Polyangiaceae bacterium
GGCGTCTGGCCGGACAGCATCTCGAAGGCGATCACCGACAACGCGTATTGGTCACCGCGATGGTCGAGGCTGGCGGTCTTGCCTAGGGCTTGCTCGGGCGCCATGTAATCCGGCGTACCGAGGACGTCGAACTCACCGGTCAAGCTGCGGCCCACGCCCATGCGCTTGGAGATGCCGAAGTCCAGGAGCTTCACCACCTGCCCCTGGCCGGGCATGGTCATCAAAAAGATATTGGCGGGCTTCAAATCACGATGAACGATCGAGGCTTGGTGGGCTGCGAACAAGCCCGACGCGACCTGATAGACGATGCGTGCGCTGTCCGCGATCGGCAAGCAGCCTTCACGCTCGAGACGCTCGGACAAGCTCTCACCCTTGAGCAGCTCCATCACGATGTACGGCTCACCCTGCTCGGTCGTGTCGAAGTCCAGGATCTGAACGATGTGCGGGTGCTCGAGCTGGCTGATGATCTCGGCTTCTCGATTGAAGCGCGCCAGCGCTTGCGCGTCGCTGATCAGGTGCCGCGCGAGTACCTTGACCGCGACTCGACGCCGCAGGCGCGTGTGCTCGGCCTCGAACACCAAGCCCATTCCACCCTGGTCCAGTACGGTGAGGATCCGATAGGTCCCCCGTAGGGTCTGGCCGATGAGCGGATGGGCCTCTTCATCGGTAATGGCCGGCGCCGACGTCATGTCTTTTTGTACGAAAGGAAGCACGGTAGCGCGGGTCCGCCCTGGCGTCGAGCGGCGGCGCGCCGGCCGGCTTTCACTCGCCTTCGCATCGGCCAGCTGTCGGCTCCGGGCTCGAGCAGCCCAGACGGATCTCCGGCGAACGGGCCGAAATACGCCTGCAATGAGCAGTCCCGGGTTGGGGCTTCGACAAAGCGCTCTCGCATCACTAACTTCTCTCTAGAACCGATGCCGAAATCCGCCGCGAGCCGCCCGCCTCCTGCTGAACCGCGTTCGAGCTTGCCCCCGTCCGCCCCGCCTGAACGCACGGGATACACCGGCTGGATCATGCTGGGGCTGATGCTGGCCGGCTTTGCCTTGTACAAGCACTACGCGGCGGACGCAGATCCACAGCCCGTCATTGCCTACACCAGCTTCTACCAGCAGGTGGCCGACCAAAAGGTAGAATCGGTAACGCTGCGTGGCCTGAACGTGCGCGGCAAATTCAAGGCCCCGACTGAAGTGGAGGGCCACAAGCTCAGCACCTTTCACAGCATGGTGCCCGCGCAAGAAGATCGCGATCTGCTGCCGCTGTTGCGCGAAAAAGGCGTCAAGGTCGAGGTCCAAAGCGAAGAGCCACCGCGAGCGATTCAGCTGTTGAGCGCGGTATTGCCCTTTTTGTTGATCGCCGGCCTGTGGATTTTCCTGTCTCGGCGGGCTCAGACCATGATGGGACCCGGCGGGCCACTTGGAAATATGCTCAAAGGCCGCTCGCGGCGCTTCGAAAAGGAAGCGGAAGTCAGCGTGAAGTTCGACGACGTGGCGGGCCTCAAAACGCCCAAACAAGATCTGCGCGAGATCGTCGATTTCTTGAGGGAGCCCACCCGCTTCCGGCGCTTGGGCGGCAAGGTACCGCGCGGGGTGTTGCTAGTTGGCCCACCCGGCACGGGCAAGACGCTGCTCGCTCGCGCGGTCGCGGGTGAAGCAGGGGTGCCGTTCTTTTCCATCAATGGCTCGGAGTTCATCGAGCTGTTCGTGGGCGTCGGCGCTTCACGAGTCCGTGAACTGTTCGAAGAGGCGCGCAAGGTGGCGCCAGCGATCATCTTCATCGACGAGATCGACGCGGTGGGCCGATCGCGGGGCACGGGCATGGGCGGCGGTCACGACGAGCGCGAGCAAACCTTGAATCAGCTATTGTCCGAGATGGACGGCTTCAGTCGCAATGATCTGACGATCATCCTGGCTGCGACGAACCGCCCGGATGTGCTCGACGCAGCGCTGCTTCGTCCCGGTCGTTTCGATCGCCGGGTGATGATCGACCGGCCCGAGCTGGCCGCTCGGCGTGCCATCTTGGGCGTGCACACGCGCGACAAGCCGCTTGCGGCGAACGTCGATCTGCAAGCGCAAGCCGCCAATACGCCCGGATTTTCCGGGGCAGATCTGGCCAACTTGGTCAATGAAGCCGCGCTTTCTGCCACCCGCCGCGGCGCAGAAGCCATCGAAGACGCTGACTTTCACGCGGCCTTCGACAAGATCGTGCTCGGCGATCCACGCGAGACGAAGCTCGATCGCTTCGAGAAACAACGTGTGGCCGTACACGAGTCCGGGCACACCGTGGTCGCGCACTTTGCGCCCAACGCGGAGCCGCCGGAGCGAGTCACGATTATCCCGCGCGGGATGGCGCTCGGCGTCACGCAATCGGCCCCCGGCGGCGAACAACACCTACTGACTCGCCCACAGGCGCTCGACCGCTTGCACGTGATGCTAGGTGGCTACGCCGCCGAGCGCGTGCTGCTCGGGGATGTGTCGTCCGGTGCCGAAAACGACTTGAAGCGCGCGACCGAGCTCGCCTTCAAGATGGTCGCGCACTGGGGCATGAGCGACGCGATCGGTCCGGTGTATCACGAGCATCGCACCGAGCACCCCTTTCTGGGTCAGATGCTGGCCACCGAAGGCGGCACCAGCGACGCCACCGTGCATCAGATCGAAGAGGAGACGCGGCGCATCTTGAACACGGCGCAGCTCGGCGCCGAAAGCGTTTTACGCGAACGCCGGGCCGAGATGGACGCCCTGGTTCAGTACTTGCTCGAGCACGAAAGCGTGGATAAAGCCGAGCTGGCGCGGCTACTCGGCCCGGGAGCGACCCGGCCCAACGCTGCAGCGGCGGAGTAAGCAAGCATGGCCACGTCTCATTGGCTCGTAAAAAGCGAACCGTTCAAATACTCCTGGCAAAAGTTCGTCAACGACAAGAAGGCGGTCTGGGACGGCGTGCGCAACTTCGAAGCACGTAACAACCTGCGTGCGATGAAGAAGGGCGATCTGGTGCTCTTCTACCATTCGAGTGAAGGCAAAGAGGTGGTGGGCATCGCCTCCGTGGCCAAAGAAGCGTACCCCGATCCGACCGCGACCGAAGGCGACTGGTCAGCGGTCGAACTCACGCCAAAGAAGGCGCTCAGCGAGCCCGTGACCTTGGCTCAGGTCAAAGCAGACAAACAACTGGCGACGTTTGCGCTGGTGCGCAAGGCGCGTATCTCGGTCATTCCGGCCACGCCGGCCGAGTTCGCGCGCGTGCTCGAGCTCGGCCGAACCAAGCTCTGAGCGCGCGCGCCCGCTAGTCTGGGTCGCGCCTAGTCGGCCTTGGGCTCGGCCTTTGGTTCGCGTGAGTCCTTGATGTCGATCAGCGTCGACACCGCCTCGATCTCGCGCTTGGTTTGAATCTCGCGCTGGCGCAAGACCTTGAGCTGAGCTTCGAGCTTTCGCAGCTCGCCCTCGACCTCACGTAAGCTGTCTTTGAGCTTGTCGCGCTCGGACTTCAGTATTTCGAGATCGATCGCCACGCTATGCCTCCGGGATAATTGGAGGCAGACGTAGCAGAGTCAGTCGCTCGCGACTACCCGGTTACGCCCAGCCTGCTTGGCCACGTACAGGCGTCGGTCGGCGATGGCGATGACCTCATCGGCTGCGGGGGCCGCGCAACAGCTCAGGGCCGCGCAGCCGGCGCTCAGAGTGACGGGAATTTCCTGGCCATCGTAGACCGCGTGCTGTTGGCTGAGGGCCTCGCGCAGGCGCTCAGCGAGCCTTCCTGCGCCGCGCGTGGAGGCGCCCCGCAGAATGACCGCGAATTCTTCGCCACCGAAGCGCGCGAATACGTCTTCGGTGCGCAACGCGCGGTTGGCAATGCCCCCCAGGTGGCGCAGGATTTCGTCCCCGGCCGGGTGGCCATACGTATCGTTGACGCGCTTGAAGTGGTCGAGGTCGAGTAAGATCAGCGCGCAGTCGGTGGCGTGGCGTACCGCGAATGCAATCTCGGCGCGCAGGCGATCTTCGAAGTGCCTCCGGTTGTACGCGCCGGTCAGCGCGTCGCGCGTGCTCGACTCGTACAGCTTGCGCAACAGGCCCTCTTGGCGCGAATCCGTGAGTGTGAATCGAAACGCGACGCGTGCACCGAGCTGTATCCAGTCGTCGTCCTTGATTTCGGCGCGCGTCACCCGCTTACCCTGCAGGAACGTGCCGTTGCGGGAGTCCAGATCCTCCACGAAGTATTTACCGCCTTCGCACACGAAGCGCGCATGGAAACGGCTGATGCTGTCGTCGTCGATCGGTAGCTGGTTGGTGGCATGCCGGCCCATGGTGAAGGGCGTCTGCGCCACGCTCAGCACCTGCCCGGCGCCAACGCCATCCATGCGCAGCAGCATGGCTCGGTCGCGGAGCAACGGTTGGATCGTCGGTCCGACACCGAAATCACCGCTGCGGAGCGAAATGTCCAGCGTGCGCTCCTCCTGAAACGGGCTGCCTTCGCCGTCTTCGGCGATCGAGGTCAGCCGCATGCGCGGCGCGGAGGGCACGCCTGCATTGGCCGGGCGCGGCGTCACCGGATCGGGCTTGTCGCTCGGATAAAAGCCGGCAGACTTCACCATTGGACCTCAGGGAAGGGCCGTCCGGGACGCGCAAATAGGAAGCCTTGTAGCAGGTCGCAGTCGAGTTCAATCAGCGTGTCGCGCTCTTCGGCCGTCTCGACGCCCTCGGCAACCACGGTCATGCCCATGTCCTGCGAGAGCGCAGTCATGGAGCGAATCACCTTTTGCTTGGTCGAGTTTCGGTGCACGTCGCGCACCAGCGACATATCGAGCTTCACGATCTCGGGCTCGAGCAAGGTGAAACTGGTCAGCCCCGCATAGCCTGCGCCGAGATCGTCGACCGCGATCCGAAAGCCCATCTCGCGCAACGCCGCGACGCGCGCCCGTACGTCCTTGACCTCGTCGAGCGACGAACGCTCGGTGACTTCCAGCACCACGCGATTTGCGATTTTCGAGAGCGGCGAATCCGGCGCGCTCAGCCACGGATCGACCAAGTCGGTCACGTGCAAATTCACGAACAGCATTTCGCTGCCGCCATCGGTCATCGGCGCGGCGGCCAAATCGCGAATCGAGCGACCCAAGGCGTCCAAGCGCCCGAGCCGAGTGGCGGCGTCGAGCACCGCGCCCGGGTGCGGTAAACTGGGCTCGTTGCTGCGTAGCAGCGCTTCGTAGCCGTAGATCGCCTTGCGCCGATAATCGACGATCGGATGGTACGCCATCCAGAGCGATTGCATCGCGCGATCGAAGCTTGCTTCGAGACCCGCGCGATCGGCGCCCAGGGCGCCAGCGTGGCCGAGCAGCTCGGCTGCCTGCTGCTTGACCCGCGCCATGCGGTGCATGCTCACGGCCTTGGCGACTGCGCGCCCGAGAGCTTCGGTGTCGACCGGCTTGGTCAGGTAGTGAAAGGCACCGTACTCGAGCGCCTGCACCGCGGTGCTCACGGCAGGTTCGCCAGTGACGAGTACGACCGGAACGTGCAGATCGTGCTCGCGTACTTCGCGTAGCAGCTGAATGCCGTCCATCCCCGGCATCTTGATGTCACTGACGATCACGTCGAAAGAACGACCATGCACGAAGCGCGCGGCTTCCGCGCCGTTCATCGTGGAGGTGACACTGTAGCCCTGACTGCGCAACAAGCGCACCACGCCGCGCAGCACGTCTGGATCGTCATCGACGACGAGCACTGACGCTTTGAAGGTCCCGTCGGAGCGCTCGCCAGACGCTGGTTCTCCTGCCCCGGTGCTAGCGAGCATGACCGATGATGACGCATCCCGCGGGGCGCTACTAGGGGGAGCTCCCGAGGGTTGCGCCGACTCGGCTTGCGTCAGCGACACGACCATGGCCTTGTTAACGGCCGTCGCAGTGGGGGCTAAAGGGGGGGTCCTCGCGCTTTCCAAACCCCAAATAAATCGTCACATTGCCGCGGAAACCGCCAAATCTTAACGGGAATCGCGCGATGCCATGGCGGGCGGGCGCCCCCACCCGAATTCCGCGCTCGGCCCTGGCTCGGCTATTCGGGTCCGTCGGGCGTGGCGATCAAATCACCCTGCCGGCCCACGAAATAGTAATTGCGACGCAGTTTGCGGCTCTTGCTGGGTGCGCCGCGCGTGAGATATTCGAGCGGACTTTCGCGCGCGTAGCCGCTCGGGCGTGATTCCACCCGCATCAAACGCGCGCCCCGCGGCACGTCGATCTCGGTGCGAGATTGCCAAACCGTCCCCGCCCCCGCGTTGAGCCGCTCCGAGCGTGCGCCCGGCCAGGCCGACACATGCACCCAGGCGTCGTTCAGGCGCACGAACCAATTCACCTGCGCGGTACCGCGCGCGACAATCCGCTCTTCGTCGATGACTTCGACGACTTCTTGCGGGGCAGAAGGCGCGCCGGGCAAATGGGTCATCACTCCCAGTAGCGCTGCCCCAGTCGCGCATTGCTCAGCATCTCGGTCATGCCGTGCGAAAGGACGTTCGGCAGGTCAGCCTCGGCGAAGGCACGCACCTCCAAGATCTCGAGCGGATTGTCCGGCGGGTGCGAAGGCGGGGCTACCGTGGCCTCGACGATCAGCGTGACCGCGTGAAAGCGCGGGTCCCGATCGGGCCGAGAGTACACGCCGAGTAGCTCGCCCATCGATACCAAGCGGGTTCCAATTTCTTCACGCAGTTCGCGATCGAGCGCACTGCGCAGGGTCTCGCCCCACTCGAGCGTGCCACCGGGCATCGCCCATTGGCCCGAATCCGAGCGGCGAATCAGCACGATGCGACCGTCGGGCGTACGCGCCAAGGCCGCAATGCCGATCACAGGCCGACGGAGTACGTGTCGAGCCACTTCTTTGGTGAGCTTCCACAAGCCGCTCGGAATCCGCACTTGGGGAGCATGCCTCCTTCCGGTGTGCGTGTCGCCACGAATTCGTGGTAGGCCCGAGCCTCTGGTGAGAGGACAATGACGCGGACGGCCGTTTTATCGTTGGCGTTGGTCGTGCTCGGCTGCGGAAAACGCCTGGAACCACCGGGCGCGGCGCTCGAGCCGTCGGCCCGCACGGCCGTAACGGAGTTGCGCGCGGACGGCACGGTGATCGGCGCGAGCGCGGTACCCGCCGGCACTGTCGCCGTGGCGAAGACCGGCCCGGGCCGGAGCAACGCGAACGGCCCAACGCCCGGCTCCTCGGACGACAACCTGCCGTTCACGCCCGACGGCACCCAAATCACCAGCGTCGCTTGGCGCACCTGGATTTACACCGACGTTGGCAAGCAGCGCACACGCTACGGCTATTTGCGAGTAGGCGCGCGGGTCGACGCCCGTGGGCCGGCGATCGTCAATGACGGCTGCGACGGCGGTTGGTACCGCGTGAATCCGCGCGGCTTCGTCTGCCTCGGCCTCGGCGCCTCACTCAACCTCAGTGAGCCGGTGGCAGTCGCTTCGGTGAATCGCCCTATCCGCGGACATGGCGCGCCCTATTTGTATGCCTTGTCCAACGAGACGCCGCCGCTGCTCTATTTCAAGCTGCCGAGCAAAACGCAGATGAACGAGTCCGAAGGCATGGATGTCAGCCAGCGCGCCGCCAACTTTCGCGAGCGGATGCGCGCCTTCGGCAAACTCGGGAAATTGTTCGAACTGGGCGACCCGCCGGATTTTTTGGCGCAGGGTCAGAAGCTCGAGAAGCCCTACGGCGTGAAGACCACCCTGCGCTACCTGGCCCATGCCGGCCCCGCCAGCGCCGACAGCGGCTTCGCCATCGCCAAAACGTTCCTTTGGCAGGAGCGCGCCTTCGGCCTGACCAGCGAGCTCGATGTGATCGCGCTCGACCGGGTCAAGTTGGTCGAACCCAGCGAGTTCCACGGCGTCGAATTGCTGGAAGGTGAAACCCTGCCGGTCGCCTTCGTCAAGGATCGTTCCGTGCCGAAGTACGGGTCCGACGCAGCTGGCAACCCGATCGCACGCGGCTCTTTCGCCTACCGCGAGGGGCTCAAGATCTTGAACGGTAAGCGGCGCACGGGCGGCTTGATCGAGATGCGCGATGGGACTTTCGCGCCCGAGGCGAGCCTGCGTATCCTGCCCGCACGCGATTCTTACCCGAGCTTTGCCACCGGCGATCGCAAGTGGCTCGACATCTCGATTCGGCAACAAACCCTGGTAGCCTATCTCGGCACGCGACCGGTCTATGCCACGTTGGTCAGCACTGGCCGCGCCGGCATGGGGGACCCCGAGAGCACGCTTTCTACGGTGCGCGGCACCTTCATGATCTACCAAAAGGAGGTCAGCTCGACCATGGACGGCGACGAGGACAAGAGCGACTCCTTCAACCTGCGTGACGTGCCTTTCGTGCAGTACTTCCACAAGGGCTACGCGCTACACGGCACCTACTGGCACGATGAATTCGGCAAAGTGCGCAGCCACGGCTGCGTGAACCTGGCCGCAGACGACGCCGCCTGGCTGTTCGAATGGACCGACCCGACCGTTCCGGCTGACTGGCACGGCGTGGTCAACAAAGAGCGCGGGACCGTCGTCTACATTCACGGCTGAAGCGCGGGCTGATGCCGTCCGCCGGCCCTGAGCGGCCCCTGAGCGGCCCTTAAGTATCGGCCAATCGTTCCGTCTTGCCAAGCGGAGTAGGACTCGGCATCGTTTCAGGCTGGCCATGGCGTCACCAATCATCGACCTGTTGAAGCGAACGCTGTCCGTGGGCGGCAGTGAAGTGCGGTTGATTCCCGGAAGGCGCACGGTCGTCGTCACTCCTCAGGGTGCGAGCGAAGTGCGCGGAGAAGCGCAGACCAGCGATCGCGTTCAGGCGATGCTCGATCCGGTACTGACTCCGGAGGCTCGCCGTAGTTTGAGCTCTGGCTACGCGGAGTGGGAATTTCCGCTGGAGGACAAAGGTCTCGCGCGCGTCCGCGCGGACGTAAAGGCCGGCCAGCTCTCCGCCCATTTTTTCCTCGACAAATGTGACCTGAACGGTCAACGCGGTATCCCGCGCCCAGCGCCCCCTCTGCCTGCCTACGGCATGGGCTCGCCGTCGTCCGCGCAGATCGTCGAAGTGGACATCGATCGCGCGCCGGCCCTGCCCAGTCGCCCGCCGATCACCGAGAGTCGCTCCAGCATGCCGGCCGTCAGCAGCGCCGGACCGACTGGCGAGATCGATCGCCTATTGAAGAAGCTGGTCGAGCACAAGGGCTCCGATCTACACATGTCGGTCAGCGCGCCGCCGATGATCCGCAAGGACGGCGAAATGGAGGCCTTGTCCGGCTTCCCGCCGCTCACTCAAGAGAGCATGGAGCGCATGATCATGCCGATCGTGCCGCCGCGAAACAAAGAGGAGTTCGCGCGCACGCACGACAGTGATTTCGCCTACGAGCTGCCAGGGATCTGCCGCTTCCGCGCCAATTTGTTCGTTGATTTGAAGGGCATCGGCGCTGTTTTTCGGGTCATCCCCAGCAAGATCCTGTCGGTCGAGGAGCTCGGCATTCCAAAAGAAGTGCTCTCGCTCTGCCATCTGCCCAAGGGCTTGGTGCTAGTCACGGGCCCGACGGGCTCCGGCAAGAGCACGACGTTGGCCGCGCTGATCGACTACATCAATCGCGTCCGTAGCGATCACATCATCACCATCGAAGATCCGGTGGAGTTCGTGCACCCCAACAAAAAATGCCTGATCAATCAGCGCCAAGTGGGTGAGCACACGGACTCCTTCAAGAAGGCCCTGCGCGCCGCCTTGCGTGAGGATCCGGACATCGTGCTCCTGGGCGAAATGCGCGATCTAGAGACCATCGCCATCGCGCTCGAAACCGCGGAGACTGGCCACTTGGTGTTCGGGACGTTGCATACCTCGTCTGCCCCCGCCACCATCGACCGCATCATCGATCAGTATCCACCGGAGCAGCAGGCTCAGATCCGCGTCATGCTCGCCAACAGCTTGAAGGGCGTGATGGCCCAAATGCTGTGCAAGAAGATCGGCGGCGGCCGCGCGGCGGCTTGGGAAATCATGTTCGGCGTGCCCTCGATCTCGAACCTGATCCGCGAACAGAAAATCTTCCAGATCCCGTCGATCATGCAGACCGGCCGCAAGCTGGGCATGGCCTTGATGAACGACAGCTTGTTCAAGTTGGTCAAAGACGGCTTGGTCGCTCCCGAGGAGGCGCTCGCCAAAGCCAACGACAAACCGGGGCTGACACAGATGTTTCAGGCAGCAAACATCGCCCTGCCTGCCGCCAAGACCGAGCTTTAGTTGCGTTCTCGGGCCGCTAGCGTGGCAAGAGATCGATCCGATCCGCGAACGCCTCGAACCCAGCAGGCTTCACGCCCGAAAGCGCGAAATCCGTGGTGATCCGCGTGCCCGTATCCGGTGCCAGCGTCCCAGGCACTGGCACGGTCGTCTCGGCGAGCACGGTCGGGGGCGCGCCCGAAGGGTTCTCCGTCAACGTGCCGCCATCGAGCGCGCGCAGCCGTAGGCCGAGATCTCGTTGCGGTTCTTTGCTGGCGTTGAAAACACAGGCCGAGGCGCTGCGTGAATCTCCGTATTCGCTCACCTTGAGCGCGCACACGCGGAGCGGAGAAACCGCCTGCAGCAGTCGTTCCAGGTACGGCGCTTCGTCTTCGCGCAGCGCCTCGCGCAATTCCAAAATCGCGTCCTTGGCTCGCGGATCGCCGAAGAACGACAGTAGCATCGCGCCGTGCATGCGCACCGGA
>DATEPG010000159.1:0-14680 GCA_035273265.1 Polyangiaceae bacterium
AAGTCAAGCTCTTTGGAGCCGATGGTACTGCAAGGGCAACCTTGTGGGAGAGTAGGACGCTGCCGGGCTAATTGTTGAAGATACCCTGACGAGCAATCGTCAGGGTTCTTTTTATCTCAAAAACAGGGCGGCTGGTCGGCCTGGCCGCTCTCCGGTAAAGCTGAGAGACGCCAGGAGATGTGAGTCTTTGAGTGCAATGGCGCGCGGCCCGATCCATGTTCGCGCCGTGCTCGAGTCGCGAGAGATGTGTTGGGAGTGTCGGCGGCCGATGCGCGTTTGTTACTGCGCCGCAGTGCAGCCGATTGAGACGCAGACCCGAGTCGTGATTTTGCAGCATCCGCGCGAGAGCGACGTGCCCATCAACACGGCTCGGATTGCGGAGCTGGCTTTGTCGAACTCCACGCTCCATGTCGGACTCGACTTTGCCCGGGACCGTGCATTGTCAGCGGCTCTGAGTGATCCCGCGGCGCCGGCCGTGCTGCTCTATCCGAGCGAGGACGCGAAGGACCTGGCTTTGGAGGCGCCGCCCGGGCCGGTCACGCTGGTCGTGATCGACGGCACCTGGTGGCAGGCGTCGAAGCTGTTCAAGCTCAATCCTTTTTTGCAGACCCTGCCGCGTTACGGGCTCGCTCCCTCAGAGGAGAGTCGCTACCGCATCCGGCGTGAGCCGGCCGCGCATTGTTTGTCGACGATCGAGGCGCTCGAGGCCGCTCTGTCACTGCTCGAACGTCGGCCCGGCGGCTTTCCGGAGTTGCTCAAGCCGTTCGATACGATGGTCGAGACGCAGCTGGATTTCGTGAGTCGCGAGCATCGTCCCCGCCATCGGCGGTCGGCTGAGCCGAGGCTTCGGCCCTTGGTCGCGCCCGCACTCAGCGAACGACCGGAGGCGCTGTTGATTGGCTACGGCGAGGCAAACGCTTGGCCTTACGGCAGCCCGGGGACCCATTTGCCGGAGGTCGTGCATTGGGCGGTGGTGCGGCCGGCCACTGGTGAGCGCCTCGAGGCCTATGTCGCGCCCAGTGGACCGCTCGCGCCTTCCTTCGAGGCGCATAGCCGACTCGTGGCCGGGCGGATCTTGGGCGGCGAGTCTCGTGCTGACTTTGCGCGTCGGCTCAACGCGTTCATGCGAGCGGACGACGTACTCGCCAGTTGGGGGTTTTACGCTTCCGAACTGCTGCGAGCAGAGGGCATCGCGATGCCGCCGCGTCTGGATTTGCGTGAGGCCGCGATTCACGCGGTTGGGCGGCGCGTCGGGCAGCTCGGTGACTATTTGACGGCGTTGGGCACCACGCCGCACGTCCCCTGGGCTGCAGGACGCACTGGAACTCGCTTGGCCGCGATGGAGGCTCTGGTCGAGCGTCTGCGCGGTGCTCGACGAGACGATCTGCGCGTTCAACGTCCTGCACAGGCGGCGCTCGAAAGTCTCGAATGAGCGTGTTCGCGGACCTGCCGCGACGAACGAAGGTGTTCGCAACGCTGGCCCTAGCCAGCGCGCTTCTGGGCGCCGGGGCACTGGGCTTCGGCCCAATGGTGCGAGCGCGCGCCGCAGCTCTCGCTGAACGACGCGGGATCCAGCTGGAAATTGGCCAGGTGCGAGCAGGGCTGGGCGGCATTTGGCTGCGCGGGATCGCGCTGCGCGTGCCGCAATTGCCCGCTGTGACGGTCCATATCGCCGCCGCGCGTCTCGGGTTTGGCTGGTACCTGAACGTGGCGAGCGTGGCCGTGCACGGCGCTCGCATCGAGCTGACGGGGGAGGCCGACGAGCTGCAGCGACAATGGGCGGCCTACCGCGGTGGCGCGCAGCCCGAGGCAGACGGAGCTGTGTCGGAGCGGCGCTACTCGGCGGACGGTGTTGACGCGGTGTGGCGCGCGCGCGCGCACGAGCCGCCTCAGCGCATTTGGGGGCTCAGCTATCAGCGTGACGGCGCCCGCGAGAGGATCGCGATGGACTTGGCACACCTGCGTGCCTCGGGCCTGGCACTCGATGCACGTCGACCGCGAGCTACGCTGGTGCGCAGCGCGGGTCGCGGCGCTCCGCGCCAACTGGAAAACCTCGAGGCGGATGGGCTCGACGTCGGCATCCTGTTCTCCGGCGCTGGCCCGCCGCCGCCCCCTGGCGTTCGCGGGCAGAAGGCGGGCTCTTTTCAGCCCGACCCGTTGCGTGGCGCCAAGTTGCGCGCTGCCTTCGCCGAGCTCTCGTCCTTTGCTGCGCGCTCCTTGCCCGATGGCGCGGGCTTGAACCTGGAGGGTGTAAGTCTGCACTTCAGTCAGGGCGGCGACACCTTGAACTTCGGTCCGAGCACGCTGCGCGCCGCGCGGCTCGGAGCGCAGGTGGAGCTGTCGCTCACGCCCAAGGCGGAGGCGTCCGGTACTCCCCTGGAGTTCAAGTTGACGTTGCCGATTGAGCGCGGTGAGGTGCAGGCGCGTCTGCGGGGCGGTCCGGTAAGCCTTCGCAGTTTGGGCGTGCGCGAGCACGACTTTGGCTTGATTGGCGTGCATTTGGCCACCCTGCAGGCGACAGGAGACGTAACTTTGGCTGCAGACGGCGGGCTCTTGGCATTCAAGGGTAGCGGCGCGCTGGATAACGTGGCGCTGCAACGTGCCGAGCTGTCGCCCACCCCACTCAGCGGGATCCACCTGGCATTTCGTGCCGATGGCACGACCACGCTGGACGGCGCCCGATTGCAGTTGGAGGACGGCGAGGTTTCCCTGGGCGATGTGCGGGTCCGAGGGAGCGGCAGCCTGTACCGTGGGCAGAACACCGTGCAGACCCATTGGTCGGGCGGGGTGCCCTTGGCGTCTTGCCAAGCCTTCCTGGATGCCACACCGCGAGGCTTGGCACCTTTGATTTCAGCGTTGCGCATGACCGGAACCTTTGGCGTGACCGCGCAGCTCGACTTCGACTCAGAGCATCCGAGCGAGACTCGCGTTCGCCTGAACGTTGCCAACGATTGTCACATCGAGCAGGTGCCTCCCGAGCTGAACCCGCGGCGCTTTGCGAGCCTCTGGCAGCGCGAGGTCAGAGGCGCAAACAAGCAGCCTATCGAGATCCAAAGCGGTCCAGGATCCCCGGATTGGGTGCCAATGGACGCGATTTCGCCCTTCATGGAAACGGCGGTCCAGGTCTGCGAGGACGGTCATTTCCCGTCCCACCGCGGCTTCGACTTCGAGGCCATTCAGAACTCCGTCAAGGACAACCTGATCAAGGGCCGGTTCGCGCGCGGTGCCAGCACCATCAGCATGCAACTCGCAAAGAACCTGTACTTGCGCAAGGAAAAGACCCTGGGGCGGAAGCTGCAGGAGGCAGTGCTCACCCAGCTACTCGAGCAGGAGCTGAGCAAGCGTGAGCTGCTCGAGCTGTACTTGAACGTGATCGAATACGCCCCCGGCGTGTACGGCATCGGACCCGCCGCGCAGTACTATTTCGCCAAGCGGCCGAGTGACCTGTCACTGGGCCAAGCCTTGTACATCGCCTCGATCCTGCCAAATCCAGAGCGTCAGCACTTTCGCCCGGACGGCAAGGTGAGCCCGGCTTGGACCAATTACTTGCAGCGTCTGATGCGGATCGCCAAAAAGATCGGCCAAATCAGCGACGAGCAGCTCGCGATCGGGCTGGCCGAGCAGGTGGTCTTTCACGTCGCTGACTCGGGTGGTGGGCCCGGCTTGGGGGCAGCGCCCGAAGACGGGAGCGACACTCCGAGTGAGCTCTCGCCCTAGTCAGGGACGCATGTCAGAGTCCGGCCCGTGAGCGACGACCCGATTTCTCTGCATGCTGAGTCGTCCGATCCAACGCACGAACGTGACCGGTATTGGATGCTCCAGGCGCTGCACGAGGCCGATCAAGCTCCACTGCACGGCGATGTGCCCGTGGGTTGTATCGTGGTCGATGCTCAGGGCGTGGAGCTGTCACGCGATCACAACCGACGCGAAGAGCGAGCGGATCCCACGGCCCACGCCGAGCTGCTCGCGCTGCGCGCTGCAGCGGCCAAGCTCGGGCATTGGCGCCTAGAACGAGCTACGGTGTTCGTGACGCTCGAGCCATGTCCGATGTGCGCCGGCGCATTGGTCAACTCGCGGGTCGGCCGCGTGGTGTACGGGGCGACCGACCCGAAGGCAGGCGCAGTCCATTCGCTCTTCGAGATTGGCCGCGATTTGCGGCTCAATCACCGTTTCGAGGTCACGCCTGGCGTGCTCGCCGAAGAAGGGGCCGCGCGCCTGAAGTCTTTTTTCAGCAAGCTGCGCGCTGCGTCAGCTCTGGGCTAACGCGCGGACGCTACAGCGGCGACAGAAAGTGGCTCGCCGGCACCCAGCAGCTCGGGATTCGACGCGCGGTTGGCTGAACGGCGGCGCAGCTCATGAGCGGCGAGCAACGGCGCGAGCAAGATGCCGCCCGGCGCAATCAGCACCAATACCCAGAGCAAGATTCGAAACGCCGTTGCCATCTCTCAGCCGTTATCTGCAGCCCGCGTGCCAATTTGTAAAGAGGGCCAATCGTCAGAAAATTGCCCTAACTCCTCGGAGTATGCCGCAGAGTGAGTATGACTGTCGTGTCATGGCTGACTCAGATCCGTGTCGCGGTTGCAATCGATGACCCTCGAGTGCGGCGAAGCGCCGCTCAGGATCCTGTATCAGGATGATGCGTGCGCGGTGGTCGACAAGCCGTCGGGCATGATCGTGCATCGGGGCTGGGCCAACGATGAGCGCGACTTGTTACGCGTGACGCGTGATGCCCTGGGTCGATACGTTTATCCGCTGCACCGTTTGGATCGGGGTGCCAGCGGCGCGGTTCTGTTCGCACTGAACGAAGACGCGGCCCGGATCCTGAACCGCAGTTTCGCCGATCGCTCGATGGACAAGCGCTACCTGGCGCTCACCCGCGGGCACCCCCCCGAACACGGTCTGATTGATCATCCGATCCCGCGTGCGCCGGGAGAGGAACGCGTGCCGGCGCAGACCGAATACTCCCGAATCGGCACGTTCGAGCGCTACGCGCTGGTAGTCGCGCGGCCCAAGACCGGACGCTTGCACCAGATCCGTCGGCACTTGAAACACGTTTCCTGCCCGCTGATCGGTGACGTGCGCTACGGCAAGGGCGAGCACAACCGACTCTTTCGTGAGCGCTACGCGCTCGACCGCTTGGCCCTGCACGCGGCCGCCCTGCGTTTCACGCACCCGTCGACGGGGCAACTCGTCACGGTCCGAGCGCCCCTGCTCGGCAGTTTTTCCGAATGTTTGGCGCTGCTGTCACTGCAGGACGCCGCAAACGCCGCGATCGAGGCCGATTTTAGCGAGTCCGCGTGAATCCGCGCCTGGCGCCGCGGCTTTTGCCTGATTGCGCGTCGGGAGGGGCCCGCTTATCGTCTGGGCGTGGCAACCCGCTCTGCGAAAGTCCTGGTTTTGGCTGGACTATGTCTGGCATCTCCGCTGCTGCCGGCCTGCGCAGGGGCGAGCGCGCCCGTCGATAGCGTGCAGGGCGCCAATCAACGACTGAGCGGCTCGTGGCGGTTGCAGAGTTTTTCGCCAGCCATGCCTCTGGATTTGCCGCTGCAGGCCGTGCTCAGTGCCGAGCTGGGGCAGCTGATCGTGACCTTCAATCAGGGGCAATTCAGCGCGCTTGGGCCAGGCGTGGATTTCAACGGTCGCTACCAAGTGACGAGCGCGTCCGGCGAGATGCTGTCTTTGATTTTGTACGATGCGCACAGCGTCGGTTACCACTTCAGCGCACAATTCGTAGGCAAAACGCTGCACTTCCAGAGCAATGACAAGCCTTGGATTGGCGTCGGTACGCTCGATCGCAGCTGAGCGAGGCGAGGCAAGCTACCGGGAGAGTGCCTAGTCTCGGTGGCTCGAGCGTGCCAATAGCTCCAGCACGCCGTCGAAGCTGTCACGCATCGCCCAAGCCTGCTCTCCGGGATCGCTCAACTTGGCTGCCCGGCGTCGACCGATCGACAACGCTTGCTTTGGTCCGCCGCAACTGCGGGGCAGGCGCTGCGCGAGGTCCGCGGCAGCGCCCTCGTAGATGTGATAGCAGGCCGCGAGCTTGCCCCGATTATAGAGCGGAGCGCCGACCTCGATCGCGTCTTGCAGGGTTTTGAAGATCAGCTCCTTATGGCCATTCGTGCAGCCCTTGAGCAGCGACAGCTCGTGGCGGGGAATGTTCCGTGACCGCTGCTGACCTTGGCCCTCTTGGCGTTGGATGGCGAGCATCGCAGCGGCGAACAGCTCCATCGTGATCGGGTGCGGATGCTCGACGAGCTCCGTCACGTACTTCGACGGGAGACCGAAATTGAGATTCTGTCCGCGGGTGCTCACGGCCGTAGCCACGCCGATCACTTCCCCGCGATCGTTGAATAGCGGCCCGCCGGACGAACCGGGCGCGATTGGCGCGGAAATCTGCAAGACTTGCAGGCCTTCGTGTACCTCACGCACGGCGCTGATCAGGCCATTGGAGACCGTATCTTCCAGGCCCAGGGGGTGGCCGATGGCGAGCACGCTATCGCCTGGTCGGACTCGGTCACTGTCGCCCATCGGCAACACGGGCAGATTGCGCGCCTCGATGCGCAGGATCACCAAATCATGCAAGCGATTGGCGTTCATGATCTCGACCACCGGGAACTCGCGGTGGTCGGAGAACACGACCGTCACCGCCGTAGCGCCGCGCACGACGTGAAAGTTGGTGGCTATCCAGCCGTCCTTGCGGACCACGAAGCCAGTGCCGAGGCCGTCGTCCGTGCGCACGGTGACGATCGCAGGGGTCGAGCGTGCGGTGATGTCCGCCGGGCTTTGTGGCGCTGGACGCGCCCCGCTCGCTGGTGCGGCTTGCCCCGCGCTGGGTCCCTGCGCGTGCACGGAGACGGGTTGCGAGGTGCAGCCCGAACCCATGAGCGCCCCCCACAAAAACCATGACCCGACGTCAATTCGCACGGTACTTCGAGTGTAGCATGGCGAGCGATGAGTTCGACGCCCGTGGTTTCCGTGGAACGCGCGGCGTCGCCGGGCCCAGCGCCGGTACCTACACGCGCTGCGTTTCTGTTCATCTTCATCACCGTCGCGCTCGACATGCTGGCCCTGGGCGTGATGATTCCGGTGTTACCAAAGCTGATCATCGAGTTCGAGCACGGCAACGTGGCGGCGGCCGCCGGCGCCGCGGGGCTGTTTGGCTTCTCGTGGGCGGCAATGCAGTTCGTGTTCTCGCCGCTACTGGGTGCGATTTCGGATCGCAGTGGCCGGCGACCTGTGATTTTGCTGTCGAACCTGGGGCTGGGGCTCGACTACTTGCTGATGGCGCTCGCGCCCAGCTTAACTTGGCTGTTCGTGGGGCGGCTGATCTCGGGCATCACTTCGGCCAGCTACTCCACTGCGGGGGCGTACATCGCAGACGTGACCCCCGAAGCAGAGCGCGCCGCGAAATTCGGCATGCTCGGTGCGGCGTTCGGCTTAGGCTTCGTGGTTGGGCCGGCGATCGGCGGCTTGCTGGGCGGGGTCAGCTTGCGTTTGCCGTTTTACGCAGCCGCCGGCTTGAGCCTGGCCAATGCGCTGTACGGCTTTTTCATCTTGCCCGAGTCCTTACCGCCGGAGAAGCGCGCAACGTTCGCCTGGTCGAAGGCAAATCCGCTCGGCTCCTTGGCACTCCTGCGTTCGCATCCGCGGCTGCTCGGCTTGGCATTGATCGCCTTCTTTCACCACGTGGCGCACGACTCCTTGCCCAGCGTGTTCGTGCTCTACGCGGACTATCGCTACCAGTGGGGCGAGCGCATGGTGGGCTTCTGCTTAGCGGGCGTGGGCATCGCCACCACGCTCGTGGCCGCACTGCTGGTGGGGCCGCTGGTGAAGCGGCTCGGTGAACGCAACGCTCTGTTGCTGGGCCTTTCGTTCGGTGCGGCGGGCTTTGGCGTGTACGGCTGGGCCCCGACTGGAGCTTGGTTTTTTGCCGGGATCCCCTTGATCGCGATCTGGGGTTTGGCGAGCCCCGCGGTCAAGGCTTTGATGAGCCGGCGCGTGCCACCGACCGAGCAGGGGCGCCTGCAAGGGGCGCTCGCGAGTATGTCGGGCATCACCGGCATGATCGGGCCAGTCTTGTTCACGCAGATTTTCGCGTTCGGGATTTCGTCGAAATCGCTGGATCTACCGGGCGCCGCGTTCTGGACCTCGTCCTTGCTCTTGGTCGTTAGTGGACTGGTCGCGCTTTCGGTCGCGCGTGATTCAGCGCCCGCGAACTCGTAAACCGAAAAGTTGGCCCCGCACGCCCCGGCTGTCGAGTATCGCGGGCGATGCGCCGCCTGATCTCGATCCTGCTTTTGGTTTCGCTCTCGTCTTGCCTTCAAATTGGCACGGGCAGCGACTCCGACTCGAGCGCGGCCGCCGGCAGCACGGGCGCATCTGGCGCGGGTGCGAGCGCGGGGGCTTCGGCAACGGGCACCAACTGTGGGGTCGACCCAAGCTCTGGCGTCGCGCTCTGTCTGGGTATTTCGTCGTGTCCCCGCGTGCGTGTCGACCCTGATCAGTTTCCCAATTGCGGCTATCGAATCGCGGGCAACAGCATCGATTTGCAATGTTTGTGCGGCGATTCGCTGTGCTCGATGGGCAAGGCAGCGAGCTGTCTCGACGCCCAGGCGCTGTTGTCCGAAGGCGCGGCGCAAGGGGTATGCGCGGGCATCGCCGAGGGCCGTTGCCAGCCCGTCTCGCCGACCTCCAGCTCCTCCAACGCCAAGTGTCCCAACGCGAAGGAGTGCCGCGCTCAGTGCAGCGGCGTTCCGGGCTGCATCACTCTTTGCGGTTGTTGAGCGAGGGCCGTATAGTCCGGAGCGTTGGAAGAAACCGAGCCAGTCGACCAAACGCGGACCGCGCCGCCGCATTTCGAGCTGGCGCGCCGCGTCTTGGCGCAAGAGTTCGCTGAGAGCATCACGCTCGACGGTCTGACCGGCGAGTGGTTCATCTTTCAACGTGCACGCGGCCACCGTCATTCGGTGGACGACGTGCTGACTGCCGCCTACGCACTCGAGGTTTCACCCGCGGTGCCTCGCCATCTGGATTTGGGCACGGGGATCGGCACGGTCGGGCTACTGGTGCTGTGGGGCCTGGGCGATCGAGCGCACTTGACGGCGATCGAAGCGCAAGCGGTGAGTCATCGCCTGTTCTTGGCAAATATCGCTGAAAATGGCTTGTCGGCACGCGTGCAGCCGCTCTTGGGGGACCTACGCGAGCTCGAGTCGAGTCAGCAATTTCCGTTGATCACCGGCAGCCCGCCCTATTTTCCGACCTCAGCTGGGATCGTGCCGCAAGACTCACAAAAGGCGCATGCGCGTTTCGAGCTCCGCGGCGACGTGAGCGACTACGCGCGGGCAGCGCAGCGCCATTTGGAGCCGGAAGGCTGGTTCGTGTTCTGTTTCCCGACGCCGCAAAAGGCGCGCGCCCTGGCGGCGGTGGCCAGCGCAGGGCTTGCAGTGGCCCGCCTACGCGACGTGATCCCGCGCGCGGGTCTGGCTCCCCTGTTCTCGCTATTTGCTTGTCGCCATGCGGGCGTTCCGAGCGAGCGTGTAGTCGACGAGCCGCTCCTGGTTCGCACCGAGGATGGGCAGCTCTCGGCCACTATGCAACAGGTGCGACGCGGCTTCGGCTTTACCAGTGGAGCCGCGGATCCCTGAAAAATAGACGGGTTTCCTGACGCTTTGTGTCGACGCTGCGAGTCCCCAGAGCCTTCCTGGAGCGTGGCCGAATGCCATACTGTGGTACTTAGCCCCAGTACTTGACGACCTCGACCGGCGCTCCCTCGACCAGCGAAAACGTGCCGGAAAGGGGCTCGGCGTGCGCGGCAGCGGCGAACAACGCGAGCAACAATCCCTCGCGCGAGCAGGGCTTGGAGAGCAGGATTGGCAGCTGCGGCGCTCCCACTTCTTGAGCCACCCGCAAGAGCTCGCCGCGCGCGCTCTCCGGGTTTCCGCTGGCGAATACGAAGCGTTGCGCCAGCCGCGGGTATTCGTGATAGCAGCGCGCAAATAGCTCGGAGCCCGACATGCGTGGCATCACCACGTCCGACAAGACGGCGTCGAAGTCACTGTCTGTGCTCAGGATTGCCAGCGCTTCGCTGCCGCTATTGGCGCCCACGATTTCGAAATCAGACAGGGTGCGCGCGATGCAACGACGGATCATGTCTTCGTCATCGACCAGCAATACCCGCAGAAAACCGCGCGATCGCGCGCGCGGTCTAGGCAACGGGGGCGTGGCGGATTTAGCCAGGCCGGGTGAAAACAGCTTTCTACGTCGCTTGCACGCCGCGCAAAGCCAGATCCCCTCCGTTGAGGCTGTGGCATCCGAACCGTCGGAGACGGCCCATCCATCGCGGGCCAGCAGGGCAAAGCCCCAAGCGTGACGCACGGACGAGACGTTGCATTGTGCACATCGACACGACTTCATTTGCACCTGCAGCAATACGATGCAAACGGGGTGCCGCTGAAGGGAGAGTGGAATTGCATACATCACACGACAGCGAACCCGTGTCCGATCATTGCAGTCTCACGGCGCAGCGCGCAGCGCACAGCGCGAGCGAGAATGACGGCAGCGCGTGTTCACACTTCGAGTGACTCGCGGTACGAACCCAGCGCGATACTCAGAGCTGCAAGCGTGAGTACGGTAGAACCGAGGATCGCCGGGCTGAGCGACTCCGCGATGCCTTGCAGCAGCACACTCGCCAGCGTCATCTCCGGATGTCGTGCCAAGTAGGCTGGTGCTTGGTGACCCACGGTTGCTAGCGCGGCGCAGACCGCCGTAACCATGGTGAACCACGTGGCGGCACCCAAGGCGAGCGCCACGCGCAGGCGAAGGGCGTCCGGGCGGATCGCGAAGCGCGCTCCCGAAATCAGCAAAAGCCCGCCAAAAACCAGTAGAAACCACATCGGAAAGCCGCCTTCACGGAATAATGTCAGCATGCTCCAGGAACGCACGAGGGCTCGAATCGTGACCAGGAACGGCCTCAGAAAAATCTCCATGTCACGATCTCGCACCGAGCGCGTTGTCGGTTACGATGCCCGATGCGCCTGATCGAGACGTGCTGGCGCTGCTCGAGCAGGGCGACTCGCGCGGCTTCGACTTAGCGTATGCGCGCTACGCCGAGCGCATCTTTGGTTTCTTGCTTCGGCTGTCAGGCTCGCGAGCGATCGCGGAAGATCTGTTTCAGCACACCTTCATGCGCTTGGCGGAGGTCGGCGCGCGCCTGCGCGGCGATTCCGATCTGCGAGCCTGGCTGTTCTCGGTCGCTCGCAATGCATTCCACAGTCACGCGCGCTCGGCGCGCTCGCGAAGCGTGGAGCCGAGCGCAGACGTCGAGCTTTTCGCAGCTTCGCCGGGCGCGGGCACTCACCCCGACTCGCGTTTGGCGCTCAATGAGCTGGAACGCGCGCTGGCCCGGATGGCCGAGAACGACCGCGAATTGTTGCTGCTTTTGGCCGTGGAGGGGCTCAGTCACGCCGAGCTGGCACAGGTATTGGATCTCGATCGAGTAACTCTGCGGAAACGCGTCAGCCGCGCGCGCGCTCGCTTGGCGGAAGCGCTCGACGGAGACGCCCGGGTCGTGTCAAAGTCCACGGTGAGCGAATGACTGAAGTCGATGAGCTATTGGCGCGCTTGCGTAAGCTTCCCCCGGTCGCGCTAGGCAGTGAGTTCAAGGCGTCCGTTCAGGCGCAGGCGCACCGGCGGCTGCGCAGCCGCGCGCGTGCCACGCCCTTCGCGTCGCTCGCGTTCGGAGGCGTCGTCGTGCTGTATCTGGGCTGGGCGTTGCAATTCACGAGCGCGCTGTATCGTTGAGCGCGCTGTATCGTTGAGTGCGCTGACGCCGCGAGCGTCAGGCGAACTTTTCGAGGCCCGCACCGAGCGCGCCATGCGCGGGATACTCGCCCTCGATGCGCGCGAGTTGGCGCACCGGCCAAGTTGCCCAAATGGTTTCGGCAGAAGCTCGCGCGAGTACCAGGTTTTGCACGACGATTTCGAGATCTTCGAGCTGCCAGACGTCCGCGTTCGCCTCCGGATCCGCGAAGCTTGCCGCGCACGCAGCGCGTGACAACACCACGCACGAGAGCGGGGGCACGAGGCAGCCGAGCAGCGAGAACGCACCGAGCAGACGCTGCGCAACGTCGAGCCCGCCGACCGAATCCGCGCTGATCAGCGCGCCCGCTGGCTTGCCCAAGAAGCAGCGCGACAGCTCGTGGCTGCTGATCACTTCCAAGAAGCGCTGCAAGGGCGAGCCCCACGAACCCCAGTAGACCCCGCTACCGATCAAGAATGCGTCCGCCTCCGCCAAGCGATCGACGAGCGCCTCGACCGTACCGGAATAGTCCGCGAGGCACAGAGCGTCTGCTTGCCAGGTCACTGGCAGTGACTCCGCTGCGCGTTGCAAGAGGCGCGCGGTGTTGCCGTCGATGCCGCGCAGTGATCCGTTCAAGAGCAAGAGCCGTGAGGTCATCGCAGCAATCAAAGCGCAGCCTCGCGCGGCACGCTAGCTTGCACGACGGGCGCGTTTCGCTCGCGTTTCCAGCTCTCCCGGGGAGCTGCTGCTCGAGGCGGCCGGCCGAAATGTGCCGAAGAAGCCGGCGCAGCGTTGGCTCGCTCGCGCATCGAATACCATCCGCGAAAGGCGAGCCCCAGAAGACACTTCGCTGAATTTTTTTGATGGTCGAGGATTGCAACTCAGAGCGGCAAAGCCTTCGGCGTCGAGTGGCGTGCGCTGCGAGACCGCAAAGCGCTCGAATTGCGCGCAAGCGCGAGCTGCATGGCTGGATCGCGATCGCCCATCAGCCCGGTCGGCGCGCCTGGCGAGGACCGCCAGCCTGCTTTTGAACGCGCCGATGATGAAAGTAAAGATCGCGACGGCGACGGCACGCACATCGTCTTCGATCAACCCCCTGGCGAGCCGTTCAGGTGCGTGCGCGAGCGCTTCGAGACACGGACGGCCGAATATCTGGCTCAAATAACCCTGTTCGCTGCGCCAGCGCCGCGCTGACCCAAAAGCGCGCCTACATTGAATGCGGAGGTAGTCGTCCTTTTTTCCTTCGACCACTGTTGCGAGAGAGTGCAGCGCGCTCGACTGCGCTGTATGCTTGTCAATACCATGGGCTCCGGATCCGCAACCAACGACCTAACGAGTCCTTCGAGCGCGAGCAGTCCGCGCTTCAACGAGCCAGAGGCGCTGAGTTTCGAACGCCCGACGCTACAAGTCGGACGCTATCGAATTTTATCCGAGCTTGGTCGCGGCGGCATGTCGAACGTGTTCCTCGCTGTGGCCAGTGGGCCCGGTGGTGTGAACAAGCTCGTCGTCCTGAAAGCGCTGCTACCCGATCTTGCCACCGAAGGCTACGCGCTCTCGATGTTCATGGATGAAGCGCGACTCGCCGCGCAGCTCAACCATCCGAACGTCGTGCAAACGTACGAGGTCGGAACCGAAGGCGATCGCCACGTGATCGTGATGGAGTACCTCGAGGGCCAATCGCTCTCGGCGTGCGTGAGGCGCGCCGCGGCCGAGGGCAATCCCATCTCGCTCGCGCTGCAGCTGCGCATCATCATCAACGCGCTGGATGGCCTGCACTACGCGCACGAGCTCAGCGGTTACGAGGGCGCGTCGCTTCAGCTGGTCCATCGCGACATCTCCCCGCAGAACGTGTTCGTGACCTACGACGGTCAGGTGAAGGTGCTCGACTTCGGGATCGCGAAGGCCACCTCGGCCTCGACGCATACCGCCGCGGGCGTGATGAAGGGCAAGATCGCGTACATGGCGCCCGAGCAAATCGTCGGCGGCGCCGTCGATCGCCGCGCGGATTTGTACTCCGTCGGCTGCATGCTGTGGGCCGCCGCCACCGGGGTGAAGCTGTGGAAGGACACGCCGGACGTTCAAATCATGCGCCGCGCGATCAGCGGCGATATTCCCACGCCCCAAAGCGTGAACCCGGAATGCGACGACGACCTGAACGTGATCGTGATGAAGGCGCTCGCGCGTGAGCCGGAGGATCGCTATGCGACGGCGATCGAACTCCAACACGACCTCGAGAATTATGTCGAGCGCTTCGGCGCGGCGGCCAAACAAAAAGAGATTGCGCGTGTAGTGTCCGCGCTCTTTGCAGACACCCGTGCCCAGCTGAAGGCGCTCGTCGAGCGTCAGCTCACGCTGATCCAAACGGACAACTCTTCCATTTCGCGTGAGCGCCCTCGGCCGGCGCGGGGCTCGGGCACCCTCGGGGGAGCCACGTCCGAATCGATTCACACGATGCTCGTGGAGCCGATCGAGCCCGGCCGCGGCAAGCGCCGGCTGGTCGCCGGCTTTGCGTTGCTCGCCCTGTTGGGTGCAGTCAGTTTCTACGGTTGGGGTCGGCGCGGCACTGCCGGTGAGCTGCCAGTCGCCTCGGTACCGGTCGTGGCGCCCAAGGCTGCCGCACCGGCGGCACCGACGGCGCCGGCGCGCGTGTCGGTCGCGCTCCAGGCGAGCCCTGCGGAAGCAAAGCTCTACCTCGACGATCAGCCGCTATCCGCGAACCCGACGACCAAGCTGATCTTGGCGGACGGCAAGGCCCACGTGCTCCGCGCCGAGGCGCCTGGCTTCGCCAAAGCCACGAGCGAGTTCTCGCCCACGCAAGACACCACGGTGACGCTGACGCTCACGCCGGTCGACCGTGCCCCGCGTCCGACGAGTGACGCGCCG
>DATEPG010000160.1:0-9640 GCA_035273265.1 Polyangiaceae bacterium
GATCACAGAGGAATACGGCAGTACGGCGACTTTCACCGTGGCGCTCACTTCAGAGCCCGAAGGCGACGTTACGATTGAGTTGGAGAGCGGCAATCCAAAGGAAGGCACCGTCTCACCAGGCGCGTTGATCTTTACCAAAGAAAACTATCGCGCGCCCCAGACGGTCACCATCACCGGTCAAAACGACGAGGTCGTGGTCGACGGCAACCAGCCGTTCGTGATCCACGTGCGGGCAGCGAACAGCGACGATCTGAATTTCAACGGCAAGTTCGCTTCCCAGGTGCAGGTTACCAATCGGGATGACGACTCAGTCGGTGTGATCGTGACGCCGACGGCGGGCCTGTCCACCACGGAAAGCGGGGGCACCGCCTCTTTCACGATTCGCTTGCAGTCGAAGCCGGCCGCCAACGTGACGATCAACCTCCGGAGCAGCAACACCGACGAGGGCCAGCCGAACGTGAACAGTGTGACGTTCACGCCGACGAACTGGAACGCCAATCAGGCGATCATCGTCGCTGGCGTCGAAGACGAGGACGTGCAGGACGGCAATCCAAGCTACAAGATCATCCTCGATCCTCCTCAAAGCGACGATCCGAACTACAGGAACAAGCCGGATCCGGCGGACGTGACGCTGACGAATATCGACAATGACACTGCGGGCATCCTCGTCAGCCCCGTCTCTGGGTTGATCACGAATGAGGACAAGCTCAAGGCTACGTTCAGCATCGTGTTGGCCTCGAAGCCGGTCGGCCCCGCCGGCGTGAACGTGAAGATCCAGCTGACCAGCAGTCGGCCGAGCGAGGGCACCGTGACGCCGGCGAGCGTGACGTTCGACGCCGTGAATTGGAAGTCTGCCCAGACCGTGACCGTTACCGGCGTCAACGACGATCTGGCGGACGGCTCGCAGCCGTACATGATCATCACCTCGGTCGCGTCGAGCCTCGACGGGAACTACAATAATCGCAAACCGGCTGACGTTTCGGTCACCAACGTCGACAACGACGTCGCTGGCGTGAAAATCATGCCGCTGCCGACCGCGACGCCGACAGAGACGACGGAAACATCTGGAAAGGCCACGTTCACCGTGGCTCTCAACTCGCAGCCCAGCGACGAAGTCACGTTCTCGGTCACGAGTTTGGATACCTCAGAAGGGACGGTCTCACCGGCCACCCTCAAATTCAGCACTGGCAATTGGAAGACCCCACAGGTTGTCACGGTGACGGGTGTCAACGACGATCTGGCTGACGGTGACCAGCAGTACTGGCTGCGCCTGAGCGACGGCAGCAGCACGGACCTCGGTTATCACGGCAAGTTCGGGACTGACTTGCCGTTCGTCAATACAGACGACGATCACCCAGGGGTGCGCGTCGTTGCTGCGCCGAATCTGACGACCGCTGAGAAGAACGCGGGAACCGCCACCTTCACGGTTGAACTGTTGTCGCAGCCGATGTCGTCAGTGAGCATCGGCGTGAGCAGCAGCAACACCGCGGAAGGCAAGGTCTCGCCGGCCACGCTCTCGTTTACGACCGGCAACTGGTCCATGCCGCAAACGGTGACCATCACGGGCGTGCAAGACGACGTGGCCGACGGCCCACAGACGTACCAAGTGAAGCTCGCCAATGCTGTGAGTGTGGACAACGGTTACAACGGAAAGTTTGCAACGCAACTAGCCGTACAAAACATCGACGACGACCAACCGGGATACACCGTCGACGCCGATCCAGCGCTGCAGACTACGGAAAAAGGCGGCCAAGCGACCTTCAACGTGACACTCAATTCGAAGCCGGCCGGAACGACCACCGTGACTTTAGGCCTGAGCAGCAGCAATACCAAAGAGGGCACTGTGTCGCCCAGTTCACTGGTCTTTAGCGCCGCCAATTGGGACCAGCCACAGTTGGTGACGGTGACCGGAGTCGACGACAAGACGGTAGACGGCGATGTCGGCTACACCATCGTGTTTGCCGCGGACACGGACTACGGCGGACCAAACCCCGCGCCCGTGGCGCTAACCAGCATCGACAATGGGCTGGGCGTGCTGGTCACACCGACCATGTGCTCCACGACCACCGGCACGACGGCAACCTTTACCCTTCAGCTGAACTCAGCGCCGAGTGGGGACGTCACGATTTCCCTGAGCAGCGATACACCGACCATGGGCACGGTGTCTCCCGAGTCGGTGACCTTCAGTGCTTCGGGGGTAAGCAGCTGGGACATCCCTCAAACGGTCACGGTGACCGGCGTCAGCGACGGCGCGTACCAGATCATCACCAGTAACGCGTCCGCGCCCGGGGAAACGACTGGCTACAATGGTTTTACCAACGTAGCCGATGTCTCGTGTACGAATACCAGCAACCCGCCGTAGCGCAGTTTTCGCCATTTTAGCGGAACGCGCGCACGAAGGCCGAGCGCGACCGCGCCGCACTCCTTGCGCCGTTCAGGCAAGCGGGAGCGTCGTGCGTAAAGCGCTGTGCAAAGTCGGTCAGCAGCTCTGCCGTGCGATCGTCGCGGTAGACGCTGAACTGGTCGTAGTCCTGGTAAAGACCGCCCCGTTCGCTGTCTTTGCCCGCGAGCAGCCAGAACATCGCCGCGTTCCCGCCGTGCGCCAGAATGCGCTCGTTCCATGCGGAGTAGCTAGCAAGCCGTCCGGGTAAGCCGTCGCTGATTCGACCGGAGGCGTCCCGAGTCACCTTCAGGCCGTACTCTTCCAAAACAGTTGGCTTGCCGAGCTCGCGAGCCACGCTCAAGTGATCGTCGATCCAGCGCTCGCTCCAGCCGGAGCCGGTGCCCCACGCTTCTGGGTACATGTGGAACGTACCGTAGTCGACATTCGGCAGCGCCGTCAGCGCGCGATGGTCGACGCCATTGTCGGCGTGATACGTCCAGTGCTCGGCCTCGCCCTGGAGGAAGCCTTCGTCACCGACCGCGACCAGGTGGTTCTCGTCGATCGATTTGAGGTAGCTGGACATCTCCCCCGCCCATTGCGTCAGCCAACTGTTCGGGGTTCCGGCCGTTCCGCGCGGCTCGTTGGCGAGCTCCCAGGCGAAAATGGTCGGGTCGTCGCGATAGCTGCGCTGGGTCAAGCCGTTTACCCGGGTGACCAGGTGCCAGAGCCAAGCCCGGTAGGCCTGGCGAACTCGCGGATCGCGATAGAAATCCGAATGTGCGGACAGCCCGTACCAGGCGAGGTACTGATCCATTCCGCCGAATTCGCGAAAATTGTTGGTCAAGACCAAAACCAGCTTGAGCCCCAACTGGCCCGCCTTGGCGAGTGCATAATCGAGCCCCTGAAGTCCGTTCGGTCCGTCGTTGAAGATCGCGCGCTGCTCCCGCGGATCCCAGGCCTGGAAGTAAAATCCGCGCTTGGTGCCGTCTCCGTCGACACTGCGCACGCTGCCGTCGAGCGAACCGCGGTCGATGAAGCCCCAGATGCGAACGACTCTGACTCCCATCGCGCGGGCACTTTCGAGCACGTCGTCGACCATCGGACGCGGCGCGTAAGCGAGGTAGTAGTTGTTTGCGCCAACGAAACAAAACGGCTGCCCGTCGAGTTCGAAATTCGTGGCTGCGTTCCGCGCAACGTCGAACGCGGTTTTCGAGGGAGCGCTGACACAGCTCGTGTTGAAGCAGCACGCCAGCATGCCGAGCCAGGCATGTCGCAACGGTGAGGAGCCAAACGCCATCCGCAGGCCGGCCATACACCGCCGGCTTTTGCTCAGCAATCCCGCTGCTTTCAGCGCTTCTGCCCGAGCTTGGGCGAGTGACGGGGACGAACGCCGCAGCCGAACAGCAAAGCTGAACCGAGCATCAGCGCGACCGTGGAATGCCAAGAAAATGACGGGAAAGGTCCGGCTTCTGCGCAAATATCGAAGGGGAACACCTGCTCGCCAAAGCACAGGCTCAGCCTTTGACCGAGCCGGAACGCCGGGCTCACGTCGGCGCTGAAGAGTGCGGAGACGCCGACACTGGCGTCGCGCAGCAGGCCGACGGTGGCCGACACTGCCGCGCTGAGCACGCCACACAACAAGGCCAGTGCGCCGCCGCTGGGCGCAACCTTTGGGGCAAAATAGTAATCGAGGGCGGCGCCCAGCAGGCTCACGAGAGCCAGTCGAACGCGTAGCATGCACAGCAGTTCGGGGGCCCTTTGCCAGAAATGGCTGGTGGGCCGAGGCTGTCTCTTTTTTCGACCGCGAAGCTCAACGACGAAGGTCATGGGGTTTCGGCTCCGCCTTGCCGAACGCAAGGCCACAAAAGCGAAAACGCCCTACCGGGGACCGGAAGGGCGCTCGCCAAACGATGCGATGGTTACCCTTCCGACTACACGACGACCTTTTCCGTCATCCAAATGACGGCGCAAAGCGAGCTCTTGAGCTCGAGATGCAAGGCGGGGGGCAACATTTCGCAGCGCGATGGTACGTCCCGCGGAACGCACTTGTCAACGCATCTCGCCGGCCCGGGAAACCTGCTACGAAACCAGTGATACCAGCCGGAAACACGATTGAAAGCGTCGCGATCCCCGGCGCGGGGTTAGGTCGAGAATAGGTCCGGGATTTGGTTCTGGGTTCGCTCGGTCGGTGCCGCCGGCCGCTTTACGGAAAGCTCATGAAGTTCGACGTTTACGACCCTCAAAACGGCCCGTTCTACGACGAAACGTTCGCAGCTCCTGGGGTTCCTCGCCCGGGCTTCGAGCCGCTCGTGAATGGCATCAATGCGCTCGAAAGTGGATCGCTCTTGATGCGTCAAGCGGCAGCGGAACGCGCGCTGCTCAGCATGGGCATCACCTTCACTTTGTACGGTGATGGCGGCAGCTCCGAACGCATCTTTCCGTTCGATGTGATTCCGCGGGTGGTCGGAGCCAAAGAGTGGGAGCGAATCGATCGCGGTCTGCGTCAGCGCATCGAAGCCCTGAACCTGTTCTTGGCCGACGTGTACGGCGAGCAGAAGATTCTGAAGGACAAAGTCGTCCCCGAAGATCTGATCAAGACCTGCCCCGACTTTCGTCCGCAGTGCATCGGCATGAAGCCACCGCGAGGGATTTGGTGCCACATCGTTGGTACCGATCTCGTCCGCGACAAGAACGGCGAGTTCTACGTGCTAGAGGACAACCTGCGCTGTCCGTCCGGCGTCAGCTACGTGCTCGAGAATCGTCAGATTTTGAAGCGCACCTTCCCGCGCGTCCTCGAGCAGATGTCGATTCGTCCCGTGGACGACTACCCGCTCAGGTTGCTGGAAACGCTTCGTTACTTGGCTTCGGATCGGCGAGACGACCCGCAGGTCGTCGTGCTCACGCCGGGGCGTTTCAATAGCGCCTACTACGAGCATGCCTTCCTCGCTCAGCAGATGGGCGTCGAGCTGGTCGAGCCTCAGGACATGGTCGTGCGTGAAGGCTTCGTGCAGATGCGCACCACCGAGGGCTTCAAACGCGTGGATGTCATCTACCGCCGGGTCGCCGATGACTTCTTGGATCCGTTGATGTTCCGTCCGGAATCTCTGCTCGGGATCCCGGGCGTGATGGATGTTTTTCTGAACGGTCGAGTGGCGCTGGCCAACGCTCCTGGCACGGGCGTCGCGGACGACAAGGCGATCTACCGATACGCCGAGCGCATCATCAAGTACTACCTCGACGAAGACGCGATCATCCCCAACGTACCGACTTACATTTGCAGCGACGAGAAGGACCGCAAGTACGTGCTCGAGCACTTGGCCGAACTGGTGATCAAGGCAACTGACGGCGCAGGCGGCTACGGCATGTTGATTGGCCCGCACTCCACGCCGGAGGAACAGTTGGATTTCGCCGGACGGATCAACAAAAATCCGCGCGGCTACATCGCACAGCCGACCCTCTCGCTATCACGCGTGCCGACGATCATCGGCGACCAATTCGAAAGTCGCCACGTCGATTTGCGTCCGTACGTGCTGTACGGCGAGGACATTTACGTGCAACCGGGGGGGCTGACGCGCGTCGCGCTCAAGAAAGGCTCCTTGGTGGTGAATTCATCCCAGGGCGGTGGAAGCAAAGACACCTGGGTGCTCTCGGATGACACGACCGTTCAGTCGCAATCGCAATCGCAATCGCAATCGCAATCGCAATCGCAATCGCAATCGCAGTCGCAATCTTGAGTTCTGCGTGCGAAATCGTTCTTTCGACCACCTCTTCGCCATTCTGATTTCGAACAAACAAGACAAAAGATGCTGAGCCGAGTTGCCGAAGCCATCTACTGGTCGAGCCGCTACGTCGAGCGCGCGGAGAACGTTGCGCGCTTCATCGATGTGAACATGAATCTATTGCTCGATTCGCCGATCGAGCAGAAGAGCGGCTGGGAAAGCCTGGTCATGATCACGGGCGACCAAGAGCTTTTCGCCAAGCGCTTTGGCAAGGCCACGCCAAAGGCGGTCACCCAGTTTCTCACATTCGATCGCGAGTACCCGAACTCGATCGCCTCCAGCGTCGCGTCGGCCCGCGAGAATGCGCGCACCGTGCGGGACATCATCTCGCGCGAGATGTGGCAGGAACTGAACGAATTCTACTTGATGGTCGGCCAAGCCGCGCGCCCCGACGTCAACCCGGAGGACTTGAACGACTTCTACGGACGAGTGAAGAACGCCGGCATCTACTTCGAGGGCGTCACGGACGCCACGCTGTCGCGCGGCGAGGCCTGGCACTTCGCGCGCCTCGGGCGCTTGCTCGAACGCGCGGACAAGACCTCGCGTATCTTGGACGTGAAATATTTTCTGCTACTTCCAGCTGGCAATGGCGTGGGCACGACCGTCGATCAGCTCGGCTGGACGGCGCTGCTCAATTCGGCCAGCGCGCTGCAGATGTATCGACAGCTGTTTCACGTCACGTCACCAGCCAACGTCACCAGCTTTTTACTCTTGAATCAGAATTTCCCGCGCGCAATTTCTTACTGCGTTCGCCAAGCGCAGGAGAGCCTGCACGCCGTGATGCGCTCACCGATTGGCACTTATCAGTGCGAAGCGGAGCGCCTACTCGGCCAACTCAGGGCACGGCTGGATTACGCAACGATCGAGGATGTCATGGCGGGAGGACTTCACGAATATGTCGATGGTTTGCAGGGCGCGATCAATGACATTGGGACTGCGATCCACAAGCAATTTTTCGAGGTCTGAGTAACCGTGGCCATTCGAATCGCACTTCATCACAAGACCAGCTACGACTACGAGCGCGCGGTCACGCTCGGTCCCCAAGTCATTCGCCTGCGGCCCGCGCCACACAATCGGACGCCGATTCACAGCTACTCGCTGGATATTCAGCCGCCCGATCACTTCCTCAATTGGCAGCAGGATCCCCAGGGCAACTACCTCGCCCGCGTGGTCTTCCCGGAGAAGACCAAGCATTTCAGCGTCACGGTGGATCTGGTCGCAGATCTCGAGTCGTACAATCCGTTCGATTTCTTCTTGGAGCCGAGCGCGGAGCAATCGCCGTTCGCTTACGATCAGGGGCTGGAACACGAGCTCCAACCGTATTTCGCCAAAGTGCCGGCCGGCCCGCGCTTCGACGAGTTGATGGAAAAAATCGACCGCACGGAGCGTCGTACGGTCGACTTTTTGATCGACGTGAATCGCGCTGTCAACGAGGCGGTCAAATACATCGTTCGTCTCGAGCCCGGCGTGCAAACGCCCGAAGAAACGCTGGAGGTCGGCAAGGGTTCCTGCCGCGATTCGAGCTGGCTCCTGGTTCGAGTGCTGCGCGAGCTGGGCATCGCAGCGCGCTTCGTGTCCGGCTATTTGGTGCAGCTGGTCGCGGACGAAAAACCAGTCGAGGGTCCGAGCGGGCCAACCGCGGACTTCACCGATCTTCACGCCTGGTGCGAGGCGTACGTGCCGGGCGCCGGTTGGATTGGTCTGGATCCGACCTCCGGTTTGTTCACGGCCGAAGGTCACATTCCGCTGGCGGTGAGCCCCGACCCGCTGTCTGCGGCACCAATCGCGGGCGGCGTCGAAAAGGCCGAGAGCGACTTCGCTTTCGAAATGTCGGTCGATCGCGTGATCGACGTGCCGCGCGTCACCAAGCCGTACAGCGAGGAGCAGTGGCAAGCGATCCTCAAGCTCGGCGATGAAGTGGATCTGCAGCTCGAAGCGCAAGACGTGCGTCTAACGATGGGCGGCGAGCCGACGTTCGTGAGCGCGCTCGAGCCAGACGCCCCGGAGTGGAACGTGGCGGCGCTCGGCGGTCAGAAGCTACCGACGGCTGATCGCTTGTTGCGTCGCTTGCATGCCCTTTGGCAGCCGGGGGCGATGCTCCACCACGGGCAAGGCAAGTGGTACCCGGGTGAGCAGCTACCCCGCTGGGCACTCGGCTGCTTCTTCCGCAAAGATGGCCTCGCCGTTTGGCAGGATCCGAAGCTCATTGCGCAGGAATCAGCGCCGCCCGGTCACAAGATCGAGCAGGCCGAAGTCTTCGTGAAACGCCTGATGCACGTGCTGGGCTTGAAGCAGAACGGCTTGATGCCAGCCTACGAAGACAGCTGGTACTATCTTTGGCGTGAACGGCGCCTGCCCGGCAATGTCGATCCGCTCGATAGCAAGCTGTCCGATCCGATCGAGCGGGCGCGGCTGGCTCGCATTTTCAGGCAAGATCTGGGCAGCGCGATCGGCTACGTGCTGCCATTGGCGCACGTGGACGGCTGGGTCTCCGGCCCTTGGTTCTTGCGCGAAGAGCACCTGTTCCTGATCCCAGGTGATTCGGCGATGGGCTTGCGTTTGCCCCTCGACTCGATGCCGTGGATGGCGCGGGGTGATTCCGACGTGGAGCCCGAACGCGATCCTTTTGCCGAACGCGGGGCGCTCCCGCAATCGTTTCGCTTTCCGCCCGCTGCGCCAACCGCGCGGGTCACGGTGCGCCGGCCGCAGCGTCCGGGCTTTCCGAACGAACCGTTCACGGCTGCCGACCCTCAGCTCAAGCCTTTGCCGTTCGAGTCGGCGACCGGCATCACACGCACCGCGCTTTGCGTCGAGCCGCGCGGCGGTATCCTGCATGTGTTCATGCCGCCGATCCCGATCCTCGAGAACTACCTCGAGCTCGTGGCGGCAATCGAGCAAACCGCCAAGGAGCTGGGCTTCCCGGTTCAGATCGAAGGTTACGAGCCGCCCAATGATCCGCGTATGGGCGTTTTTCGGCTGACCCCGGATCCCGGCGTGATCGAAGTCAACGTGCCGCCGGTCAAGAACTGGCAAGAGCTGGTCGAGCAAACGGAGAGTCTGTATGGCGCGGCTCGTTCGGAGCACCTGACCGCAGAAAAGTTCGAGCTCGACGGCGCGCACATCGGCTCAGGTGGTGGAAATCACATGGTGATGGGCGGCGCCACCGCCGCCGATAGCCCGTTCCTGCGGCGGCCCGATCTGCTCGCGAGCTTGGTGGCTTATTGGAACAACCACCCGTCGCTGTCGTACCTGTTTTCAGGTCGCTTCATCGGACCGACCTCACAGGCGCCGCGCGTGGACGAGGCCCGGAACGACTCGGTGTACGAGCTGGAAGTCGCGTTCCGTGAGCTGCCAGAAGTGGGCGGCTACACGCCCCCGTGGCTAGTCGACCGCATTTTTCGTCACCTGTTGACCGACGTCACGGGCAACACCCATCGCTCCGAATTTTGCATCGACAAGATGTACTCTCCGGACGGAT
>DATEPG010000161.1:0-10961 GCA_035273265.1 Polyangiaceae bacterium
GCCACCGCGGGGACGCTGCTCGGAATCGGTGAGCACGGCAGCACCATCGTGCCACCGTCGGGTTGGAAATTCGCGAAGCTCAGCGACCGCTCCCTGGCCGTGAGCCCGGAGGGCCAGTCCGTACTCGCGGCGATCGAAGTCCCGGGTAGCGACCAGGCCGCGGTGCTCGCTGCGCTAGTGAAGTTGAGCCTTGACTCCGCGATCGAGAAAGTGAAATTCGAAGCGCTCAAGAAGCGCCTCAAGAAGCCACAGATCACTGTCGATGCCAACGGCAAGCAGGTGGATCTATGGGAGGTCAGCAAGGGGACCGGGAACGGACGCAACCCCGAACTGCACGAGCGAGGTCCTGGCACGCTGCTCGTGTTCGTGCAGCACGTCGCGCCCGAACGCTTCATTGCCGGCCTCGGCTTCGTGGTCGTGCCGGAAGCACAGATGGACGCGGAAAAGATCATGGCCGCCGTGCAGAGCTTGAAGGCGACACCGTGAGCGGGGGTCAGCCACTGATGAATCCCGGCGCCATCTTGGCCGGTCGCTGGCAAATTCAGGATTTCATCGGCAACGGCGAGACGGGTGAGGTGTACGGCGTTCGCGATATGCACAGCACGGGCACTTTCGCGCTGAAGTTGCTCTGGCCCAACGCCCTCAGTCAGCCCGAGCTTTGGTCAGCGGTGCAGCAAACCGCGCGCACGGCCTCGGGGCTAGGCGTGGAGGGCGTTGCACGCACTCACGATTTCGGCATCGACGCCAACTCTGGCCGGCCATTCTTCGTGGCCGAACGCGTCGCGTGGTCGTCACTGGCGGACCGGGTGCGGCTGCGCGGGCCGCTGACTCCAGCAGACATGGCCGCCGCTTTATCCGTGCTTGCACGCGCGTTGGACGCCGCGCACGGCATCGGGCTCGTGCACCGCGACCTGAAACCAGAAAATGTCTTCGTTTCGCCAGAGAACGCGAGCTGGGTTCGCGTCAGTGACTTTGGTGTCGCGTTGTTGCGCTCGGCATCCCCGCCGCCACCTGGCTGGGGCGGAACGGTGGGTTGGGTAGGGCCGGATGCCGCCGATCCGAACGCACAGTCGACACCCGCAATGGATGTCTTTGCCCTAGGGCTGGTGACGTTCTTTGCGCTCACCGGTGGCGCCTTGCACCGCGCGGCGCGTAGCGCTCCACTCGATCCCGGCGCGCTGTGGCAAGAGCTCACCGTCCCGCTCGACTCCGCGTCGCTGCGCGCACGTGAACAGGGCGCGTCACTCGATCCAGCATTCGATGCTTGGTTCCAGCGTGCGGTCTCGCCCAACCCTCAAGCGCGGTTCCTGTCCGTGGGCGAGATGGCCAGCAGCTTCCAAAGCATTGCCCGCAACCTGTTCGCCCCCCAAAGTCAAAACGCAGTGGCCGTCGAGGGCGTCGCAGCAGCGATCGCTCAGCCGCTCATCTTTCAGCCAGAATCGCTGCCGCCGCCAGCCAGTCCACGGTCGGTCGCGCCCCCCGCTCATCTACTCACCACACCGAGCGCGCAGTACGCCGCCGCCGATGACGGTGCTGCCACGAGCAAACCGCGCAACCCCGCGCCGCTATTCATCGCCGGTGCCGTCATCTGCTTCGGCCTCACCGCCCTCGGCGCAGCAGCCCTCTACCAGCATCGCCAAGCCGCAATCATCAATGCCGCAGTGCTCTCGGCCACACCCGTGCCCGTGCCCGCTGCTCCCGCTGCTCCCGCTGCTCCCGCTGCTCCCGCTGCTCCCGCTGCCTCTCCCGCTGCCTCTCCCACTCCCGCTCCCACTCCCGCTCCCACTCCCGCACCCGCTCCCGCTCCCGCTCCCGCACCCGCTCCCGCACCCGCTCCCACTGCCGTTGCTAGCGACACCACGACCGCGTTGTCGACCAAGCCCCCGATCGTCACGCCTGGCCCGACTGCACCGAAATCCCCCAAAACACCCCAGAAGACCAGCACCGCCAGCAGTCCAACGCCAGCAGTGGCCGCCAGCCCAAAGCCAGCCACGACGGCGGCGGCTCCTCAGTCAAAGCCGGCCGCGCTGCCGGCGCCGAAGAAGAAGTGCGGCAGCGTGTTTCTGCCCTGCAAATAACCGCCGGCAAGCGCACGCGAACGCGCAGCGACGATCTTACTTCTTGGACCAGCGCTCGCGCAGCGGCGTGAACAGCAGCTCGCCGAAGGCGAACAAGTGATCGCAGTGCGCGGCCTTGTCTTCACCGGAGAAGCCGAGCATGTGAAACCCTTCACGGTCGGCGCGCGAGGTACGAATCATCCCCGGGCGCGGGCCCTGGATCTCACGGCGATCCACCGTCAGCCCCTCGGTGTCGAGCAAGAACTCGGCAGTCTCGGTCGTGCTCGCATACGGCGTTTGGATCGTGGAATGGGTGATCGCGAACAGCTTCTTGCCGGCGATGGCTTCGTCAGCAAACAGCGTAAATGGAGCCATGGAGATGGCGCTCACTTTGCGGAAGCCGACGGGCTCGAAGCCGACGTGCATGCCATCGGCAAGCAGTACCGCGTCGACCCGAGCGGCGTCCTTTGCGCGGTCGATGATGTGCAAGATCGCGCCGTAGCCGGCGCTCCAGCCGCTCAACGCAACACGCTTGGGTTGCGCGGCAGTTGGACACAACTCACGCACTGCGAGCCGCACGCTCTCGAGCATGCGGTCGTAGGAATTGGGAACCGAATACGGATCCTCGTATGCACCCGAGCCGAGACCGAGGTTGTAAACGACGAGCGCACCGTCAATCCCCGAATGCTCGAAGGCCGCTTCCATGACCGCGGGGGCGCCGTGGTAGTGCACGACCAAGTCATACGGCTTGGACACCGAGCGGCAGCCCGAAGGGAGCGAGATCACCCGGCTGCCGGGGGCCACGCTGCGTTTGGGGGTATCGAGCGCAGCCTCGAAGGGCGCGGCGGGTTCGACCACCAACGAGAGACCGAGAGCATGATCGAGGTTGCTGCGCGCAGCGGTCGTGAGACCAGCTTGCAACACTTCAGGCTTAGCCGGATCCGCCCCGAGCCCCGCGCCGACCTTGCCGACGACGAAGAAGTAACCGAGGACGAGTGCGGCTAATATCCTCATGCGTCTTTGGTTATACGGTTCGGACTTCGCGCCTGTAAAGCGCGATTTGAGCACCTACAGTGGGACATTTTTCGTACTGACACGCTCACATGTCGGGCAAAGCACGGACTAATTGCTACAAAAGCCGCGTTAGGTTTCGCATGGCACACACATGGATCGACCGCAGAAACTGAGAGGACACTGGAATGTTGCAGCGATATCGGACTCAAATCGCGGGCGAAATGCGCAACACCGCGCGCTTTCAAGTGATCGAAAGCCCGTACGATGGCGAGCCCGTGGCGGAGGTCGGCGAGGCCAATGCCAGTGATCTCGAACTCGCGATCCACGCGGCACATGTCGCTTTCGAGTCGGGACCGCGACCGGCCACGCACGAGCGAGCCACACTGCTTTCGCAGATTGCGCACACTTTGCAGGATAAGTCGGCTCAGCTGGCCGAGCTCATCACTCGTGAGAGTGGCAAGCCAATCCGCTACGCGCGCGCGGAAGTGGCGCGCGCAGCGCTCACGTTCACGCTCGGTGCAGGCGAAAGCCGCAGGCTCGGTGGGGAAGTCTTGCCGCTCGACCAACTACCCGGCACGGGCGACCGTTTGTGCCTGTTCGAGCGCGTGCCGCGCGGGCCGATCGCAGCCATCGCGCCCTTCAATTTCCCGCTCAATCTGGTCGCGCACAAGCTCTCCCCCGCCCTCGCCGTGGGCGCGCCCACGGTCCTGAAGCCCGCCCAACAGAGCCCGCTCACTGCGCACGCACTCGGCCAATGGTTGCTCGAAGCGGGCATGCCCGGAAATTTGCTCAGCGTGCTGCACATGCCGCCTAAAGTCGCGGAGACGCTAGTGACCGATGAGCGCATGGCCGTGCTCTCGTTCACGGGCAGCGATAGCCTCGGCTTTCGCTTGAAGAGCATCGCAGGCAAAAAGGCCGTGCTGCTCGAGCTGGGGGGCAATGCACCCTGCGTCATCGATCAAGGTGTGAACTTGGATGCGATCGTGCCGCGCGTGGCCGAGGGCTGCTGGGCGAACGCCGGACAGGTGTGCATCAAGACTCAGCGCGTATTCGTGCACCGCAGTCTGTTCGCCGACTTCGTCGAACGATTCGTGAACTACAGCGAGCGCGTGGTGTGTGGAGACCCGCTGCGCGAAGAGACGACGGTCGGGCCCCTGATCGAAGCCCGGCACGTGGCGCGCGTGCTCGACTGGGTGCGAGAGGCGAAGGAGGGTGGCGCACGCGTGCTACTGGGCGGACAAGCCCAAGGGCAAGTCGTCTATCCCACGATCTTGACCAATACCTCCGAACAAATGCGAGTCTGCCGGGACGAGGTGTTCGGCCCGGTGGCGGTGGTCGAGTCGGTCGCTTCCTTCGACGATGCCCTGTCGGCCTGTAATCGCTCCCGCTTCGGGCTGCAGGCCGGCATCTTCACCAACGACGTAGGACGTGCGCTGCAAGCCTTCCGCAGCCTTCGCTACGGCGCCGTGCTGATCAACGATACGCCCATGTTACGGGTGGACAACTACCCCTATGGCGGCATGAAAGACTCGGGGCTCGGTCGCGAAGGAGTCCGCTTCGCGGTGGAAGAGTTCAGCGAACCAAAAGTTTTGATTCTGGCCCCACCAGCGGCTTGAATGCGCCCCCAGCGTCTTCTTTCGACACACTGAAAACTTCCGAGGCCACTCATTTAGCAAGCGGACGCCGGCAAAGCTTGACCCCATTTCCAGTGTATGAGACCCAAGGGATGTCGTGAGTAAGGAGGAATTGGAGCGCGCGAGCGTTCAGGGACAGTCGTCTTCGGTGCCACCCCGGCCAACGAGTGATGCTCCGGGCACGCTACCGTCGACTCCCCCGTCGACCGACGAGATCGACACCGACTGGGGCGCTGACGATTCGAGCGAAGTGACTCGGGTCATGTTGCAGCCCATGCTCATGCCAGCCGCCGCAATCGCGGTGCCGGCTGAACCGCTTGCCTCCCCCACTGCTTCGTTAGCGCCACTCGAACCGCTCGCGACGCTGCCCGTGCCGGAGCCAGCTACCTCGCCTACGGCGTCGGTACCGCCGCTCGCGCCCGAACCCGCAACCTCTGCTGCTGGGTCGATAGCACCGGCCGAGCCGAGCGCGGAACGCGAAGGGAGCGTGCGGCCCATGCGCCCCCGCTCCCAAACCTTGATCGGCCTGCCCGCGCCCACTCCCCCAACAACCCTGGCGGCGGATTCCACGCCGCTGCCCGTGGACAAGCGCGAGTCCGCGCCGCCACCGATGCCGAGCGCCGCGTTCTCGGAGCCAGTCCGTGCACCGTCCGCGCCGCCACCGCCAGTGGCCCGAGCGTCCGTGCCGCCACCAGCGATCGCCGCACCGTCCACACCGCCGTCCACGCCACCAGCGCCGGTCGCGAAGCCCTCCACGCCGCCACCGCCTCCCTCAGCGCCGCCACCGCCTCCCTCAGCGCCAGCCCCGGTCGCGAAGCCCTCCACACCGCCACCCTCCGTCGCGAAGTCCTCCACACCGCCAGCTGCGGCATCGTCTGCGCCGCCTGCGCGCAGCTCGGTTCCGGCACCGAACGTCGCGTCAGCTCCATCCAAAACCCAAAGCGAGCCAGCGGTCGCCAATCACTCGGGCTTTGGGCGTTGGCTAGCCGTACTCGCTGCGGGTTTGGTCGTCGTGAGCGTGCTCGGTTATCGCGTGCTGAACAAAAACCGAGTCATAGCAGCCGACACCCAAGCAGCCACGGCGGTTCCCGAGCCCGCGGCAACTGTTGCTCCACCGGCAAATACCATCGCAGAGCCCGCTCCCGCGGTGTCCGCCAACGAGCCCGCTCCCTCGGCATCTGTCGCCGTGGCTCCTACTCCCGAGCCCACTCCAGCGGCGTCCGTATCGGCCACGCCCGCTTCGGAAATCCGCAAGGTAACGGTGAAGAGCAAGCCGCCCAAGGTGCGCTTTTTCCACTTCGGCAAACAGGTCGGCGTGACTCCGTTCGTGCTCGAGTTCAAACCTGGCGAACGCCACGCCTACGAGGCGGGCCTGCCCGGCTACGGCACCCGCAAAGTCGTGATCGACGGCTCGAAGCCGCTAGTTGTCGTCGGACTCACACGCGAAAAGCCCTGATCCCTGAAAAAACAGGGCAAAGGTTGTTCTCGCTGACACTGGCTGCTACTACGCCGCCAGATTTGTCATGACTTCCCTGGTCGACTCGGTCGAGCGCCGGCGTACGTTCGCCATCATTTCGCATCCTGACGCGGGGAAAACCACGCTCACGGAAAAGCTGTTGCTGTTCGGTGGCGCTATCCAACTGGCGGGCGCGGTCAAAGCGCGCGGCGAGCAACGGCGTGCTCGCTCGGACTGGATGAAGGTCGAGCGCGAACGCGGCATTTCCGTGAGCGCGTCGGCGATGACCTTCGACTACGGCAACAATACCTTCAACTTGCTGGACACGCCGGGCCATCAAGACTTCAGCGAAGACACCTACCGCACACTGACCGCGGTCGACAGCGCAATCATGGTGATCGACGCCGCTCGCGGCATCGAAGAGCAGACCCTGAAGCTGTTCGAGGTCTGCCGCCTGCGCGACGTGCCGATCATTACCTTCGTCAACAAGCTCGATCGCGAGGGACGCGACCCGTTCGATCTCATGGACGAGATCGAGCAAAAGCTGGCGCTCGACGTCACCCCCGCGAGCTGGCCGATCGGCATGGGCCGTCGGTTTCTGGGCTGCTACGACCTGCTGCACGATCAACTGGTACTGATGGAGCGCGTCAAAGATCGGATTGGCGTCGCGGGTGAACAATGCTCCGGCTTGAACGACCCCAAGCTGGACTCGCTCTTGCCCGAAGAGGCGGCACGCACGCTGCGTGAGGAAGTCGAGATGGCGCGTGGTTTGTGCCCCGATTTCGATCTCGAGGCTTACCGCGGCGGGCACATGACGCCGGTGTTCTTCGGCAGCGCGATCAGTAATTTCGGTGTGCGGGAGCTGCTCCACGGCATCGGCGAGCTCGCCCCGTCCCCGCGCCCACAACCGGCACGCGAACGCACGATCAGCCCGACCGAAGACAAAGTGACCGGCTTCGTGTTCAAGGTGCAAGCGAACATGGATCCGAAGCACCGCGATCGCGTGGCGTTCGTGCGGCTCTGCTCCGGCCACTTTCGGCGTGGCATGAAGCTCCTCCATTTACGCAGCGACAGCCAGCTGGCCGTGCACAACCCGGTGCTGTTCCTCGCTCAAGACCGTGAGCTGGCCGAAGAGGCCTTTGCCGGGGACATCATCGGCATCCCGAACCACGGCAAGCTCGGCATCGGTGATGCCTTGACCGAGGGCGAAGACCTGCACTTCAAGGGCATCCCGAGCTTCGCACCGGAGCTCCTGCAGCGCGTTCGCCCGACCGACCCGATGCGGGCCAAGCACCTCGGCCGCGCCTTGGAGCAGCTCGCGGAAGAAGGTGCCGCGCGCATTTTCAAGCCACGCATCGGCGGCAACTGGATCGTCGGAGTCGTCGGCTCCCTGCAGTTCGACGTACTCGCCGATCGCATCAAGTCCGAATACGAGATCCCGGTCGTGTTCGAAGCCTCGGGCCTGTACACCGCGCGCTGGGTCGAGTGTGAAGACCAAGCCGTGATGAAGAAATTCCTCAACGGCAACGAAGGCTACATGGCCGACGACCACACGGGCGCGCCAGTATTTCTGGCCCGGAATTCTTGGCATTTGGAGACGACTGCCAAGGATTGGCCGGGCCTGAAATTTCAGAAGACGAAAGAAGCCTGACCGCTCACTCTCCGGCGATCTTCTTCAGCGCCGGATCTTTCAGCAGGTAGCTCGGTGAAAAGATGTACACCGGGGCGTTGGCGGCCGCGCTGACCACCGCGTTCATGCCTGCCAAGGTGCCCCCGCTGAGCTCACAGCGCGTGCGCTTGACGGGCTGGCCGTTGACAGCGGGTACGTCGAAAGTTTTCAGCACCTTGTGCGGGCCAAGGTCGTCGCACGTGGCTGGCGCGGGAGCCTTGGTCGAAAAAGAAACGATCGTCTTATCGGCCTCCCAGTAGCGCGCGGTCAGAGTGTTGTTGCCCGCCGTGCGCGTCGCGCTGCAAAAGCGCTCGGCGGCTGCCGGATCCGTGTTCGGCTTCTTCGGCGCGGACGGGTCTGGATCATCACCGTCACATTTGGGCGACACCGAAGCTTTATCGGGGGCGATGCGATTGTCCCCTGCCCAGCTCACGAACGTTTTGAGCAGACCAGCGTTCAGCGCCAAGCGCTGCGCCTCGGCCGCCTTGGCGGCGGCTTCGGCGCCTTGGCGAGTGGCAATTTCCTGGTCCAGCGTTGTCAGCGCCGCTTGGTCCTCGCAATATTTGTACGAGCGTTCACGCCACTGAGTGGTCAGCACGAGATCGGATGCGGCCACCGATTTGCGCGTGCCGTCCAGCGCCTCCTGGCACTTGGTCGCGTCCTTCTCGGAGCAGCCAAGAGCCGTAACGGTCGCAGCCAGGATCAGGAGTTCCCCGAGTCTTTTTCGCATGAGGCGGCATGTAAGCCCGGCTCCGGGCATCTTTCAACCGGAAGCGGTCAGTTGCCGGAGTCCAGCAGCTCGATTTCGTTCAAGTCGGGGCCCTTGTCGCCATCCAGATCGGTCCATTCGTAGGCGTACCAGGCCTTGTCTTGCCGTTCGAGATCGGGCAGCAGACCATGCGTCAACTGGTAGGCGCCGGCCACGGTGCCGCTCAGCCAAAAGCCCTGCTCGTTCAGGATGAGCGAACCGCTCGCCGGGTCGCGCATGAACTGGATGATGAAGATATCGTGCGAATCGTGATCGCCCGCGGTCGGCAAACTGGCCACGATCTCTTTCGTCGCGGTCTTCCTAAACTCCGTGACTTCGCTCGTAGAGTGCACGTACAGAGGGGTGATCTTCTGGCTCTCGAGATAGCCGACTAGGTTCTGAAAAAACGGACCGCCAGCCACCACCAGCAGCTCGCTGCTATCCGAAACGGGCCTGCCGGTCGTGATGTTGAGCGCCTCGACGCTGTCCTGCTCTGCTTCTGCCAGCTGCGGCATGGGCAAGCAGTGATCCCGCAGGGCGGCGCCGACGGCTCGGCCAGGGACTCGGTTGCCATCACTCGTGTTCTTGCTGCTGTCCAAGATGACGGTCACTTTGGCGACGGAGCAAAGGTTCGCCAAAGTCGTGTCGTGACACTCGACGCAACTTCCCGATTCCGCACCGCCAACGCCGCCAGCGCCGCCTTCACCCGAACCTGCGCAGGCCGTCAGTCCGCAAAATTGCCCGGCAGCGCACGAGTTACCGCAGGCGCCGCAGTTGCGACTGTCGACCTTCAAATCGCTGCAACGCTGCGTGCAGCAAGTCAATCCACCGCCGCAGCCTGAATCCTTGCCCTCTTCTTTTGCGTCGCACGCGGCGAGACACTCACCGCCACTGCACACGAAGTCACCGCTGCATTCGCGATCATCGATGCAATGCTTGCAATTGTGATCTTTGCCGCACACGCCGCTCGCGCAGCTGGTCGTGTCGTTCTTGCAACCCGGCGCGCACTCGTATTGGTCGGTGCAATACTGGCCGCTCGGACACTGGTCGTTGCGCGGCAAGCAATCCACACAGGTGCCGTCCGCCAAGCAGAAGCCGCTCGCGCAGCCGGCACAGGCGACGGCCTGGCCGCCTTCGCCGCCTTCCCCGCCTTCGGGCTTGCTGCTCGAGGGCGCGCCCGCGCGGCCTTTGCCCGCCGATCCGGCAGACGAACCCGGGCCACCGCCCTTGACGTCTTCGTCGTTCTTGTTCGGATCGTCGTCGGAGTTGTTGGAGCTGCTACACGCGGGGCCGATCAACAGCGCGCCGATAATCAATACCCGAACCGCTCGCCAAGTTTTAAGCATCGACCAGCGCTAAGCAAGACTGACACCAACCCACGCAACCTCGGCAGACCGCGAAAAATCAGCAACACGATGGGCAACGACGCTAACCTTGTCTCGTGGCGTTCGTGCGTGGTGAGGCAAGATGCCATGACGTTTGCTCCGCTCACTGGCATTGATGCCTGTTGAAGCGATCATTGAAAGAATCGGTACGCTCAAATCTGCCGCACAGCGAGCATGCAGCGCGCTCGGCGCGCCCAGAGCGAACAAGCGGCGCTTTTCCAGCTACCCTCAAGGGTGGCTGGCGCGAGCCGGCAAACGCCTTAATCCATGAGCGCTTTCGGCCGTTTGTCTAGCGAATGCCAAAACCAATTCTGCTCTCCGCTGCGGCCTTGGCCGTTCTGAATCTGGTCTGGAGCAGCGGTTGCGGCGCCGGCAGTGACGCACCCGAAGCAGTCGCCGTTGCCGGTTCCGCGGGGACCGGCGGAAGCAGCGTGGCTGCCGGGCAAGCCAACAGCGCGGGAAGCGCCAACAGCGAAAACCCGCTGACCAACCCGACGCACGGCCCCCCCGCCGGAAACGCGCGGAACGTCTCGCTGCCGGCCGATGCCGTGCTAGCGGATGTTTCCGCTCCGGACCACGTGGTCGGTGACGGCACGAAATCGAGCTGCACGAGTGCCCGGCTGGTCTCCGCAGTCGCACAGGGAGGTGTGATCACCTTCGACTGCGGCCCAGAGCCGATCACGATCATGATGGACGCGACGGCCAAGGTGTTCAACGACAAGCCCAACCTGGTGCTCGACGGTGGCGGCCGCGTCACCTTGAGCGGAATGGGACAGCGACGCATCCTGTACATGAATACCTGCGATCAGGCTCAGGTGTGGACCAGCGCCCACTGTGACAATCAAGACTCGCCTCACCTCACCGTGCAAAACCTGACCTTCGTGGACGGCAGCGCCAAGGGCGAAGCAAAGGAGCCCGCGGGCGGCGCCATCTTCGCCAGCGGCGGGCGCCTCAAGGTACTCAATTCGCGCTTCTTCAACAATCTATGCGCAGACCAA
>DATEPG010000162.1:0-5151 GCA_035273265.1 Polyangiaceae bacterium
CGCGTGGGTGGGTGGCGCGCGCCCTTTGCGCCTGATGGTTCCGCTCAAGGGCGAAACGCCAAGTGGAATCGGGAGTACGATGCGCTGGGTTTGCGCCATACCCTTCGCTCGTCCAAAGCGAGCACCACCGTGGCGCAGGACTATGCGCGCGGCGACCAAATGGCATTGAACACTGCGGGTCCCTTCAAATATTCGACAGTCATCGACTGTAGGATCCATTGAGTCGTTATGCACAGAAAAGTGCCTTCGCCCGCCGTGGCGATCTAGCGCCAACTGGGCGCTGTTTTGTTAAAGGACTCAAACAGCCCCCCTCGTTCCTCGCCGCCGAAAACAATTGACCATTGACGTGAGTGCCCCGCAATCGCACGACCACAAACAAGATGAGGACAGTGATGGCATGGAATGGTGCATTCTGTTGCGCCCTATTATTGTTAGTGTCCTCGGGACTAGCACGGGCGGCGATCGACCCTGCACTCCAGAGCAAGGTCGATCAGATCGCCAAGGACGTGACCGAACTGAAAGCAGTTGCGACCACGCCGTGGCCGACGCTGCTAGCTGCTCTGGCTGCCATCGGCGCTGCCACGATATCGGCCGTGGTCGCCTCCCGCGCGGCGCGAGACGTCGTGCAAGCTCAAGTGTTGCAGGCGCGCGACACGACCGCAATTGTCGCTCGGCTCGACGCTTACCGTCGACTTTTTAGACATTTCTCTGAGTTTCCACGAATCCCTAAGGATCTCCCGTCCAAGGCTAATGTCGATCCGTTGATCAAGAAACTCGGCGAATGGTACTACGGCGGAGGCGGCGGGCTCGTGATGTCGGTCTTGTGTAAGCGCGTCTATGATAAGGCGATCCGTTTTGCGCGCTTGGTTTCGGGCGCTTGCCAGGATCCTCTCAATCAAGACGACTACGACGCTCTTTTTTACCACTTCAGCATGTTGCGAACAGCGTGCGTCTACGACGTCGACGCACGTCGAGAGCCCGGCGACTCTGAAAACCAAGGAACCAAGACGGATCTTGAGCGCTATTTGAAATTCGAAGTTGGGCAGGGGCGTAATGCGATCGAGCATTTTGCGGCACAGCAACGCGCGAACGACCCGCCTCAGTTCGATGGCACCGCAGCCGATCAATAGAGTGCCTCTGCATGCGGGCACACATAAAGAGACTGCCGTTTGCGCCAGGGCTGAGACTCCAACGTTTCACACGTCAACGGTGCGCCGAGCTCGCGCGTTGCAGGATCAAACAAAGAGCCAGGCTGATCCGTCGATCGGGTTGGCGATGAAGGTACAAGTCTCCGCCGTCGCGCTTTGGCTTGACGAGCACGAGTCGAGCGCCGTTGGCATCGTAGTGTTCCGCACAGGCCTTGATGTAATTGAGCCGTGGCTTCTTGAACGTCAGCGCCTTGTCCGCGGCGTACTCGAGCGCCTCTCGAGTGAAACGGTTGCCCTGCTGTAAGCGCAGGATACCTTGCACGCGGCGCAAGTAGCGCAGTGGGTGACTCGAATGGATCAGGGACTGCACCAGCTCGAGCGTCTTCGGGCCGACCCGCTCGGCTTCGGCCTGTGCCGAGCGTACTTCAAAGCGCCGGACGCTCAGTTTCCCATCGGGATAGTGTTGCTCTTCACTGGGGCTTCCCCGCGCGCCAGCGATGGTCGTGGCAGCGTCTGAAACCTCTCGCATATTCTCTCGATATGCCGATCATGAACCCGGAGCGTCAGCGACCGTCCTGACGTCCTGCCGCTGACGACTTCGGTCAGAGAGTCATATCCCTGGTCAGCGTCAACCCAGCGCTGACGAATGAAATTCTGCTCCATCGTGGCAGTCACCGGTTGCGCAGGGACATCCGAACCCATTGGCTGGCAATCTTTAGTTATCGGCGATTTGGTGTAATTTTTGCGTAGAGCGAGGTCTCGTACGCGGGCTCCTAGTCAATTCTTCGGGGTAAAGAAACTACTATTCCCGTAACCCATGGCTCGCCGGTAAGTTTGGTCGTTCGCGAACTGCGAACTGCGAACTGCGAACTGCGAGGGAATATGCACGTGTCTCCGACTACCGTTGGGCTGTCGACGATCGTCCTCATCGCTCTTTTGTTGAGTGCATGTAGCGGCAAGCAGAGCGTCGTTCACGGGAAGGTGCCTGCGAATCGCAGAACGCCCGCCAGCGTTGGCGCTCCGAACACGGCCACTGCGCCACGAGGGCCGGCTGCACCCCGGGAGTCGGCTGCGTTGGTATCTTACAGCACCCTCAAAAAGAGCGACTTCTACACCTTCTTCGGCGTCCACGAAGTCTCGTCTACGAAAGACGCTTCGGGACGGATTGTGAAACGATTGAAGACAGGGGGCTTCCAGGACTCGATCGACTTGGAGCTGACGCTCGACGACTCGGAGAACGTCAAGCTCGCCCGATTGTCGTTGGCCCGCGCCTGGGTCGGCAACGAGCGAACGCTGAGTCCGTTTGCCACAGACATCATCGCATCCTTCGTCAAGGAATTTTCTCCTGAGGCGGACCGCGAGCAGGCGGCACTCTTCGTTCAAGCAATCCGCGCCACTCATGGTTCCAACTACCGGGTGATCGCGTTGAACAACGATGCTCCGGCGCCGGGTATCGTGCCGCCTGACGTGAATGATTTTGTGGCTGTGCTTCGCGGTTCTACAACCGACTTTGCCAGCGAGATGGAGCAAGCGAGGCTGCAAGCCACGAACTTGGTGAATCCCGCAATCCTAGGCTTGTCGATTGAGGGTCTGAAGCCACTGAAGCCGCCGCAGGAGGCCCGCGGACCGTTACTCGATGAGCCGGAGCACGGGGGTACCTTGCGGCAACAGGCCGCTGTGACCGCCGCCGTTTTTGGACAGGCCCCGGTGATCTTGGTCAACGAGACCTATCTTGAGCTGGAGCCGGAGCTCCGTCGCTTTGCCCTGCCTGCAGCAGCCCTCATCCAGAGCATCGAGCTGGTTCTCATTTGTAGTCCCGCTGAAAAGAGCATGGTTCAACTCGTGGTCTATGACGGTCGGACCGCTCATTCAATCAACGCCGTGAGTACGGACGACTCGCTTGCTCACGTCACCTACTTCGACCCGTGGGGAAAGGGCTCGTTCCTGCAGAAGCAGAATAACGAAGCGGGGATAGACGTCACGCAGTCGGCTGCTAATGCGCGCCTGTGGATCATCGATACGAGTGAACTGCAGCGCATCGTTTACGGCGCAATTCTGGTCCCAGAGGACTGGAAAAACGTGGAGGCGGTCATTGGCGAACTGGCCGAGCCTCAACGTGCCGTACAAAAGAAACTCACACTACAGCGCCAGACACCTGCCGCGCATTTAGCTCAGGCCGGAACGTGGCAGCGCCTGGCCAAAATCTTGGGATTGCAGAAGCGCGCAAAAGAGGAAGCTGCGGCACTGCTTGTTGCCCAAGCCTTGGCCCGACGCTCCCAACACTGAAGAATTACTCGTCCTACTCCACAGGCAAAGCTCCGCATCAATGCCCGATTCAATCTCTGAGTTTCTTACCGCCATCCCCTCGGCTGCAGCAAGCCCCGGCGCATTTGCTGCCTATGCATTGGCAGTGCTCTCGAGCACGCTTATCGCCCTTAAGGTCCGGCGCAATCAGCAGGTGTTGGCTCATCTGAAGGACTTCCCTGAAAGCCAACGGCTCAAAGTTTTGGAACTCGAAATGGGCAATGTCAGCGTTCCCACGGGCCTCACACCGGAGCAGTGGCTTCGATCGCGCATTCATTCCTACCTTTTTGTTGGTTTCGCTGCAGTTTGCGCGGTGGCTCTCGTCGTCAGCGTCGTCGCACTGACGAGCAGGACAACCGCCGGTAGCGTCGATACCGACATCGGTCTCTACAAACCACCCATCAGTGCGCACAGTCCCGGCATCATCGCCGCGCCGAGCGCCTCGGATCATCCATGAGGCCTGCTTGTCGCTTATACGCTCACTTGCTAGCTTTGGCCTTGGCTGCGGTCGCAGTGTACGGCGTGCAATCCGCTATAGCCCAGCAGCGCACGGCCTCGGGGTTGGCGGATGCGGATCTGATCACGCTCGACTACGAGGTGACGAATCGCGGTGAGCATTTGGTGATCACGCCCCATTTGGCGTATCGGGATTTGTATCTTAAAGGCGGCCCCGTGCCGGGTCTGCCGACTCTGGGCGCACCTTTCATTTGGGCGTTTCCCGGTGTGTCCATCAAGATGACGAACAATACTACCGACGTTCTCGCACTGAGTTCGGCAACCGTCCGAAGCAAGAGCAGTTCTGCTCTGCTCACGCCGCTCTTGATCTGGGACGACTTGTCTTATGCGCAGCTCGTGATCCGCAATGAAGGGTGGAGCGGCGTTAGCAATGCACAGCTCGGTATTGATATCGCCACCGAGAGCGCCTGCAAGGGCTGGCCCGAAGCGTCGAGCTATGCCCGACAAATACCGCTTCCGGACTTCGACGAGGGGACGAAGATCCCGCTCCTCCAGTACGTCCCCTCGCGGTATCGCAAGGACGAAAAAGTCTGCGTTTTTGGAGAGATTTCGTATCAGGACAACATGCCCGGTGGCACAACTCACCGCGTAAAGTACAAGACACGCGCTTATCTTGCGATCAGGAGCACGGCCGGCATGCCACCGAGCAATTTCTACCAGGTTATGCTTCACGCAGGGCGCCCGGGCGAAGTGGTGCACGTGCCTCTCGAGCAACAACTCCCACCCAAAGCGGCCGATCACTTCGTAATCATGATCGGTTCAGACAAGTCCGCGACGTTCCAGACAGAAGTCACGGTGCACGCCGTCAGTGGCAAACTTGTCAAGAAGCAGCTCGTGGATATCGAAACGTTCGTTCCGCGCACTGAAGCACAGCGCGTGCAGGCTTCGAATTAGTGCTGATGCGAGACCAGCGTACAATCTAGCGCGGTCAGGATGACTCGCCTGGGTCGCTTCCCGGGGCTCGGCGTGATCGCTCCGACCACCTCGCTTGCGTTCGGCAAGTGATTCTATCGACTGCGTGCAAAGTTCTTCGAATCCGCGAGCCTTACTCCGGCGAGGATACACCCGCGCACATTTTGTTGCCGAACCGCAACGCCGAAGGCCTTGACGGCTAAGACGTAGCGCGTGACCACAACCAAGGATCGTTGAGTCAGCGCGCGCGCCGGTAGTGCATGGCGACCGC
>DATEPG010000163.1:0-15665 GCA_035273265.1 Polyangiaceae bacterium
ATCTGTGGGTGTTGAGGGAGACCGAGCTGCACGTGCCGCGTGGCGGCAACCTGGTCGTGACTGGTCACAACGGCGTAGGGAAGTCGACCTTCCTGTTCCTGTGCGCGGGGCTCGTGCCAGCAACCAGCGGGCGCGTTTTGCTGGATGGGCACGCTCCGCACGTCTCCACCCCGAGCGACCTGGTGCGAAGCGGCGTACGCCGCGGTGTACTCTTCGACAGCGGGGGCTTGCTCTCGAATTTATCGGCGTTGAACAACGTCACGTTGGCGCTGCGCTACCACGCGGATGTATTCGGCCTCGACGAGCAGGCAATCCTACGCCGAGCACGCTCGGCGCTCAGCGAGTTGCGCGTCGCCCAAAGCGATTTTCACGCGCTACCGGCGCACCTTTCGCTCGGCGTGCGAAAGCGTGTGAGCTTGGCGCGGGCGCTGGTCTTGGAGCCAAATTTCGTGTTTTTCGACGATCCAGACGCGGGTCTGGATGCTCCGACGCGCACGCTGGTGTACCAATTGCTCGAACGCTTTCGAGACGACCCGAAGATCACCATGATCGTGGCCAGCAATAGTCGCCCGTTGATCGAGCGCATGTCGCTTTCGCTCGTCGAGCTATCGCACGGCTATTTGCTCAGAAAATCCGGTGCCCAAAGCGAGAACTCACGCGGACCCTCTTACTGAGAGCCCGCAGGAGCCGAACCTGCTCACTGAATGTTGAGCAGCTCGATGTCGAACACCAGCATGCCGGCGGGCGCGCCTGGGCGCTGCGGCTTGTCACCGTAGGCGAGCGAGCCGGGGATCCAGAAGCGGGTCTTCTCGCCGACGACCATCAGCTGCACGCCTTCAGTCCAGCCTTTGACCACGCCGTTGAGCGGGAAGGTCGCGGGTTCGCCACGGGCGACCGAGCTGTCGAACATTTTGCCGTCGGTGCTCCAGCCCGAATAGTGGACGGTGACGCGGCTCGTGCCCGTGGGGTGGTCTTTGCCGGTACCGGCTTTGAGTACGCGGTAGGCCAAACCAGAGGCGGTCTTTTTGGCGGTTGCCGGCGCCGCTTTCACGTCTTCCGGCGTGGCGGGAGGCTTGACGATGCCGAGCAGTTCGACGTCGAAGGTCAGATCCCCGGACGGAGCGCCGCCCATTTGCGGACGATCGCCATAAGCGAGCTTGCCCGGGATCCACAGCCGGCTCTTCTCGCCGACGACCATCAGCTTGAGCGCTTCCGTCCAACCCGGGATGACTTCATTCACGCCGAACGTCGTGGGCGTGCCGCGGGCGACGGAGCTGTCGAACATTTTGCCGTCTTTGGTCCAGCCGGAATAGTGCACGGAGACTCGGTCCCCATCTTTCGGACGATCTTTGCCCGTGCCCGCCGTGAGCACTTTGACTTTGAGACCGGTGGCCGTGGTCTTCGCGTCAGCCGGAGCCGCAGCGACGTCCGCCGGCGCGGGGATGGCGTTCGGTTGTGCTTGGGCGGGCGGCTCGGCCGGCGGCGGCTCGGCGCTCTTGGCCGCCTCGGGTGCCGGGGCGGCGCTGGTCAGCGCCGCGGCGGCGGGGCTTTGCTTCTGCTCACCGGCGCCGGCCGGCGTCTTGTTGCAGGCGAGCAGCGGGGCAAAGGCGAGGGCGAGCGACGAGCAAAGAGCGAGGGAGTGTAGGCGCATGTTGGCGGGCGGCATCTTCCGTCAAGAAAATCCGCTGCGCAACGCCAATCGCTCCGAAAAAAGCTTTGGTTTTGGCGGCATTTGCCGTTTGGCGCACCGGCCAATGGGCGACTGGTCTAGCGTGGCGCGGAAATGGTCGCGCGCGACTTCTCAACGCCCGGCAGCGCTTGGCGGTTCGTCTGTCTAGCCTGGTTGCCCGTGCTGCTGGGGGCTGCGCCTGCCTGCCAGCGTGGCGGGACCGGGCAGGACCAGGTTGCGGAGCGCGCGCAGCAAACCTTCAATTCGAGCTGCGCGCGCTGTCACGGTTCCGACGGCAAAGGCGGGGTTGCTCCCGAAGGCGTCAACGCGCCGCGAAATTTCCGAGATGCCGCCTTCCAAGCGAGCCGCACGGATGAGCAGCTGAAGCAGGTGATCCGCATGGGCAAGGGTGCCATGCCCGGGTACGGAAATTTATTCTCCGACGTGGATCTGCAAGGACTGGTAGGTAAAATCAGAAGCTTCGATCCCGGCGCAAAGAAACCGTGAGCAACCTCGACCACCTCGACAAGCTCGGCCAACCCGAGGCCAGCGCCCTCCCGAGCGACCCGAGCGCCGCGAGCGACAACCGAGTCGATCGCTGTCGGCTGGGCCCGCTGGGGTTGGCCCTGTTCAACGCGGTTTATTGGCCGTATTTGCTGGTCAGCTGCACGCTTTTGTTCTTTCCGGCGCTGTGCTTGTGGCTGTTTACTTTCTGGGATCCCAAGCGCCGCTGGCTGGCCGCGTACACGAGTTATTGGGGCGCGCACTACTTGGCTTGGGCGCCCTTCGCGAGCGTGCGCGTCGAAGGCCTCGAACATGCAAATCCAGCGCGGCCTTGCGTATACGTCGTCAATCATCAGTCGATGGTCGACATCCTGGCGGTCTTCGCCACGCATTTACCGTACTTGTGGGTGAGCAAGGTCGAGAATTTCTACGCGCCTTTCTTGGGCTGGAACATGTGGCTCAACGGCTACGTGCCGATCAAGCGCGGCTTCCTGCCCAGCATCTTGCGCATGGTCCGCTCGTGCCTGAAAAAGCTCGATGACGGACACAGCCTGTGTGTGTTCCCTGAAGGCACACGCTCGCCGGACGGCAACCTGATCGATTTCTACCGGGGTGCGTTTTGGGTGGCGACCAAGCGCGGTGTGCCAATCGTGCCGATCATCGTCGAAGGCACCGGCGCGGTCTTGCGCAAGAAGCGGCTGCAGATTCGGCCGCAGCAAACCTTGGTGCGTCTATTGCCTGCGATCGAGCCGGCACAGGCCGGTTTCGATGACCGAAAACTGAGGGACCTGGTGCGCGCTCGAATGGCCCACGAGCTGCTCCAGATCCGCCGCCCCCCGGGCTGAGCGCTTGCTCAGGAGCGTGCCGAAACTCCAAGAAATCCGGCTCAGTTCGTGGCCGGCCGCGGCCTTCCGTCGTGAGCCAACGGTTTACGCGCGGGGATGTGGTATGCGAAGCTCGTTGCGCACCAAGGCATGCCATGCGGAACCCGCTGTATCTACGGAACAATCCAAGCGAAATCCGCTACGTCAATACTTACGTCGAGAACCGTTTCGCAGAGGAGAACGCGTTCCTTCGCAAGCCGCGTAGGAACGTCGAGCCGTGGCCGCAGTTCGAAGCGGCTAAGCGTGACCTGCTGCCGGTGCCGAGCTGGCCCGGGCACGAGGCGGCGATTGAATGCTACTGGCGCTGCTGGGAGATCGCGTTTCAAAATTTCCGTCCGGCGGACGAAGAGAACGCGTTCGTCACCGACTACTCGTCCACGATGTACGACGGCTGTTTGTACATGTGGGATACGGTCTTCATCGCGCTCTTCGGTCGCTACGGGGACCGCGCGTGGAAATTCCAGAATACGCTCGATAACTTCTACTGCAAGCAGCACCCGGATGGCGGGATCTGTCGTCAGTTCCGCGAGAACAACGGCAGCGAATTGTATAGCCGTTTCGATCCCGCGGGCAGCGGTCCAAACGTGCTCGGCTTCGCAGAATGGGAATATTTTCAGGCTTTTGGCGATCGCGAGCGGCTAGCGGAAGTCTTTCCAGTGCTGGTCGCCTACGGCCAGTGGCACCGCCGCTACCGCACGTGGCCCAACGGCAGTTATTGGGGAACCGGCCTGGCCAGCGGCATGGACAATCAACCTCGCTCGCCCGAGGGTGAGATCCTCGATCACGCGCACTTGACCTGGGTCGACACCAACATGCAAGCGGTGCTGTCCAATCGCATCGTGCTCGACATTGCGACCGTGCTCGATCGGCGCCAAGAGGTGCAAGACTTTGCCGACGAGAACGCGCTGCTCGTCCCCTGGATCAACGAGTACCTGTGGGACGAATCGTCCGGCTTCTATCACGACCTCCTTCGCGATCAGACGCGCCTCACCCAGGTGAAGACGATCGGCGCCTTCTGGGCTTTGTTGGCCGACGCGGTGCCGGCCGAACGCTTGCCGCGATTCGTCGAACACCTGGAAAATGCCGCTGAATTCAAGCGTCCGCACCGGATCCCGAGCTTGTCTGCCGACACACCTGGCTACGATCCGGACGGTGGCCTGTGGCTGGGCGGCGTTTGGCCGCCCACCAACTACATGGTCGTGCGCGGCTTGGCTGCTCGCGGTTATGGCGACCTCGCGTACGAGATCGCCAAGAACCACCACGACAACATGGTGGCCTCGTTCGAGGAGACCGGCTCGGTCTGGGAGCATCACGCTCCCGACGAAGAGGGCGGGGGACGCGGCCGCAAAGACTTCGTGGGCTGGACTGGTATCACTCCGATCGCGGTGCTGTTCGAGTTCATCTTCGGGCTGCGTCCGGAGCACACGCGCAATCGGCTGACCTGGCACATTCGCGGCGTCGAAGGCTTCAGCGTCGAGCGCTACCCGTTCGGCAGTGATGGCTTGTTGAATTTGAAGCTCCAGCCCCGCGCCAGCGTGCTCGACCGTCCAAATGTCGAAATCACCGGCAATGTGGACGTCGAAATCGAGCTGACTTGGGCCGGCGGCTCGGAAATCCAGAGCGTCCGCACAGCCGTGAAATAACCCAGCTATCCGCGGCACTTATTGCATGTCCAGCACGGTAATGATCAACGGCCAGCTGGTGCCGCCCGAGCGCGCCCAGGTGAGCGTCTTCGACCGTGGCTTCTTGTACGGGGACTCGGTGTTCGAGTCGCTGCGCAGCTATCGGGGCGCGCCGTTTGCACTCGATGAGCACCTGGCACGCTTGAAGCGGAGCGCCGATCGAGTCGCGATCGTTCTGCCCGTCAGCTCGGAGATCTTGCGCAACGAGATAGCCTACGCGTTGCGCCTCCACGGCAGCCTCGACAGCTACTTGAGGCTGACGGTGACGCGCGGCATGGGTCGCTCGCTGGGCCTCGATCCGGAGCTTGCCGACGAACCGCTCCGCGTGTTGATCGTGACCGCACTCGCGCCACCGCCCGCCGAAATTTACGAGCACGGCATTTCGGCGATCACCTACCGCGCGGAGCGACCGAGCGATGCCGCCGGTGTGGCCGATGCCAAGATCGGCAATTACCTACTGGCGGTTTTGGCGATGCGCGCAGCGCGCGCGCAGGGTGCCCGGGAGGCACTGATCGAAGATCAACGGGGGCAAATCTTGGAGGGCGCAGCTTCCAACGTATTTGCGGTTTTGGCCGGAAAATTGCTGACTGCGCCCGAGTCTGCCGCGATCCTGCCGGGGATCACCCGGGGGCACGTGCTGGAGCTGGCGCGCGCCGCGGGCCTGACGGTCGAACTACGCGCGATCGCCAAGGCAGAGCTCCGAGCCGCACAGGAAGTCTTCGTCAGCTCCAGCATTCGCGAGCTGGTTCCCGTCGTCAGCATCGACGGCCAGGCGGTGGGCACCGGTCACCCCGGCCCCACGACGCGCGAGCTATTGCGCGCGTACCGTGAGCGCGCGATCCCCGCGCGCTAAACCGGCGTCCGACGACGAGTGCCTGCTCGATGCCGTTCTTGTGGATTGATGGTCGCGAGTCGCGTCGCGCCCGTCCCAGCCTTCGGCGTCCGAGTCCGGAACCCCGCGCACCGCGAGCTGCGTTGCTGGCTCGCGATCGCCCACTCCCACTCTTACTCCCACGACCGCGAAGCGCCGTGCCCGGCCTCGGAAAGAGAGAGCGGGCACGGGCACGGGCACGTTTACGGGGTGAGAGCTTCGGCTCCGGCGTTTGGCTCGGGCGCGCGCATGGGAATGCGGAGGCGGCCGCCGTCTTGATAGGCCATGGCGCTGATGGCCTTATCGAAGAAGCCTCGCAAAAAGCCGACTTCGTGCGGTGGGTTGGTGATGAGCCCCGCGTTCCGAATGTTCTTCATCGTGGCTACCACCTCGAGCGTGCGCACCTCCCCCTCACGAGCGAGGACGCTGAGCGCGCTGTCTTTCATCACGCGCGACAGGCTCTCACGGCGCTCGGGCGTGAAGTAGCGGTCGGTGGCGGACACGACCTCTTCCTCCAGCTTTTTTTGCAGTTCTTCGGGGTTGGGCTCGCTGCCCGGGGTCAGGCGCTCACCGAGCTTGAGCAGCATCTCATCGATCGCTTGCTTGGGCGGGAACCAGCCGCGGAACTCGGGCAAGAGGTGCAAGCCTTGGGAATTTTTCGCTAGGTCTTGCGCATCCTCGTCGCCCAGCTCCAGGCCTTCGCCATCGAACGGATGTTCCTCGGGTTCGCTCGGTACCGGTTCGAGCAAATCTTGCGCACTGGAGAAGCCGAGCGGCTCCGGGATCCCGCGTCCGGTGTGCGTCTTGCGCGCCGCAGCGATGCGAGTGCGCGCCCAGCCCACGGGAACTTTGACTGGGCGGTAGTCCGCGCCCGGTAGCGCTTTGGCGAGCGCCTCCTTCAACTGGGACTGGCTGAGGTCGCCCACGTTGATTCGGTGCACGCCGAAATCATCGTGCAAATACACGAACACGCTGTGGGCGCGACTGGTCGCCGAGCGGGAGGTGATCACCAGACAGACGCTGCCGCTGCTATCGGGGGCGAGCAGCAGCGCTTCGGCAATTTCCGGGGACTTTTCGCCCGTAACGCTGGCCACGCGGCTCGCGGTCGGGATGGCGATGCCGCGCGCTTTGAGCACGTTCAAGCCGCGTCGAGCCGCCTTGCGCGCAGGGCCGCTGGCACTCTCCGAGGCCACGTTGACCGCCGCCGCGTTGCCCGCCTTCACCCAGGCTTCGACCAATGCCACTGCGTTTTCGCCGGCGTGCCCTAGGGCGGCCAAGGCGTTGTCTGCGCTCGCCGATAGATCGGCGGCGGCGAGCGATGCGCTCGACTTGCTCAGTTGTTTGTCCGTCATGCGGGTCTCCCAAAATGTGAATCAGAGTCTCAAAGGGCGGCGATGGCTTCGACCTCGACACGCACGCCGAGTGGTAAAGCGGCGACTGCGACCGTCGTGCGAGCTGGAGGATCTTTGCTGAAGTGACGCGCGTACGCTTCGTTGAACGCGGCGAAGTCGGCCATGTTGGTCAGGTAGACGGTGGTCTTGACCACGTTGTCCAGAGTCGCGCCCGCAGCGCTGAGCACCGCGCGCAAGTTGTCGATGATGCGATCCGTCTCTTCCGCGATCGTACCGCTGACGACCTTGCCGGAGGCGGGATCGAGCGGGATCTGTCCGGCCAGAAACAACAACGACCCGCTTTGAATCGCCTGTGAATAGGCGGAAACGGGCTTGGGTGCGGCCGCTGACAAAATCACCGATCGGGTCATGGAGGGGCGCGCATCCTCCCCCCGCCCGAGCCCCGAATCAAGAGCGCTTGCCGTCCATCGAACGCCTGCCGTCGATGGCCCGGCCAAGCGTGATTTGGTCGGCAAATTCCAGGTCGCCGCCGTGCGGTACGCCGCTCGCGATGCGCGAAACCTTGAGCCCTTTACCTGCTAATTCACGGGCCAATAGCAGCGCCGTGGCCTCGCCGTCCACGGACGGCGGTGTTGCGAGGATGACCTCCTTGACCGAGTCTTCTGCCACCACTTGGAACAGCTGGCGCAGCGGCAGCTCGTCGGGGCCGATGCCGTCGAGCGGCGAGAGCAGGCGCCCGAGTACGAAATAACGGCCACGCATGGCCGCGCTTTTCTCGATTGCCATCAGATCTTGTACGCGCGCAACGATGCACAAGAGGCTCGGATCCCGTCGTGAATCGAGGCAGACCGGACACAACGCGCGACCGCTTTCGTCGACTTGTGCGATGTTGCCGCAGCGTTCGCAGCGTTTCACGGCGTCGCCGAGTTCCTGCAGCGAGATGCCCAACTCGCGGCCGTATTCTTGGCTCTCCGTCACGAAGAACATGGCAAAGCGCTGGGCGGTCTTTTCGCCTACGCCAGGCAGGCGAGAGAGCAGCTCGATCAGGCGTTCCAGTCGGTCGGGGAGCATGGTTCGGCGCTTACGTTAGTTGCGCTTGCGGAATAAGCTCGGGATTTTATGAGCTGGTGCTGGGCCCGAGCTTCAAATCTTTGATCCGGGCGCCGAGCACTTCCACCGCGTCGGTGATCCCGCGGTGTTTTTTGGCCTGCGCGACTGCTTCACGCTGTTTCTGCACGCGAATTTCGGCATCGAGCGTGGCGACCGTCTTGATGGTCGCCGCTCGCGTGGACTCGAACTCGAAGATCACCTTGGTGGGCGCGCCAAAGTGCTCGCTGGCCAAGCTGGTGAGCAGCTCTTGGGAATCCTTGTCGTTCGCGCCGTGGCCGAACATATCGCCGGGTTCCCAACCCAGGCGCAGCTCGCCTGGGGTCGAAGACAGGATCGAAGCTCGCGCCAAAAACGCCGCGAGTTCCGGGCGGCGCTCGTTCACCCGGTCCAAAATGGCGCGAAACGCCGCTAAATCTTGGGGAGCGGGCTCGGTTTGCGGCGGGCGGCTGGGGGCGACGGGCGCGGGCCTCGTTTCGGCCTTTTTTTCGGTCCCCGCCTGCTCGGGAAACGGGATTGCGAAATCAGGATCGATTTCGGGGCGTCGCTCGAGGCTCGGGCGCGGTTCGGGCGGTGCGCTGCGCGGTGGAGGTTCCTTGCGACCGTCCGCCGGAGCGTCGGGACGTGCGCTCTCGACGCTGCGCACTTCTCGCGGCCGCGCGTCGGCCGTGCGTGGCCGCAGATCGGGCATTGGCGGCGCAGCTTGCGGTTGCGGTTGTGGTTGTGGCGCGCGTGCCGCTTGGGGCGCCGCAGGAGCGCCCGCGGGGCGCGGCGCGCCGAGGCGTTGTTCCAGTGCGGCTAGGCGGCGCACGAGCTCGTCGATCGGCAAGAGCGGGGGCCGCCGGGCCAAGCGCACGAGCAGCATCTCGAGCGCAGCACGCGGCTGGCCGCTGCGCACGACGTCGTCGAAGCCCTGCGAGAACCCCTGATGCAGGCGGATCAAGTCGTCCGCGTGGGTCGCTTCCGAGAGCTGCACGACGTCGCGCACTTCCTCGTCCGCTAAATCCAGCAGGGTCGCGGGCTCCTTGCACACCTTGGCCACCACTAGATCACGAAGTAGCGCCAGGAGATCACGGGCAACGTGGGCGGTGTCGTAGCCCTGATTGGAGAGCTCGGCGATCACGTTCAGCGCAAGGCCGGCCTCGCCGCGCACGAGCGCGCCAGCGATGTCGTGCAGCACTTTGCGGCTGGCGACACCGAGCACGCGCGCCACGTCTTCCCCGGTCAGCTTGGCGCCGCCCCAGGCGATCACTTGGTCGAGCAGGCTCATTGCGTCGCGCATACTGCCGGCGGCTTCGCGCGCGATCACGCCCAGCGCTGCGTCGTCGCTCTCGATCTTTTCTCGATCGAGCACGTAGCGCAGCCGTCCGGCGATCACCTGGGTTGCGATCAGCTTGAAGTCGAAGCGTTGCACTCGGCTCAAGATCGTGATCGGAACCTTGTGCACCTCGGTCGTCGCGAAGATGAATTTGACGTGTGGTGGCGGCTCTTCCAGGGTCTTCAGGAACGCATTCCAGGCGTTCTGAGACAGCATGTGTACCTCGTCTACGATCACGATCTTGAAGCGGTCGCGCGCGGGTCGGTACGGCAGCGAATCCTGCAGCTTTCGCACGTCATCGACGCCGGTGTAGCTCGCGCCGTCGATCTCGCGGACGTCGACGTCGCTGCCGAGCGCAATTTCAGTGCACGCGGCGCACTTCAGGCAGGGGGTCACGCTCGGTCCCGGGTCCGTGCCAGGCGGCGTGGTGTCCGGATCGCCGAGGCAATTCAGGGCTTTGGCGAGGATGCGCGCGCTGGTGGTCTTACCCACGCCACGCACGCCTGTGAACAGAAAGGCGTGCGCCACGCGGCCGCTCTCGATCGCGTTGCCGAGCGTACGAGCAACGTGGTCTTGCCCGACCAGGTCCTCGAAGCGCATCGGGCGCCACTTGCGTGCCAAAACCACGTAGCTCATGGGAAATACTCGCGTAGCAGATCGCGTTCGCCCTGGCGAGGGTGGCCAGGACGGATCGGTCCCGGGCCAGGGCGCAACGATTGGGCCACTCCCCCAAGATGCGCCAGATCCGCCCTGTTTGTTTGCGAGTCGCACGCCGGCCGACGCGAACGACGACGAGATTGTGAGATTGAGCGGCGCCGCTGGTCGGGGTAGCGTTTCGAGGTGCGCTCGTTCTGTTTGCTATCGGCGGTCGTCGTCTCGTGTACCGGGCAAGCCACACCCAAGGCAAAACTCCCGGCCTCCGACTGCGCCCCCTTACCGGCGGCATCGGTCGCGAGTGCGGAGCCGGTGCGGAACAGCACGAAGCTCGAGGCGGACGTAGTGGACAGTCCGCTGGCTACTGCCGCCCTGCAGTTTGCCGCTCCGGAGCTCGGCGCGCACGTGATGATCGCCGATCCGCGGAGCTTTCGCGTGCGGCTGATCAGTGACGCCGTTGGGCCGGAAGTGGCAGGGATCGACCTCTCGCTCGACGCGGGGCGTCCGCGTCGGATCTCGGTGAGCGAACCAACCATCGCGCTGGGCGATTTGCTCAGCGCCGACCTCGAACTGGCGCCCGGCGCGCACTGGCTATTTGCGGCGCCGGTCCTGGCGTCGGGCCTGGTGCCCCGCGCAGCCTCCGGCGGAGCGCGGACGGCCCAGGCACGCCGCTTCTTCGTCGGCAAAACTCCGGACGAGGCTCAGGGGCCGAGCGCTGCGGTTTGGTTACGCAAGCCCGAGGGCAGCTACAACGGGCCGAAGAGCAGCGAATCCGTGCTGTTCGAAGCGTTCGTGTTCTCGGCGCTCGGCGCTGCCATCGACACGCCGACTACGATCACGCTGCGATCGCCCGCGGTCAGTGGACAATTGCGGCTGCTCTCGCCGTTCGTCGTGCACGAGGTCCCGAGCGGTGTTTACGAAGTGACCACCAGTGCGCCGGCGGCAGCGCCCAGCACGACCTACTTCACGGTCAATCGTGAGCTGGCCGGGGGCTCGTGAGCGGCACGTTCTTATCCGGCGTGCTTTCCGCCTGGGCGGCGGCGCAACTCGGCCTGGGTGCGTTCTTCCTGCTCGCCTACTTCGCCGGTCGGCGTGAGTTCGAGTACTTTTTGTTCGGCCTGTTGTGCTTTTCACTGAGCGTGATGAGCATCGGCGTGGGCCTCGTTTATCACCACGGAGCGCACCCGCACGGCATCCTCGCCGACCAGATCGGTCTATCCGGCGCGATCTTCGCCGCCGCGTTGAACGTGCACTTCGCATTGTGCTTTTCGACCGTCAAACAGCGCTTGCGTCGCTGCTTGCCGCTCTATCTGCTTGCGCTATTTTTCTTGATCGCCAACTGGACGGGCGCGCTCTGGGTACCCGGCAAGATTCAGCTCGTTCATTCCAACGTGCTGGGCGTGCGCGTCGACCACATGATGGGCGCCGCGAGCTCGATCGGAAACGCATTCTACGTCGTCGCCTTGCTGGAGACGCTGGCAACCGTCGCCATCTTGGCGGGCGCTTATCGCGCGGGCAGACGCGACGCGCTGGCCTCGCTGATCGGCATCTCGTTGGCCGTACCTGCGGTCTTCAATGATGCGGGGTTGGCGGTCGGAGTGCTCAAAAATACCATTAGCCTCTTGCCGCATGCATTTCTGGTGTTCGCCTTCGGCGTAGCAGGCACGGTTTTGATGCGCTATCGCTTGGCGGCAGGCGGCCTCGAGCAGACGACCCACCGCCTGCAGCTCCGAACCGACGAACTGCGCACGTCCCACGCGGAGCTTCGTGTGGCGCAGAGCGAGCTCGTGACCAAAAATCAGCTGGCTGCGGTCGGCGAGCTGGCGGCGGCCATTGCTCACGAGGTGAGAAATCCGCTGGCCGTGATCGTGAATGCGGTGGCCGGCCTGCGTCGCGTCTCTGGCAGCGAGGAAGACCGCAGCATTCTGTTGTCGATTGTCGACGAAGAGGCGGCGCGCCTCAACCGTCTGGTCACCGATCTGCTGCGTTTTGCGCGCCCGGTGAGCGTGAAGCGCTCGCCCGTTTTGCTCGGCGAACTCGCCAACCGCTCGCGGTCGCAGGTCCTCGATGGTCACGAGATCGTGGTGTCCATCGGTGCCGATCCGGAGATTCAGACCGTCTGGGTCGATCCGAACTTGTTTCGGCTGGTTTTCGACAACCTGGTCCAGAACGCTTGTCAGTCCATGCGCGGAGGTGGTCGCGTGGATATCCTGGTCACGCGCGGTCGATTGCCCACGGGCGACGCGGTCTCGATTCAGATCAAAGATCATGGGCACGGCATGGAGCCCGAGGTACGAGAACGCGCGCTCGACCCGTTCTTCACAACCCGGCCCAGCGGCACGGGTCTGGGGCTACCGATCGTGCAGCGAATCGTGGAGGCCCACGGCGGTGAACTCTTGATCGAGAGTACGGAAGGCGAGGGCACCAGCGTGACTCTGTTCTTGCCCCTCGGAGCTCCCGCCGAGGAGCAACCCGCCGGTGAGGACTCGCAGCCCCGTCACCCGGCCTGAGAGGAAGAAATGAAGACACTCGCTCGTGAGCAAGTCATCGCGCTGGACAAGGCCCACGTTTGGCATCCGTACACGGCGATGGACGAGTACATCGCAGAGACCAACCCCTTGGTCATTGCGCGGGCCAGCGGCTCGCGGCTGTTCGACGCGGACGGCCGAGCATACCTCGATGGGAACTCGTCTTGGTGGTGTGCTGCGCTGGGTCACAATCATCCGCGCTTGGTCCGTGCGCTTGCGGCACAGGCCGAACGCCTGTGCCACACCGCGCTCGCCGGGATCACGCACGAGCCCGTCGCCTTGCTTGCCAAGCAGTTGGTCGAGGTCGCACCCGCAGGTCTCGAGCACGTGTTCTTCAGCGACAACGGTTCGACCTCGGTCGAGGTCGCACTGAAAATGTCGCTGCAATATTGGGTGCAAAACGGCCGGCCCGAGCGCACGCGCTTCGTGGCCTTCGAGGGCGCGTTCCACGGCGAAACCTTGGGCGTGACCGCGCTCGGCGGCGTCGAGGTATTTCGGCGTCCGTTCTCGTCCGTGATCATGGAGTGCCTGCGCGTGCCCGCAGCGAGTGACGGTTTCGAGCGCGCGTTTGCCGCGCTCGAGGCGATTTTGCAGAAGGACGCGGACAGCATCGCCGCGGTCGTGCTCGAGCCGATGGTGCAGGGCGCGGCGGGCATGCGCATGTACGACGCGGAGTTCTTGCGCCGCGCGCGCGCGCTGACCAGCAAACACGACGTCTTCCTGGTGCTCGACGAAGTGTTCGCGGGCTACGGTCGCACCGGGCCGATGTGGGCCTCGGAACACGCGGGGATCGCCCCCGATCTGATGTGCACGGCCAAGGGGTTCACCGGTGGCATGCTGCCGATGTCGGCAACGCTTTCGACTCGCCGTATCTTCGAGGGCTTTTTCGGCGGCAGCGAGCGGTCTTTCTTCTATGGTCATACCTTCACTGGCAACCCACTCGGCGCGGCACTCGCGCTGGAGGTTTTGAAGGTTTACGAAGAAGAATGCGTGCTCGAGCGCGCGGCCAGCAAGGCGCAGCGCATCCGCGCGGCTTTCACGGAATTTTCGGCCATCCCCGGCGTGGTCGCCAGCCGCTCTCTGGGCATGATCGGAGCGCTCGAGCTCGGCGGTCGCCAAGGTTACCTCGAGCGCAGCGGTTTCGGCGTGTACCACGAGGCACTGCGTCGCGGCGCCTACGTTCGTCCGCTGGGGAACGTCGTGTACATCGCCCCGCCGTTGAACATCGCAGATGCGGATCTCGACGAACTCTTGGCGATCGTTGCTGAGTCCGTGCGCGCGGTCACCACATCGAGCTAGGCTGCCGAGAGAATGGCCGAACGAAAGCGTTACTTGTTCGTATGCGTCAACCGCCGTCCCGACGGCACGCCCAAAGGCTCATGCGCCGCCCGCGGCGCGGTCGAACTCCACGAGAAGCTGAAATCGATGCTCAAGAAACGCGGCCTCGCCGAGCTCGAAGCCCGCGCCTGCACGTCCAGTTGTCTCGATACGTGCTGGGTCGGCCCGGTCGTAGCGGTCGAGCCCGACGGCTATTTCTATGGCCGCGTTGCCGAGAGTGATCTGGAGGAGATCGTGAACGGCTTGGCCACTGGCCAACGCGTCGAACGGCTGGTGCTCCAGCCGAACGACTACGTGGAGCCGAAAGAGTTGAAGAAACTCGACGGCTGACGGCTCGATTACGGCGTGGGCAACGGCTGTTGGTAGATCGCTTGCCCTTCGCTCCAGTACAGGGCATTCGCCGTGCCGACCCAGAGTTGGTCGACCAGGTTGTTCCGATTCCTTCGTTCGAGCACGCGGATCGGCGGATCGCTGTCAGCAAAGCCGGCGCTCAACACTTGACGCTTGGTTTCCCAGCCGTTGGGCGCTCGGAATTGCAGGGATTCAACATCCAAGAAATAGCGATTAGCCACGACCTGAAGTCTGCCCGGATAACCGTCGCCGAGGGCACGGACGCGTACGAACGGTCCGCCGCCCTTTGGCGCTCGCACCATCATGGCCCCGGCTCCGAGTCGCTCGGTGCCGAATATTCCATCATCGTAGAGCATGAAATCTGTAGCGTACAGATTCAGGCCGACGGGCGGAGCGCCCGTAAGCGGCGAGCGCACCAACTGTTCGTCGGAAGCAGCGTAGTACAAATCCGTGGCGTCAGCGGCCAGACAGCTCACCGCGGCCGAGGCAAATACGGTCGGCGTCACGTTCGAGTCGGACAGTATCGAGTAGACCGTGTTGCCGCCTGAGTTCCACAAGGCTCGGCTCCCTACTGAAGCAAAGCTCCACGGCTGCGCGCCGTTTTGCACCAGCTCTACGCTACCGCCGGCCAGCGGCACCCGAAGCAGCTGCGGAGCGGTGAGCGCGCCGAGCAGCGGGGCCCCGTCGACGTAAACGTACGCGTGGCTGGTGGTGAGCTCCACTTTGGTGGGTCCTTCGAGTCCCGAAGCGAGCACCGTGGTCGTGCCATCAGCGATCGTATAAGCCAGCAACGCGCCGTCGTGCTGGTAGTTCCCAAGCGGGTCTCGAGTTCCGTATTCGACCCAATAGACGCGCGACTCGTTAGCGGTCAACGCGACCACTCCGCTCTTGTCGGTCGCGTACCTCAGCGGTCCATTGTTGTTGTCCGCGCCACCGGACGGCACTCCACCGACTCCAGACCACGGTGCGCCACTGCTGCCAGCTGCCGCAGGCGAGACGGATCCCGGTGCTCCGCCGACCCCGCCGTTGCCAGCGAGCGCCGCTCGTCGCATCACGCACAGTCCGCTGCTCGGGCAATCGGGGGCCGGCACGCACTTGTTCTGCGCGTTGCAAGCCAAGCCTTCGTTGCAGCGAGCCAAGGTCTGGATCTGCGTCTTCGCGGGGCTGCCGTCCGCCTCGGTGATCAAGTCACCGGGAATGCAAGCTTGCCCGATCTCGCCCGGACTCAGGGGGATCACCGTGCCGCCTCCGCCTTCAGTAGCAGCTCCGCTCGTCCCCCCGCCAGCGACTCCGATGTCGACCACACCTGCCGTTCCAAAGGGACTCCCGCCCGACCCGCCCTCGATGTCCGGCGCCTCGCCAGCGGACGGCTTGCCTGCCGCGCCTCCCGCGCCCGCGCCTCCCGCG
>DATEPG010000164.1:0-3266 GCA_035273265.1 Polyangiaceae bacterium
CGGCCTGATCGACATGAAGGGGCGCGTGTACGACCCGCTCGCGGGGCGATTTTTGACGGCGGACCCGGTGATGCAGGCTCCTTATTGGAGCCAGGGGTTGAACCGGTACAGCTACGTGTTCAACAACCCGATCAACAACACGGACCCGAGCGGGTTCATCGCGGACGGTGCTGACTATTCCGGGGTCGCGATCACTGGCTGGGGCGCGGGGGTGACGGGGATCGCTGCTGGGATCGGTTTTAGCGGGATCGGGGCTGGGGCGTTGAGCTCAGTGACTTCGGCGTTCATGCCGTCGATCGGGGATGGGAGTGCGGGGTCGACGCGTAGTGCGGCGGCGCCGACGGCGGTGCCGAAGGGCCGGGCCAACCCGCAGGGGGGCGCGGGGGCAGCGGGGGAAAACAAGGGCGCCGTGGGGCCGTCGTATGCCGACCTCCAGGCACGGGCCGACGCGCTCGAACAGCGACTGGCCGAAATGCCGGACCAGCAGAACGCTTGTACACCGGATTGCTACTTGACGAACCCGGTCCACGACTTGCCCTCGGGTGCTCGAGCAGCGATGAACCGAGGGTATGTCTATTCGGGCGCATTCATCTTAGGAGGCGGATTAGGAGGTCGACTTGCAGGCTGGGCGCTTACGCGCCTTGGATTCGGCGCCGCAGCGGGGGCAATCAAGGCGGCTGACCTTCTCATGCCGCCTGGAGGGCGACAGGCTCTGGCTCAGCTGACGCAGTGGACAACTGGCGGGCGGGGGCTCGCGGGTCAGCAGGTGAACATGGCACGAACCGCGGAGCTCATTAAGCAACTTCCGGGGCGCATCGATGGGATCCGCGCGGGTGGCGTAACAAAGGAGATGGCGCGGCAATGGGCACAATTTTACCGACAAATTGGTGCGCAGAATCCGGTGACAGCGACCGCAGGCAACCCCAATGCACTCCCGCGTGCGCAGCTAATGCAAGCGATTGCAGACCTGTTATAAGGATCGACGCATGAGGATCCCCATCGTGAATAGAAGTGGACGGGAAATGCTGCTCGGCTTAGAGCCGGAGGGAGATACCGTTCCGCTCGCGCCAGGGCAGACGGTGGTCGTCAAGGCCACCGGCAACGGCTCTGAATCACCCGAAATTCAGATCGACATCGAGGAGGGCCTCGTGTCGATCTCGATCATGTGCGACAAGGAGGTTTGGTCGGGCGATGTTCGCGTGCGGTAGCGATTCGTCGGGTACCGCATGGTATCCTTGCCGCAAGGGCAGCACCGAAACTGTTCTCTGCAGCGGAGACTCAGGGATTGAAGACCCTGTTCGGTTCGGGTCGAAAAGGCGCGGAGGAAGGGCTGAAGCGCGTCAGCCAGGGCGCGCGGGACCTTCCAGCGGGCGTAACGCGCGAAACGTTGCAGCGATACAAACAGCAAATTATCGAGAAAAAACTTGCGGATATTCCGGTTCAAAGCGATAGACTGCGTATCATCGAGGAGCTGCTGAAGTGATCAAGCCAGTCAGCCGTCGACTTGACGAGTTCCTTGCAAGTTGGTCTGCCGCCTCCGCAGAGTCACGAACTGGTGTCGCTGCGGCGAAGATATGCGAATTCGAGAAACGGTACGGTGTTCAACTGCCTGAAGCTTTCAGGGCGTATCTTGAGCGGGCAAATGGCATGGTCGACGGCGACATGGATAGCGAAAGAATGATCCATTTCTACGGGCTTGACCTACTCGCCCCCGTAGGTGGCAACGAAGCGGGGCGGGAGGAGGGCGGGAGCTATTTCGTGTTCGCAGATTTCATGATTGGTTCGCATGAATACGCGATTGCGCTGGCAGGACGGGACTACGGTAGCGTTGCAATCGTGGATGACACGGAACCCCCACGAGTCGTTGCAGATTCATTTGTTGATTTCGTGGACAAGTACCTTCATTCGCCAGCAGCTCTCTGGCGAACCAAGTGAACGGTCACTCGTCATGAACTCGCCGCGTTTACTTTACGCCGTGGGGAGTGAGGGGCGGTTCCGGATCGACGCTTGCGAATCTGTTAGGGGCCGGTTTGATGTCGTACGCGATTCCCAAACTGACATCGTAGAAATTGCGAGCAAAGTCCGCGCTGACGTTGCAATCCGCGACCGAAACGGTCGTACGCCTCGCGGGTGATGGTGGCCCCAAACGGCCAACGCCGTCGCAAGCTTGGTGAGGCTTACGACGGCGTTGGCCGTTTGTTGAGCGCGTTGAGCGGCAGGCGTTCAGTCGTGACGACGCTTTCGACTGCATCGCGCGGACGCGGGAGGGCCACGGCGTGTGTTCGACGACGCTACAGCGGTATTTCGGCGTCTCGCCTCCAATGCGGCTGCAAGAGCACGCGATTGACTTGCTTCAAGTCGACGACTTTGGTGCGGTCGCGGACGACCTCAAGCAGGGCACCAAGGCACAGGTTCTTGAGGCGGCGGAGCACGCCTTACGATGAGCGCACGATGAGCGCACGATGAGCGCGAGCGCGTCGTCGGTAAACGTGCCGTGCGCGCGGGCTACCTTGTCGAGCTCCGCGCGGACAAAGTCACTGAGCTATCGGGAGTCATTTGCTGTATCAAAACCGAGTAAGTGACGCAGTTTCTAATCTCGTCGTTGACGGTCAGGGCGAGGCGACTGAGTAGCTCGGGCTGGGCGACGAGCACGAGACAATGGTTCGAGCTGCAGTGATTGCAGTCTACGACTGGATCTCTGGTCACGCGCTCGGTCGCGTTGTTGACAACAAGGTCGTGCCTTTGCTGTCCGATTGCACTTGGAGTTGACCACCCGTTTGCAACGAAGTTGACCACCCCCTGATCAGGAAAGTTGACCACCCGTTTGCACGGGAGGTTGACCAGGGATGATCACCGGAATTGACCACCATTTGCAGGGTGGTCAAGTTCCCTGGCATGGGGGGAGCGGCGACGCGCACAGGACCTACTGGGCATGGCACTGGTGCCGGCCATGGCCAGAGACAGGAAGACCGCGCGTATGCAAGAGCAGATCAAGGTGTTGTTGAGCCAGGGCCTCTCAATCCGGAAGGTGGCGCTGGCGCTGGGGATATCGCGTCAGACGGTGCGCAAGTTCGGGATGGATGAGCCCGCGGATGTGAGCAGTGTTGGAGCTGCTACGAAGGCGCCGGCTTGGGATGCCGCTATCGACTGGCAAGACGTGGCGAAGCAGGCCGCAGGCGGCGCGACCATCAAGCAGCTGCACAGCGAGCTCGCGCCTGAAGCTAGCTACACGCGCTTCCGACGCCGGCTGATCGCGATGTCGCCGC
>DATEPG010000165.1:0-3926 GCA_035273265.1 Polyangiaceae bacterium
TCCGTGCCGTGCGCGAACGCGACTTGGACCTACCGGTGATCCTGGTTACCGGGAACCCCGACTTGGCGAGCGCCAGCGAGGCGGTGGAGTATGGCGCGTTCAAATACCTGATCAAGCCAGTCGAGAGCGACCATTTGGACGAAGCGGTCGAACGTGCATCGGCCGTTGGGCGCATGGCGCGCGTCAAACGCGAGTACGTCGAAGAGTACGGCAGCTCGACATTTCGGGTCGGGGATCGAGCTGGGATCAGCGCCACACTCGAACGCGCGTTGAGCTCGTTGTGGGTCGCCTACCAACCGATCGTGCACGCTCGAGACGGCTCGCCCTTCGCCTACGAGGCGTTGATGCGCAGCGAGGAGCCCGATCTACCCAATCCGCTGGCGGTGCTCAAGGCTGCTGAGCGCGTCGATCGTCTGCAGGATCTGGGCGGTACCGTGCGCCGCCTGACCGCGCTCGATTTGGCAGCGGCCGAGGACTCGGTCATCTTCGTCAACTTACATCCCGAAGATCTGGTCGACGAAGCCTTATACGAGCAAAGCTCGCAGCTCACGCCATTCGCTCACCGCGTCGTGCTCGAGATTACCGAGCGCGCGTCGCTCGAACATATCGGTAACGTGCGCGATCGTGTCGCGCGCCTACGCGGTCTGGGGTTCCGGATCGCGCTGGATGACCTGGGCGCCGGCTATGCGGGGTTGACCAGCTTCACGCAGCTGGAACCCGAATTCGTCAAGCTCGACATGGCGCTCATTCGCGACATCCATCAGAACGACATGAAGCGCAAAATCGTGCGCTCGATGGTCGAACTTTGCCACGACATGGGCAAATCGATCATTGCTGAAGGCGTGGAAGTGGTCGAAGAAAAGCAGGCGCTCGTCGAGCTAGGCTGCGATTTACTTCAGGGCTACCTGCTGGGTCGACCGAGCAAAGGCACGCCCGGGCTGACAGTGCGCAAGGCGCCCGAGCTCGCCAAGTAGCGTTCGTCCGAGCGGAAGCGTGCTCCAGCAGTCGGTCGCGCGCTTCACCTGTCATCACCCAGAAGACGGCTTCCACGACCTTCCGATGGTCGTTTCCTCGGCCACCTGGGCTCCGGTCTAGTTACAGAACCAGGCTCCGCTGATGCACAGGCACGCGCCGGCTGCACCGTATGTGCATTGACCCGTGACCGCGCCGCAGCTGTCACCGGGCGTGGGCTTACTTGCCGGACAGCCTGGGTTGAAGCAATTCCACTGGTTGTTCTGGCAGTTGCATTGATCGCCCGCAGGGTAGGGGCATTGCAGGTTTCCGCTACACTTCGAGCTGTCGACCGGATGTGTGCTCGGGCACGCCTGTCCGCTACCGGTGCAGCGCCAGGCGGTGTTGTTGCCGATGCTTCGGCAGTTGCAACGCTCACCCACGTACGAACAAGTCAGCGAAGTATCGTTGCACTTGTCGTTGTTTTGGGGAGTGTCCGCGGGACACGCAGCGTTGTTGCCGCCACCCGCGCCGGTGCCTGAGCTGCCGCTGCCGGATCCGCCGCCGGTACCGCTACCCGCGGCAGCCATGCCAGCCGTACCGCCGCTTTGCGCGCCTGCACTACCGGGGCTGCCCGCGACAGAAACTCCACCGCTGCCCGCGAAGGAAATTCCACCGCTGCCTGCGAAGGAAGCTCCGCCGCTGCCTGCGAAGGAAGCTCCGCCGCTGCCGCCTCGAGTAGAGCCGCCACTGGAACCAGCGGTCGCCGCGCCACCTTGTGCGAAGCCGCCTACAGCAGTCGTTCCACTGCCGCCGGCGATTGAAAAGGAGCCTGAGGAGCCGCTCGCAGCAATGCTGCCCGCTGTGCCGGCGGTGAAAAAGGCGCCGCCGCCGCTGGGAGCCCCGGCAGAGCCCAAGCTCCCGCCGGTTGGTGCGGAGCCGGCAACGCCAAAGTTTCTGCCGGCCGTGGCGACGTCCGCGCCGCCGCTTCCGCTGCGGCTGAACGAGGATTCTCCGGCATCCACGTCGGGCAGATATAAGTCATTTTCGCTGCGCGAACCGCAGCCCGTCATCAGGCCAGTGAAACCAGCCAAAACACAAGTGCTGCACACGATAAGCCGCTTCATCGATTCTCCGTGGACCGCCCGCTTGGAGGGGCAAAAGCAAACAAAGGAGCAAGTCGCCCCGTCCTTCGTCGAGCAGGCAAGCGGGAACCGTGCGTCGGTATCTATTGCGGCGCAGCACCCGGCAGACATAAGCCCGTGATCGCGTTGCACGTTGCGCCAGCGGCGCAATCGACCGGTCCTGCACAGGGGAACGCGCACTTTTGGAATTGCACGTTGCAGCGGGCGAGCCCGCACGATGCGTCACTCGTGCACGGCAACGCGAACGGGCCAGGCGTCGCCATCGCGCCAGTAGGAGCCGCGGCGCCGGGAGCCGTAGCGACCGGCGCAGGCGTCGCGGCGATGACTGGCGGTTGCGGTTGAGCGACAGTGGCTGTAGGGGGCGGTGGGGAATACGGCGTTGCGGGCGGCGGATCGTTCTCTTTGGCACAAGCACTGACAATCGAGGCCACTCCGGTGAGGGCGATGAGGGACTTGCGTAGCATCGAGGGTCTTCTCTTTCCGCGCCGCATCGGGCGCTTGTCCAACAGGTTGCGCGTTCGCGCACGAAGTAAGGCCTCATCCTAATCGCGAGTCCCTCGGGTCGGTCCAGAAAAGGAGGTGTGCGTCGTTGCGCACCTGCCTACACCGTCCTCCGAATGGGCCACTTCCCTCGGCTGCATGTCAGGGGTATGTCAGCTTTGCATGCAGCGCACCGAGCGGCTTTTTGCACTGACCGAGTACCTCCGCGGCCGGCGCACGGGCGTTACGGCCGAGGTGTTGGCCGAGCGCTTCGGCGTGACTTTGCGCACCATCTATCGCGATCTCGATACCCTGCGCATGGCCGCCTTGCCGCTCTCCGCCGAGCGCGGTCGAGGCGGCGGCTATGCGCTCGACCGCAGCTATAGCTTGCCGCCGGTCAATTTCACCGCGCGAGAAGCGGCGCTGCTCGTCGCTTTGGGGCGCTTTGCGATTGAGATGCGGCTGCTGCCGTTCGCCGAAACGCTCGACTCGGCGCTGGACAAAGTTCGAGCGGCTTTGTCGACCTCTGCGCAGCGCGAATTGCTCACTCGGCTGTCCGAATTGTCCTTTCAGGGTGTGCCCGGCTTACCAAGCAAAAAGGCCGTTCGCAGCGCGCTGGAGCGCGCTTGGTTCGAGCAATGCCCGCTGCGCATCGTGTATGTCGACGGCAACTTCCTGCAGACCACACGCACGATTCGCATCGTTGGCGTGCTGATGGAACGACGTGAAACGCGACTCGATGCGGTCGACGTCGAGAGCGGCGAACGCCGCCATTTTCGTCTCGATCGCATCGAACAGGCGGAGGTCGTGCGCGTCGACCCGGACCCCGCCGCGCGCAGCGCTCCTCTCGCTAATAAGCGCCGGTGAGCGGGTTCGTTGCGCGCAGCCGCCGGTCACGCGATTTTTTGAGCTTGGCCAGGCCGCGCAGCCCGAATCCGATGGCCAGAACCGACCCGTAGACGATCGGCTGCGTGTGATCCGCTTTTACTCGCAGGTAGAAGTGAAGCACACCCAAGATCCCGATCAGATAGGCCAAGCGATGGAGCAGTTGCCAACGCCGAAAGCCCAAGCGTGCCACGGCGCGCCTGCTGGAGGTGAGCGCGAGCGGCACTAGCAACATCCAGGCGATGAACCCGAGCGCGATGAACGGTCGCTTCAGCACGTCTGAAAGCAGCGCGCCGAGTGACAAGTTCTTGTCGAACAAAAGATAGATCAAAAAATGCAGCACCACACTGAAGAATGCGAATAGCCCCAGCGTTCGGCGCACCCGCAGCGGCCAGCTCCAGGAAAAGGCGATTTTTAACGGTGTGCACGACAGAGAGGCACAAAGAAATATCAGCGCCAGGAGCC
>DATEPG010000166.1:0-13041 GCA_035273265.1 Polyangiaceae bacterium
CTCGAAGAACTTGCGCGCACGGATCAGATCCCCGCGTTCACGCCAAGCCATCAGCCCACCGGTCGCGAGCAAATAGCTAGCCGAAGGTGACACCCCTGCGCGATCGGACAGCTCGTCGGCGAGACGGATCACACGCTCCCAGTCAGCTCCACGCACACCGATGGCGTCCTTCAAAAACGTGAAAGCAGGCTCGCGGCTCGGATCGAGACGGAGCGCCTCCTCCAAGAATTGGCTGCCGACTTCCAAGTTCTGATGGCGGAGCGCCCAGCGCGCACCGAAGCGAAACGAGGCGTCCGCTTTGGCGACCGGGGCTTCGATTCGCTTTAGTGATTCACGCTGCGTCTCGAGGATCGTCTCGGTGCGTTGCGCATCGACGAGCAGTCCTTCATACAGTGCCGCCGCGCTGGCGTTGGCCGGATCGACAGAGTACGCCTGGGCCAGAATCGACTCGTACTCACCAGGCGCGAAGCGGCGAGCGATGCGCGCTGCGCGCAAGAAAATTTCCGAGCTTTCGGCGGGTGTCGCGGCTGCGTGCGCCTCACGCAGCAAGGTCGCGATGCGATCTTGCCACTCGCCCGCTCCGACCTGCGCGTCGAGCAAGCGGTCGCCGATATCGCCGGGCTTTCCTTCGGCGTTCTGCAGCGCCTTGGCGTACGCCTCGGCGGCACGCTCGTACTCGCCCACGTCACAAAAGACGTCGCCGAGTTCACGCAACAGCGCGCGCTTCACGCGCGCGTCAGGGGCGCTCTTCAGCTGCAGTTCGAGCAGCTTCTGCACCATGTTGAGCTTGCCCAGCTCCCAATAGATGCCGCGCGCCTCACTCAGCGCGTCGAACAGCGCCGGGTTGAGCTTGTACGCATCTTGAAAGTGCTTCAAGGCGCGCACGCCCTGCAAGAACTGGGTGTGCAGCACGCGGCCGAGCCGCAGATGAATATCCGCCTTCAGCGTCGCATCCTGAGTGGACCCCAGGCCCTGCTCCAATGCTTCGACGATGCCGTGCCAGTCGTGGTGGCTCTCAAGCTGTTTCAGACGCTGCTCTAGATCCATTGCTCCCTCGGGCAAGCTACTTAGCGCTGAGGCCCGCGCGGCGATGACGCCAGAGCGAGCCTCGGATAGTGGACGCAAATTCGAGGCGTGCCGGTAGCGCAGCACGCCTCGCTTCAATACGGCCGCTCGATGGCGGCACAACACGACATTCGGCAGTAAGAGTGTCGACCAAGGCCCCCGCTGCACCTACCCAACCGGTTCCCGGCGGGCACTCATCAGGCGTGCAGCGATCGGCCTTTACGACACGAAACAAAATCAGGATCCCAGCTTTTGAATCAAGGACGAGGTCTCTTCACACTCGTCTTTGAACTTCATCGCCTGTGCGCCCTTGCAGACGCGCTTGGTGAAGGCGTTCAACAACCGAAGAGCCTTCTCCTTTTGCGGGGGCTCCTGAGTTCCGTACGTGCTTCCGAGCATGTATGAAAATTCAGGATGCGAGTCGCCCGCGAACGGCTCGGCCTTCTCGATCGCTGCGACCTGACCCGCCTTGTCGCCCTTGGCCAACGCGGCAGTCGATTGCAAGATGTACAGATTGTAGATCTTGCCTTTGTTCTTCTCGATCGGCGGAATCAGCTTCAGCCCTTCGCTGATGACCTGATCCGCCTCCTTGTAGAACTTGAGGTTGATGTACAAGCTGGCGAGATCCGCGTAGAAGTAGCCCTTGGTCGGGTCGTGATCGATGGCTTTGGAGTAGTTGTCCAACGCCGACTGCTCATCGTCCGTCCAGAGGTAGGTCTCGCCCAACTCGTTGTAGCAATCAGCCGAATTCGCATCCTTCTCGATGCACTTCTTCAGCGGCTCTTGCGCCTGCTTGTACTGGTCGCGGTTGCCACCGCGCGCTTGCATGATCAGCGCGTGACCGCGCGCACCCCAGTAGGTCGCGAAATCCGGAGCGACCTGGACCGCGCGCGACAACGTCGACGCCATCTTGTCCCAATCCTCCTTCTTCTCGTACGCGTTCGCGAGCTTCCAGAGAATACGATGGTTGGTCGGATCGAGGTCGATCGCCTGTTCGTATTTTTGGATCGCGCCTTCGACGTTGATCTTGACTGATTGATCACCCTCGTTGGCGAGGTTGATGGCCTCGATCTTGTCGCGGCTGCAGCCAGAGACCGAGCCCAACAGGCCCACCGCAATCAAACAAATCGTAGAAGACTTCAGGAGTTTCATCGCAAGCTTTCCCTCTTTCCAGTCAGTACGCATAGGGAGACTCACCAGCAGAATCGAAAATTCGCAGGCGGTAGGGCCACTGCTAGCAGCCAAGGCTGATTCGAACGCGGCGCGAAACGAAGCACTTTGGGTTGTCCCTCGACCTTTCTGCGCACATTCGCAGTCCGGTCAAAGAGGCTTGCAGCATAGGCGGATGGGCCCCAAGCTGTAAAGCCGCTTCGCACCCGAATTTGCGTGCTTTCGCCAACGCTTAGCGCTGAGCGCTGCGTTGAGTTTCGGAGTACTACAACCCCCGACATTCCCCCGGGGTGCGCGTGAACCGACACGACGCGCACACGCGCGCAGACGGCATCAGTTAGTGAAAACACGCGGCGCGCGAGCGGACGGCCGTGACGATGTCATGAGTCGACGCAATCGAGCTTACAAACGCAGAAACGCGCGGCAAGTTCGACCTGCCGCGCGTCTCATACGCAACACCCGCTCGAGTCGGATGTTGCTCTGTCAGGGCTTCAGCCCGGAGACAGCATGATCGGATAGACCACCGTAACGATGCCACCCTCAGGTTGCGGGAAGCTCAACCCGTAGAAGGCCGACACCACGCAGCTCACCACACCGCTGTCAGGGAGGTCCGAACCGCCGTTGGAAGCGTTGGAAACCGCGCCGTCGCGACCGATTACGAAACGAGCAGAAACGCGACCCTCGAGGTTCGGGTTACGACCGAGCCCCTGCTCGTAGCACATGCGGAAACGACCGTAGTTCTGACGAACGATGCGCTGAATGACTTCCGGAGGCAGGCGACCGCTGACGGTCGTTGCACCCATGCGCACCTTCGGTGCTTTGGTCTGATGCGAACCGCCCAGGCGGCCGTGACCAGCGCCGAAGCCCTGCCCGGTGCCGGTACCGGCTCCGTGGCCCAAAGTGCCGATATTGCCCAAGCCGATGCCTTCACCGCGACCGCCACCGCCCTCGCCGATGCCGGAGAGACCGAGGCCGCCTGCGCCGAACGCATCGCCGATTTCATCACCCCACATGTTACCGCGGGCGCTGACGTCATCCGAACCGAGCGAGGTGTCACGGCCCCAGGGAGCCGTCGGCGCATTCGGGTCACCGGCCGCGCCCGTATTGAGCAGGCCGATCATGCCGAATTCCGCCGCCTCACGCAGCGCAGCTTGGCGGGCGATGTGTGGATCCGGGTTGTCTTTCGGGCCCTGAACGGCGTAGCGCTTATTAACGGCTTTGGTCGTGGGGTTACCCATCGAGCCTTCTTCGCCCTTAGCGCGGGTACCGGTGCCGCCCTCTTTGTTGTCCGAGTTGTCTTGGACGACTTCGGCTTCCTTCTCCTCTTGTTCGCGTTCGGCAGCCGATTTCAAGTACTGCTGCATCAAGTACAGCGCGTCCTTGTCGAGCTCCTCGTCGTCCGTCAGGCCCATGGGCGGCACGAAGAAGGCCATCGCCGCAACCAGACCGCCGATCGCGGCCAAAGACAGACCGAAGTACATCGCGACGTTCCAGTCGAAGCCGACGGCGACGCCGTGCTTGATCGGCTTGCCGGCGTTGACCGCAGCCACCTGGAACACGAAATCACCGATCTCCACGCGCGCCTTGCCACCGCTCGGCAAGTTCAGCTGATGTCCACCGCTGACCTCGGCCGTGGGTTGCGCCCGTTGCCGTGCCTCATCCATCGACATGCGCGGCATGCCCGGAAGCTCGACCGTGCCGCCCGCGCCCGGCGGGATCACCACAGCGACCGAGGCACGATCGCCAATCACCACCGGAAGACGGGTGGTGCCCAGCTTCTCGCTCGGGATGAAAAAGTCGCAGGCGAAGTTTTTACCCTGCTCCTCACCCACGTAAAAATTACGCGGCGGGGTCAGATGAGAGACGTGCAGCACGTTGGCGCCCCACAGCACCATGACCTCGACCGATTGGAGATGCGCGATCTCGACTTCGTCCGAGCTCACGTCGGGGCCGCTCTTGATCATCGTATAAGTGTAGGTGCCCGGCGCGGCGTCATCCGCGACGTGCAAGGCGTGAGCCCGCGCAGTGGCAGCGGCCCCCGCGGCGAACGGATTCGCGGAGCGCACCTCGAACGGATTGCTGGCAGCGGCGAACGGGCTCGGCGCGGCAGCAGCAAACGGATTCGGCGGGGGCGCGCCGTAGCCAGGCGGCGGCGCAGCGACGGCCTCGGCTCCAGCGGCGTCGGCACTCTCGAGCACGATGTAGGTCTGCCCGACCTGGATTTGGTCGCCGACGTGCAGCTTGCACTTGTTGACTCGCGCGCCATTGACCATGGTCCCAGGCTCGTTCCCGAGATCGATCAGCGTGATGTCCTCGGGGCCGGCGACTTCGATCACCGCGTGCATGCGGGACGCGAGTTCGTCGTCGACGCGAAGATGGCTCTTCGGGTCCTTGCCGACTTTCACGATGTCCTGCGTCACGGTTTCCCGGCGCTGGAGAGCATCACCCTGGTAGAGCGCAAACGTCAGTACAGCTTTTGCCATGCCTAGTATTTCCTGATTGCCAGGGCCGCTACGCCCCATAGAGCCGTGTCTCGAGAAGCCCAGCACGCGGCAAACGCGACCGGTGCAGAGCTTTCACGATCAAATATTTTCGACAGACTTGAGCATCTCCGGCACGAACGTCGTGCGAGGCCGGATCAGCGTGGTGCGCGCAGCGCGGGGACGAACTTTGATCGTCGCGTCGTTCGGCCCGAAGCCGCCGGCGTTCAACGGATCATCAGAGAACTCGTAGCCATAGCCATCGGGCTTGTCCCCGCCGGCCTTTGCGTCCTGGGCCAGCGCCGCAGAAGACAGGGCAAACGCGGCAAATCCGATTGAAATCGCGACGCTTTTCGACAATTTGGATGAGCGTTTGGATGCCATTTCAGTCTCCTCGGAATGATCTCGTGTTATTACAGCCAGATTGTAACTTCTGAGTCTTCAATACGTCAACGCAAAAGCGAGGTGGCGTCCTCTGCACTCGACACCACCTGCTTCGCAAGGTTCCCAAAAAAGAACCTGACTCGTCACTTCTTCGGAGCAGCCGGCTTCTTGGCGTCAGCCGGAGGAGCACCCTTCGCGTCAGCCGGAGGAGGAGCCGCGCCCTCTGCCGGAGGCGGCGGGGGTGGCGGGGGCTGATTGGCCGCGTCCTTCGCCGCCTGCTCGCCCTCTTGGATGAACTTGACGGTGTCGGAAATATCCGTGCTGCGATCCTTCGAACGCTTCACGGCTGCAGCAAAACCCGGGTCCGAGCCCGCCTTGTCGATGAACTGGCGATACTGCTCGGCGGCCTTCTGCAAGGTCGGCACGGGATTGCCACGCTTGGCGCGGAACTCCTGGGTGAGAATCGCTTCGTTGTAATAAGTTTCGGGGCGATCCGGCGCGATCTTCTTGGCTTCGTCCAAGTGCGACTGCGCTTCGGCGACGTACTTGTCGAAGTTCGAGTCGTTGATCTGACCGCGAATGGCCAGCGCCAAGCCCAACTGCGCCTCGTAGTCCTTGGGCTTCAGCTTGAGCGCGTCACGATAGGCCTTCTCCGCTTCTTCGTAGCCGCGGAAGGAAAGGTTCACCGCAGCGTAGTTCATCTGCGCTTCGAAGAACGTCGGGTCCAGCTGGCGAGCCTTGCCGAAGCTCTTCACCGCGCCGTTGAAGTTCTTCAACTGAACTTGGATCAAGCCGGTGGTGTTCGAAATCGGCGCGTAATTCGGGTTCTTCTTCTGCGCCTGGCCCGCGACGAGCGCGGCCAAATCGAGCTGCTGCGAATCGACGCTCACCTTCGATGCGCCCGAGACTTCCATGCCCCGGCGGCCACGCTTGCCAGTCTTCTCGAGCTGGCCTGCTTTGGCTTTGGCCTGAGTCAGGTAATAGACCGAGAGCTGGTTGAAGGCCGGCATGTAGCCGTCGTCGATGGCCAACGCACGCTGCAAGTTGCGTTGCGCACGCTCCAAATCATTCTTGCCGTCGCCATCTGCCTGATCGTTGCCGCGCTCCATTTGCAGAGCCGCGAGGCTGACCAAGGCCTCCACGTTCTGGAACTTGGCGTCGTGGATGATTTGGTCGAGCTTCGAGATCGTGCCGTCCAGATCGTTCGACTTGGCATAGTCGTAGAGCGCGATCTGCGCACGCGCGCGGTGAAACGAGGGGTCGCTCTTGACGACCGCCTCGAACTCCGCGCGCGCTTCGGCGTCTTTGCCGCAGCGCTGATAGGCCAAGCCGGAATTGTATTGGGCCTCCGGGAAAGGACGACCAGTGTCCGATTTCTGTGCATCCGCCGCCGCCGCAAAGGCTTTGGCGATCGCCGAACAGCCGGCATCATTCCAGTCTTGCTTCTTGTCGTGCGCCGCGAACTGCTCCAGCGCCGAGTCGAAGTTCGCCGCGGCTTCCTTGCTCACGGCGTGTCCCTTGGCGTCGGCCTTGCCGCTCACCTTGTCGGGGCTGAGCGCCTTGCCGGCGCTCGCCCCGCCGCCGCAAGCGGCGGACAGCGTGGCGATACTGACGAGCACTAGTGCTGCTTTGAAACGTGACATCACTTCTTGCCCTTCTTATCGGACTTCTTGGTGTCGTCGGCGGCGGCCGCGGCTTCGCTCTTCTTGACCGGAACCGGCTCGGCGCTCTGAGTGACCATCGGCTCACCGCCGATGCGCAGCGGATTGCCCTGCTCGAGCAGCACGCTATTCACGCGATTCGGGGAACCGCGGAATTCGTCGACCAAGTGGTACTCGTTCTTGTAGTTCTGAGCGAGCCACTCTTCGCACGTGCGGCTGAACTCATCGAAGTACTGGTACTTCACCGAGTAGCCCAAGCAGATCTCGAAAGCGCTCTTGGCTTGTTGCTTCTGAGGCTCCGACGCTTCGTCGAGGCTAGCGTAGTAGGTCTGGCGAATTTCCACGTCCCGACGGAAAGCGTCCGGAATGGGTGCAGCGCGGAACTCCTTGACGAACCCGCCCCACATTTCACCGACGCGCGAACCGGCGGCGATGACCCAGCGCGGCGGAGGCACCGGCTGGAGGTCGACGATCTTCTTGTACTCGCCGCTGGCCTTCTCGATCAGCGGGCGCTTCTTGACGATCCAGTCTTTGACCTTGGTACCGATGTGCTTGAGCACATCCTCCTTGGAGTTGTTGCCGCGGTATTCCGGGAACTTGAGCTTGTCGACCTTCGCCTTGTCCTGGTCCGCGAAGTAGAACATCGCTTCGCCGACCGCTTCCAACGCGCGACCGAGGCGACGCTGCTTCGCGTTGTCGTCCTCACCCGGGATGCTTTGGATCTTGGCGACCGCCGCGTTCGGATCCGACCACAAGCCGACGACGGCTTTGTACTCGCGAACGGCCAGGGTCTCCTTGCCCAACTTGATGTCGGCGCGAGCCAGGAGCGTGTGCGCCTGGGCGACGATATCCAGCGTGGCCTTGCTGTCGATCATCTTCATCGAGCCGCCGAGGCGCTTCTCGACGTTGTTCCAGTCCTTCTTCTCGCCGTAGTGCGCGGCAATGGCGTAGGCGATCTGCGCGGTTTGCGCGGGCTTGCGAGCACCGAAGTACTTATTGAAGTTGTTCGAGTCCTCGATACCCTGATCTTCTTGACCGAGACCGAGGCGGAGCACCACGGCGTCGCTCAAGGCCTGGTCGGCGAACTCGCCCTTGTAAGCGGTCTTCTTCGCGTACAGCTCGAAGAAGTCTGACGCCTTGTCGTACACGGCGATCGCTTGGTAGTTTCCGCCGATTTCGTAGGTGGCCTTCATCGCCAGGGGCGAGTCGGACATGCCGTACTTTTGACTCAGCAGAATCAGCCTGGCTTGGATCGACTTCGCGAGCAAGCGGGCGGCTTGGTAGCCACGCGCCATGTTGTACACGATTTCGTCGGCCTTTTCGCACTGCTTGGGCTTTTCACCCTTACCGAGCGGCTCTTCGCAATAGGAGCGCCACAGATCCAGGTACGAATCCGCACCCTTCTTGTAGTTGTCGAGGGCGTTCTTGTAGTCGCCCTTGTCCTGCTGCGAGTCGGCGAGCTCGATCTGCTTTTGCGCCTTGAGCCGGCGGATGTCGAACTGGATGCGATTCAGAGTCTCGCACTGTTCCTTGTTGTCCTCGGCCTTGCTGCCCTTGCAGTACAGTTCGAGGAAGGTCGGCACGTCCTTGCCCATTTCGTCGAAGCAGATCGGGCGCGGCGGCTCGGCGCGTGACCCGAGCACGTTGATGGCTTCGAGATAGAGCTGGGCGGCGTAGATGCCGGCGTCTTTGTCGGCATGGTTGATGGCTACGTCGCGGAACGCGATCGCGGCTTCCTCCCAGTGCTGTGCTTCGAAGTAGATGCGGGCGCGGCCGTACTTCACTTCGACGTACTGCTCTTGGGCGTCCTTGTCGTCCTTCTGCGGCTTGACGTAGCAGACGTAACGATTGAACGCGTTGACCATGCCCTTTTGCATGTCGGTCAGGGTCTTGGGCTTGAACTTCTCCCACTCACCCTTCTTGGCCTCGCGGTCCGACTCGTCGGCGCCCTTCGGACCCAGGCCCTTGCCCTTGCGGTCCGTCGCGCCCTTGTACATCTGGTCGTACATCTTCTGGTAGCAGAGGACCGACGCGTAGGCGGCTTCAGCGGCCTGCTCGTTCTTCGGATCTTCCACGACCACGGCGTCGAATGCCGGACCGCACTCCTCCCAGCGTTGCTGGAAGTAGAGCAAGTCCGCCATCGCGTACTTGATCTTGTACATCGTCGGCCAGTCGCTCTTGACGATGCGCGGGAACTCGAACTTGGCGAAATCACCGGAGGTGAAGTTGTCGGCGACCTTCTTGTACAGGTACGCCGCAAGATCCATCGTCTTCTTGTCGCCAGTTCCGCGGACGCCGCCCGAGCCGACGGCCTCCAAATGCCAGCTCATCGCGGTTTCGGCGAGCAGCTCGGCGGTCTTGTTGGCGCACTGGAGCTTCGCGGGATCCGCGTGCTTCTCCTTGATGAACTCGTTGTAAACGCGAACCTGGTTGTCCATCTCCTTCTTGATGGCTTCCTTGTCGCCCGAGTTGATCGCCGACGAAGCGGTCGTGATCTGGCCCTGGTAGAAGCAGCTCTTGTCGCCCGCATCGCGGCTCAAGAGATCGCGATACAGAACGATGCCTTCCTTGTAGTGACCGGTGTCGAGATAAGCGAGGCCGAGCTCGTTCATCATGTCGACCGTATGGGCGGTTTCGCCGCCCTTGTCACCGCTCAGCGGCTTGAAGAAGTTGAACGCCTTGCCCGGGTCGCCGCTCACGGCGTAGACCGGGATCGTGTCGCGGCGCGCCGACTTGGCCAGTTGCTTGGCGTTCGGCAGATCGCCATAGGTGTCGCCGTACTCGATCACCTTCTTGAACTCGTTCAGGGCGTTGGCGTACTCGCCCTTGTTCCAGAACACGTAGCCCAGCTTGTAGCGAGCGTAGCCGTACACCTTGTTGTTGGGCGGCGGGTACTTGATCACTTCCTTGTAAGCTGCGGCGGAGAGCTCCCACTTCGATGGATCGCCCTGAGCTTCTTGGAAGAACAGCTCGCCGAAGGCCAAGTAGGCGTTCGGGATGTAGGTCGACTTGGGCGCCTTCTGGATCAACTCGAAGTACGTGGCGCGCGCGTTCTTGAGATCACCACCCTGCTCGTACTCGTACGCGAGGTAGTACAAAACCTCGTCGATCTTCGAGTAATCCGGGTAGTCCGTCTTCATCAGCGTGTAGTACGCGATGGCGCTCTTGCGCGCGGCGGCGAGGATTTTGTCCGCAGCGGCTGCGTCCGAGCGGAATTTGCTGGCGTCCTGCTTCTTCCTCTTGGCGTCCTGCGCCGAAATATCGGCGGCGATCTTGTCGCGTTGCGCCGCGCTCTCGAGCTCGACGTAACCTTCTGCCAGGCGGCGGGTCAGCTGCGGACGGTCCGGAGATTTCTTGGCGGTGCGCTTGTACAGACGCTCGAGGCCTTGGATCTCGGTAATCAGCAGGGCGCGAGCGCGCGCCTGCAGGCGGTTCTTGCGCGTGTCGCGCTCCGCCAACTTGGTCATCTCCTCCGGATTGACCGGCTTGGAGTCGTCCTGGCGCTTCTTCACGTCACGCGGGGGCGGGGCGCTGGAGAATGCGGCTGGGCGCTTGCTGTGCACGTCCGCCATTTTACCGGCGGGGCATTCGCTGAGCGCCTTCGCGGCGTCGGGCGAGATGCACTCCGTGCTCAGATCAGTCGGTTTGGCTTCGGGCACGGCGCCTGAGGTCGCTGCGTTGAGCAGCAGACCGAACGCAACCGTGACGCCTACGAACGCTCTTTTGGAGCTCATTTCCAATTACCTCCCACACGCGGAAACAACGCGCTGGCGATAGAAGCCGAGCTCGTCACGCCAATACTCACCGTCGAAGGGCCAGATCACGTGCTCTTCGTCGGGCTTTACGTCACCGAAAGTCTTCGACTCAGCCGCGCTGACCTGGCCGGTCGCAATCTTCTCGTCCAGCAAATTTCGTTGCGCAGCCGTGATGTCGATCAGGATCTTCTCACCGTCACGCAAGTGCTCGTTCAGCTCGTCGACGTTGCGCTGGTAGCGCGAGAGAGCAAGCTCACCCGCCTGACGCACCGCCAGATCGCGCGCCAACTTCAGCGCGTCGCCGACCTGTTGCCCGATGCTCGAGCTCTGAAAGCCGGGCGGTGACTTCTTGAAGCGCTTGTCTTCTTCTTCCAGCAGCTTCACGTAGTCGATGTTGCGCAAAAGCTGGCGATCGCTGAGCGCGTTCTCGACGATCGGACGAATGCGCTCGTCCAAGTTGCCGCCACCCGCGCGAACTTGGAGCAAGAACTTGAAGAACGGCTCTTCCTTGTTCTCGCCCTTGTAGTTCTTGAGCACCTTTTCCAGCTGCTCCTTGATTGGCGTGTACTTCTTGTTGAACTGCGCGACGACCGTGGTGGCCGCTTCGTAGTTGCAGTTCGAGAAGTAGATGACCGCCTTGAGCACCGCAGCTTCCGGATAGAAAGAGTTCGGGAAGTACGGCGACTGCAGCGTGTGGATGTTACCGAGCGCGTGCGGGTAGTCGCCAGCCATGAAATAGGCCCACGACTCCTCGAACAGCGCATCGAGCCAGTACTCGCTGGCGACGTCGACCTGGTTCCAGTACTTCACCGCGGCGCTCAGCTTGGTGCTGTCCACCGTCGGCTGGTTGGTTTCCGCGTCCGTCTTGATGGAGGACGAGTAGTACGTGCGCGCCATCGAGAGCGAGGCCAAATCGCGCAGACGGCTTTCGTCTTCGACGCCCTCGACGCCCTCGTCGAGAGCCTTTTGGATGCGCTGAAAGGCCTGAACGGCAGGAATCGACTTGCGAACCTGCACGTAGCTGATGCCCGTGAAGAACTGCGCCTTGACGTAGTACTCACTACGACGGTCGACCTTCTGGAACAGGCGGATGGATTCCTCGAACTGGCGATTTCGGTACTTGTACCGGCCCAGCATGTAGTTGAGCTGCCAGTACAGGTCGCGCTGTTGGTCGTTGTCGAAGCGGGCCACCTGCTCGTCGTTGTACTTACCGACGCGCTCGATGATGTCCGCCGGCTCCGGCAGCTGCGTGGCCAGCTTGGCCAACCAGAGCAGCGTCTCCTTGAACTTCACGTGGTTCGGGTTGTCCGCCACCACGCTGAAGATGGCGTAGCTCGCCTGGTAAAACTTGAGGCGATAGAGCGAGATGGCCAGGAAGTACTCCGCCAGCTGCTTGTTGCCCGGGTCGTCGCCGGTTTCGCCGTTGACGACGCGGTGCAATGCCTGCGCGGCGTCGTTCCACTTCTCTTTGTCGAACAGCTGCTTGGCCGAAGCCGCAGCTTCAGTCATCTGACCGGCAACGACGGGCGCCTGGGCTCCAGGTGCACCCTCGTCGAGGTCGATGTCGACCTTGCCACCCTTCTTGGCAGCGGCCGGAGCGCCGGCGGCGGGTGCTGCTGCCTTACCAGGCTTCGCACCAGCCTTCTTCTTCGCCGGGGCTGGCGTATCGGAATCCAAGTCGATGACATCCTGTGCTCGCGCCAGGCGAGGGACCGCGAGGCTCGGGAGAGCGACGGATGCCAGAATGCAGACCGCAACGAGGCGCTTTCGAAACATGGATCCTCTGTAGTGGGGTTGAGATCGGCGCCTTTACGGGCGGCGCCGCGACCGGGTGCGGGGGGCCTATTCGGCCGAATCGGGAAAAACCTAATAAGTACCGCTACATACCACCCGCGGTCGTGGGCATGTTAGAGATCGCGATACAAGCTTGTCAAGTGTCGTCGGAAAGCATCCGCATGTCGCCGTTGCTGCCCGGCGCTCCCGCTCGGGCGGCACTTCAAAATTGCCGCTCTCTGGGATTTGCGGGCTGTGTCGTGAGCGCGCGAAACGCGAAGCGAGATGCGGCTCGTATACAGAGTGTACGTGGGTGCATATCGCACTTTCGTCTCGAGCCGTTCGCGTCGCGAGCTGCTCGCCGCGCGCTGTTCGCGATCGAGTGGCGCAGGCCACGCGAGCCGAAGCAGAGCGCGGTGATCGAATCGCCACGCGGCGCACATTGAAAACTCAGAAATGCGAGTCAGCACCAACCATCCGACACGCGCGTTGGAAAATTCCTTGGGGCTATGGGGTGTTCGCATGCCCTACAGCTTCTTTCGCGTTGACTGGGCTGGAAGCGCTGAACTAGCGTACGCGCGGTCGCAGCTGCGCGACAGCGACGAGCGATCGATGTGTAGTCCACCAGTCGAACGGGTGACGGTCAGGCGATGATACGTAAAATCACGGGCTTCTCTCTGCTGGCCACAGCGCTCTTGGGCCTCTTGCCGCTGGCCTGCCAACCTGGTGGGGTCGGCGACCCTTGCACGCCTG
>DATEPG010000167.1:0-5254 GCA_035273265.1 Polyangiaceae bacterium
CGCTGCAGAAATGCGCGATCGAGCGCCTCGAAGCAATGGTGCCGCATTCCAAATGATCGCAGGTCGAGAAAGGTATCGATCTCCTCGACAGAAGCGCCGCCGAGCGCCATTCGTCGCAGCTGGCGAATTGCAGCGCCAAGAATTTGGAGTCGATGCATGCTTTAGTCCTTGTCGATAGTGAAGCTGAACAAGTCGTCGCCGCTCACTCCGGCTTCTGGGAGATACTTGGCCTTGTAGACGTAGTTGAAGCCCATCTGCTTGTGGTATTTGACATACGACGGAGCGTAGAGGACGGCTTCCTTTGCAGCGGCGTCCTCGGTCATCCCCTTGGCGATGAGCTCGTCGTACTTGACCTTGACGGGTCTCATGTTGTCCCAGGCCCAGAGCCCTTCCAAGCGATCAACGGGATTTCCCACTTGTTCGAAATGTTCATACATCTTAGGGTATAGCTCGCTGGCTCGCATGATTTCCGACCGTTTTGGGCTGGTAACGCCTGGAAAACTACGTGCAAACTGTGGATTTGCTGCGGGGTCGTATGCGGTGATGATCGTTATTTCCAACGTTCCGTCGTTGCAAGTGGCCTTGAAAACGAAGCCGTCCTTGTCCTCCAAATAGATCAAACGCTCAGTGATCTTTCGGTCTCGCCAGGGATGCCCATCCGCCGCGTACTTTTTCGCTAGCCCCGTCTCGCTCGGCTTGACGATCTTCGGTGGCGGTGGCTTCACCGCGGTCGTGACCGTGGTCTTCTGCTTGCCGTTTTTGGTGTGGCCTTCCGCGATTGGAGGCTCAGTCAGATCGATTGGCTTCGGCTCGTTCGGATTGACCAGCGCCTTGAGCCGCTCTTCCGGTATCGAGGCGCGCGGGTCATTGGGGAGGTGAGTGGGCTTGGTATTGAGCGCTTCCAGTTCCTTGGCGGAAGTGCGGAAGCTCACGGCCGTCAGCAGTCCGAGCGCGGTGACTTCCGCTAGCACCGCGAGCAACTTGCGGGCGCGCTCCTCGGGCGGAAAACTGGTGTCGTGCATCAAGCGGTCGACTTCTTGAAATTTCGTCTCGACCAGCAGGATCCCCTGCGCGGCATCCGTGCCTACGCGCGCGCCGATGAAAATGAAGTCGAGCTTCTGTCCGCCCTTGGTGAATGCTTTCACGCGCGCGCCGCGTGCCCAAACCCCCGCACCCACCAAGTTGCCGACGATCGTCAACCCGTCCATGGCATCGGACGTCCAATCGAAGATGCCGTCATTCCAGCGTTGGCCGATGCTGAGCGTCGCGCCCGCAGTGCTCGCCAACATCGAGGCGCCCATGGCACCGGCTGTCAACGCCGGAACGGCCACGAAGATGAAGCAGAACCCCGCGACCAGCATGCCGCCGATCGCGATCCACTCGAATACGCTAATCCAGTGATCGATCGTGTTCTTGCCGTCGGTGGTCATTTGGCGACGCGCCGGAGAGCCCATGAACCCCTGCAGCTCGGCCGGGATGTCGTAGCTGACGTGGCCCTCTGGATAGCGGTTGCCGCTGTTCCAGTCCGATAGGCAGACGGCAATGGCTTGTGCTGGAGTGGTCCCCGAGCCTTGGAAGGTGCCACGGAACCGAGGATCGGTCGGATCGGTCCAATCGACCAAGGCCCAATTCTTTTGCGCCACCATGCCGCCGCCGCGGCCCTGGTTGACTTGGGTGTCTCCCAGGTCGGTCAAGAACAACAGCAAGGGCCGCTGAATCTGGGTGGTGTTCTCGATGTGCAGCGCGCGCATCGGAAACCTTCGTTTGCCGGCGCTGGGCGCGATCAGAGCGTGCAAGCGGCCGGCAATGTCGTTCCACTTGTCGATGACTTGTTTGTGTTTCGCCTGATCCGCCGGCGGATGCTTACCCGCGATATCTTCGAGCAGCTTGCGGTAGGCGATCATGCCCTTCAAGGCGTCGTCGGGCGACAGCCCCTTGCCCTGCTTCACTAGCGAGTTGAGCGGGTCGTTCAGGATGTTGGCGGCGTAACCGACTTGCTGCGGCCGGTAGCAGTACGTGGGGGGCGTCCCTCGCGGGTCGAGTCGGCTCCGGATCTCCGCGATCACCACGTAGCGGCCCACCTCCTCTTCCCACTGGCGGTCCCAAAAGTTCTGAATTGGCCCTAAAGTGACCTGCTTTTGCCAGAAATGTTCGGGCTCCTTGGTGTTGTAGAGGTACCAGCGAATGCCGTCACGCGGGCCCCAGTACTCGGCTGATGCCACTTCGGGAGGCCTGCCCCCACCCTTCCATTGGCACACGTAGTGGATCTGCGCGCCAGGCGTGATCGTCTGCACATCTGGCCGGCGATTGATCTGGTACTCGGTGTTGTTGCCCGTGCCAGACGGAGCCGGAATATCAGCCATCCGCGTTGCCCTCCTCGGAACCGTCTTGGATGATGACGCCTTCCGTGCCCTCGATGTCGATGCCCGCTAGCTTGCACAGGAACACCAAGGGTGGCCGTGCATCCGGATCGGTGACCACTTGATCGATGTCGGCAGCGAAGCCGTTGCCGGTCAGGTCGTCGAAGAATTCTTCGTAGATCGCGACTGCACGATCGATGATCGAGCGCCCTTGACCGAGCAAGTAAAAGAGAGGCCCGGTGGCTTGCTCGTCGAACGCTCGTCGCGTGTTTGCGGCGAGCGAGCGCGACAAGAGATCCGCACTGTCCGGATACGCGACCGAGAACGGCCCTTCCGGTACGCCATCGAGCCGCGCGACGCCGGAACGACCAAGTGTCCCCGTGCGCTGCGTCTCGTCCACGAACGTGACCTGGTAGCCCGCGCCCGGTAGGGGGATGCCGTTCTCATTTTCGAGCGAAATGTAAACGGCGTTCATCGGCGCTACCCGCACCGGGTGAACCTCGCCCACCGCAAATGAGGCGCTCCACGGCTTCGGAATGTAGATCACCCCGGGATCGTCACTGTCGTCGAAAATATACTCTTTTCCGTCCGGGCTCTTCTTGGTGCAACCGACTCGCTCACGGAAGTACTGCTGTATCTTCTCGGCATCGGTGGTCTCGAAATTGAATTGCGCGATGACGTCCCACGCCACGCCGGCTTGGCTCGCAATCGATTCGGGGGTCTCGCCGCTGGCCACGCGGTGCGCTTCGGCATTGACGACGAACGCAGAGCTGATGGGCGATTTAGCCGAGGAGCCCGCGGGACCAGATCCCGCGCCCCCGAGCGCGCCCGCGCCCCCGAGCGTGCCAGAGGCGGCACCGCTGGCAGCCGCCGACGCGGAAGCGCTCGCTGCCGCTGAAGCGGCCCCGGACGCAGCCCCGGACAGTCCACCGCTGATACTGATCGCGCCCTTCAGGTCCCCCTTGGCTAATGCATCGACCGAGATGCTCAAGCCGAATTTGCCCGATGCGCTGGCGGCCGCGCTGGCGCTGACACTCGCGGCAGCACTGCCGCTGGCGCTGGCCGACCCCTGCGCCGCCCCGCTGGCGCTCGCGCTCGGTCCAGATCCTGACTCTTCCGCGGTGATCGGTCCAGAGCCGCCCGGACCGAACGATGACGGCTTGGTTGCGCCATCGATCACGCTGGTGACCAGGCATTGGCCAGGATCGAGCTCGCTCAGCTTGAGGCCTCCCGCTGCAGTGGTGCGCAGCTTTTCCTGACTGCCGTCCGGTTTGGTGACCAAAAATGCGGTGTCCTTGAGCGGACGTCCCGAACCCGCCTCGAAGATCTTGAGCTCGATCGTCAACTTCTTCGGCGGCTCGTTCAGCGCTTTCAACTGCGATGGAGTGAGCGCCGGTTCGAGTGGGTCAGGTGCTCGTCGAATGGACGGTGGCACCCGTTTGAGCAAAAATAGCGCATTCCCTGCTGGGGCAGAGAACTGATCGCGCAGCAGCGGTTGGATCTGGGTCAGCGCCTCCCGTTCTCCGGGACCTGTGGTGCGTGCGTTCAACCGCGAGATCACTCCGCGCGCCTCATTGGCGCGTACGATTTGGAACTGCTCGCGGTCAGTTTGTCGAGCGTACGACGCCGCATCGCACAGTCGATACCGCGCGCCCTCCATTTCGAATCCCGGTTTGCCGTTCAACGCGGCTTTGACCAGCTTTTGCGACTCGGTTTCTGGTGCCCCGCGGTTCTCCAGCTTCTCGCCGCGCTGACCAAGCTCGAACTCGTTGTGCTCACTCTGTTCGTCGAGTTCGTCGTGCTCGTCGCGCTTTCGCTCGCCCACCAACAGCAGCTGTCGACTCAGAATCGCTGATTCGACCGCAGCGACCAGTTGCCGCTCGGTAAGGAGTCGCTGAGCACTGAGATCGAGACCGGTCGCAGCTCCGTGCAGTTGCCGCAGCCCGTCGATTTTCTGGTCGCGGTCGAGGCGGCGAACCAGTCGCAAACCTGCAAACGATTCGAGCGCGCGCGCCCGTTCGCCGGCGCTCGCGCGCCAGCGCGGCAAAGCCTCGACCCAGCCGTGTCTGGCAGTGATGAAGCGTCCCCGGCCGAGCATCCAGCCCCATTGTGCCCCAACTTCGGCGCCCTCCGCCAGTTCCCCAGCGCAGGTCGTTCAAATTGAGCCGCCGAACGGTCAGTTTCGCCGCAAATAGCAGCCGCAACTGCGAACGCCAGCGGTCGAATCAGCGGCGAGTGCTCGGCGGTGAGTGCTGCGCAAGCTCGGCCTCGAGCTCGCGAACCCGTGCCTCGGCCATTCTGCGAGCTTCCGCTTCGGCTTTGCGAGCTTCCGCTTCGGCTTTGCGAGCTTCGCTGCGGGTCAGAGCGAGCTGCCTGTGTTCTTCACCAGTGGCGATGCGAAGAGCGAGCTCGAACCCGTCGGCCGGCGCGAGAAGCCAAGCCATGTCCAGAATCAGCGATGGAGCGTGGGAACCCTGAACCTCTCGCTCGACGAGTGCGCCATCCACGCGGTTCCAGATCCGGAGCTGGGCGTCGCTCGCGCCCTCCGGATCGAAGCGCACGAGCTCGGCGACTCCCATCTGTCGGTACCGTTGCAGCTTGGCAGTCCAAAGCTCGGGACTCCGGTCGTCATCGCTAATGATCTCGACGGCGATTTCTGGAGCGCCGCGCTCCCAGGTCTTCCACGAGCGGATCGGAGCGGCCCGAGGCGCGACGCGGACGTAAACGTCTGGTGCTAGGCACTGCCTGGGATTGTCGGCGTCGAAATAGACGAACTGGTCCGAGCCGACGGTGATTGCAGGGCCCAGATGGTCGGATAGGAGCAGGTAGAGAATGGTCCGAAGCTCGAAGTGGAGCTGCGTTTCAGGCACGTGCGCAGACTCTGGAAAAAGTAC
>DATEPG010000168.1:0-19465 GCA_035273265.1 Polyangiaceae bacterium
GAAAATAGACCAAGGACGCAGTCAGATAGATCCCACCGGCGATCCATCGCCGGCGCGTTTCGGGGCTTCCGCCGGAGAGCATCGCGGGCGCACGCTAACCCAAGACGCGCGCCGGCTCGAACCGCTTCCCGTCGGAATCCGCGGGTATTCGGGAAAAACGAGGCGATCTTTGCGAAAGGCCGCACTCGGCGCTAGCTTGCGCGCCCGCCGTGACCAAAGCCCTTTTTGTCGTCCCCGTCGCCGATGTCGAGCGCGGCCCGCGCACCGTAAACTTCACGCTCAGCGAGGCCTGGCTGCGTGAAGCCCTGGAGGGCACCGACGCAACGCCGCGCCGTGCCGGAAGCGCCACCCTGGAATTGAGCAAGAGCGGGCGCGACATCATGGTGCGTGGACGCGCAGAAGCGGCGCTGAGCATGCCTTGCGTCGTCACCCTCGACCCGCTCGAGATCGATCTGAATCCCGAAATCTTCCTGATGCTGGCCCCGGCCGCGACCGAGCCGAGCGGCAAGAGCGCCAAGAAGCGTCCCCCCGCAGCCAAGGAAGCGCCCGCCGAGCCGCGCGGAGCCGCCTCACGCAAGCGCGGAGCCCAGGACGAGGACGAAGAAGCAGAACTATTAGATGCCACCGCCGCGGCCCGGGATACCTACGAAGGCAGCCAAATCGAGCTGGATTCGTTCATTCGGGAGTTCCTGCTCTTGGAGCTGCCGATGTTTCCCAGGCGTTCCGACTTGCCTTCGTCCCCAGGTCCCGCTATCGGTCCGCGCCTCGTAGAGCCGGAGTCCGACGAGCAGGAGCCCGTCATCGATCCCCGGTTACAACCTCTTGCGGCGCTTCGCAGCCGCTTGCGTGACAGCAAAGAGTAAAGGAGTCGCCTCGTGGCCGTACCGAAGCGCCGTTTGAGCAGCAGCAAGCGTGACATGCGTCGCGCTAATCACGATAAAGTTAGCGCACCGAACGTGGTGCCTTGCCAAAATTGTTCCGCCCCCACCGTGTCGCACCGGGTTTGCCCGGCGTGCGGTTTCTACAAGGGCCGGGCAGTTCTCAAGACCGAACCCACCGAGAAGTGAGTCGCCGCCCGCCAAGCGCGGCGGGCACGACCGCGAAGGCGCTGATACAGCGCACAGGCGGTCGTGCGTCCGCGCGCGTTGCGCGGCTTGCTGACTGGTTCTACCATTTCACGTGACGGCCTCCCGGTAGGATCGTACGAGGAGAGCATGGCGTCTGAGTTGGTCCCCCAAAGTCGCATCCTTGGCGTCGGCGCTTACGCGCCGGCTCGGGTGTTGACCAACGCGGACCTCGAGAAGATGGTCGAGACGTCGGACGCTTGGATTACCGAGCGCACCGGCATCAAAGAGCGACACATCGCGAGGGACGACGAGACCGCCAGTGATATGGCCCTGGTCGCGGCGCGCCGCGCTCTCGAGACCGCCGGGCTGAACCCGAGCGACCTCGACATGATCATCGTCGGCACGATCAGCGGGGACGTGCCGATGCCGGCTTGTGCAGCGTATTTGCAGCGCAAGCTCGGTGCGGGTCCGATCCCCTCCTTCGACGTATCGGCCGCGTGCGCGGGTTTCCTGTACGCGATGTCGATCGCCGATCAGTTCGTGCGCAGCGGAGCGCACAAGCACATCTTGATCGTGGGCGTAGAGCTCCTCAGTCGCTTGATCGACTGGGAAGATCGCACGACCTGCGTGCTGTTCGGTGACGGCGCAGGCGCCGCGGTGATCGGCCCGGCGCTCGGTGACGGCCGCGGGATCTTGACCACGCGCCTGTACACCGACGCAAACCTTACGGAATCCTTGTGCATTCCTGCAGGCGGCAGCCGCGAACGCCTGACCGCCGAGGCGATCGTCGCCAAGCGCGACAAAGTGCAGATGGTCGGCAAGGACATCTTCAAGGCCGCCGTGAAGAACATGAGCCAGGCCTCGCGCGCCGCGCTAGAGGCCGCGAGCATGTCGACCGACAGCGTGCGTTGGGTCGTGCCCCACCAGGCCAACCTTCGCATCATCACGCAGATCGCCGAGCGACTCGACATTCCGCTCGAGCGCTTCGTGATCAACATCGAACGCTACGGCAACACCTCCAGCGCCTCGATCCCCATCGCCTTGGACGAAGCCTTCCGCGACGGGCGGATCAAACCCGGCGATACCGTGTTGATGTGCGCCTTGGGCGCGGGCATCTCCTGGGGCAGCGCACTCGTCCGGATGTGAAGCCCGGGCGCGGGCCGCAAGCCGTACCGCGCCTTCCCCTTTCCCATCGAGATCGAGTCCATGCTAAGTGCGGCGCGTGAAAACCGCGTGGCTCTTTCCAGGACAAGGTTCGCAGGAAGTCGGCATGGGACGCGCCCTTTCGAGCGCATTTCCGGCAGCTGACGAAATCTTCGCGCGCGCCGACCAGGCGCTCGGCTTTTCGATTCGCGCGCTCTGCTTCGAGGGCCCGGAAGCGGAGCTGACGCTGACGAAGCACACCCAACCAGCGATCGTCGCCACCAGCATCGCGACTTTGGCCGCGATTCGCGCGGCGCACCCGAGCTTGCCAGCGCCGAGCTTTGCGGCAGGACATTCGCTCGGTGAGTACAGCGCGCTGGTGGCCTCGGGCGCGCTGACTCTCGAAGACGCGGTACGCATCGTTCACCTCCGCGGCCGAGCCATGCAAGAGGCGGTACCCGAGGGCGAAGGCGGGATGGCCGCCGTGATGGGTGGCGATCGCGCTGCGGTCGAGGCGCTTTGCGCAGAAGCCGCCGAAGGCGACGTCGTATCACCCGCGAACTTCAACGCGCCGGGTCAGATCGTGATTTCGGGTCACAAGCGCGCGGTCGATCGCGCAGCTTTGCTCGCCGGCTCCAAGAAGCTGAAAGCAATCCCGCTCAAGGTGAGCGCGCCCTTCCACTGCGCGTTGATGGCGCCCGCGGCCCGCGCGGTCGAGGTCGCACTCGCCGCGCTCACGCTGTCCGACGCCAGCTTCCCGGTGATCGCCAACGTGACCGCACTTCCGAACCAGGCTGCCGAGGCGACCAAAGCGCTGCTCGTGCGGCAGATCGACGCGCCCGTGCTGTGGGAGCAAACGATCGCGCTGCTGGCCGAGTCGGGCGTTACCCACGCGCTCGAGATTGGCCCCGGGAAAGTGCTGGCCGGGCTGGCCAAGCGGATCGACAAGCGTGTGACCGTATTGAGCGTGTCGGACGAGGAAAGCATCGCCAAGATCCCAGCGTTTTTTGGCTGATTTGACGCGCCGCGCAGCCCCCCAGCCGGGCCGGTAGCTGCGGCCACACGCCGCGAAACAGATTTCCCGCTTTAACGTCGACGGCTCCGTGCTAAACACGGCGCCCGAGCGCAAATTGGGCTCTTTTGACAAGCACAGTATGTTCGATCTCAGCGGTAAAGTAGCACTAGTCACCGGCGGTTCGCGCGGCATTGGCCGAGCGGCGGTCATGGCGCTGGCCGAGCGCGGCGCGCATGTGGTCGTCAACTACGTGAGCAACGAAGGCGCAGCGCGTGAAACCGTGCAGGCCGTCGAGCAGGCCGGCGGCAAAGCCGAACTGTTGCAGTTCGACGTGGCCAGCGGTGAAGCCGCCGAGAAGGCGATCTCCGAGACCGCCAAACGCTTGGGCCGGCTCGACATCCTGGTCAACAGCGCGGGTATCGCCATCGACGGCCTACTGCTGCGGCTCAAAGACGAAGATTTCGACAAGATCTTGTCGATCAACGTGAAGGGCGCGGTCGCCTGCTCGAGAGCCGCAATCCGCACGATGATGAGGGCCAAGACCGGACGAATCATCTTCTTGTCCAGCGTCGTGGGCGAAATGGGCAACGCGGGTCAGACCGCCTACTCCGCTTCCAAGGCCGCCCTGCTCGGTGTAACCAAGAGTCTGGCGCGCGAGTACGCCTCACGCGGGATTACGGTCAACGCGGTCACTCCTGGCTTCATCGACACGGACATGACCAGCGGCCTCACCGAGGAACAGAAGAGCTCGATGCTGACTGCTGTGCCGCTCGGTCGGACCGGCACCGCACGCGAGATCGCCGCGGCTATCGCCTACCTGGCTTCTGACGAAGCCGGCTACATCACCGGCCAGGCGCTGCGCGTCAACGGCGGGATGTACATGTAAATTTTCGGTTTGCCCAAGCCGACGGCAGCTCGGGTTTCCCGAAGTCGTCGGCCTGGGGCTTGGGATTTTCCCTGCTGAGTTATGGGGCTTTTTGCCCTCGTTTGACAGAAACACGTGCAATCGGGAACGCCCCTGGTGTAGAGGCGCCCCTGGAGGAATCATGGCTGAAGGTCGCAACGTAACCGTCGAAGTGAAACGGATCATCAAGGAACAGCTGGATGTCGATGAGAAAGACATCAAGCCCGAGTCCACGTTCATCGACGATTTGGGTGCAGACTCGCTCGGACTCGTCGAGCTGGTGTTGGCCTTCGAAGAAGCGTTCGAGATCGACATCCCGGACGAAGACACCGAAAAAATCCGCAGCGTCCAAGACGCCGTGGATTACATCGAAAAGCATCTGGCCAGCTGAAGCAGCGGGCACCAGGGCGTTCTTAGGATCGTCCGCCCGGGTGATCCTCTAAAGGTGAAACCCGGGCTTTTTGTCTGAGGAAGAGATGGAGCGCGTCGTCGTTACAGGAATTGGTCTCGTCACTCCCAACGGCATTGGGACCGAGCCATCTTGGCAATCGTTACTCAAAGGCCAGAGCGGCGTGGGTCCGATCACGCTGTTCGAGGCGACGGATGCCTATGCCACTCGCATCGCCGCTGAAGTGAAGAACTTCGACGCGGCGGAGTTCATGGAACGGAAGAAGATCAAAGAGGTCTCCCGTTTCACGACTTTCGCGATGGCCGCCACGAAGATGGCGCTGGATCAGGCTCAACTCGATCTGACCGAGGACGAGCGCGATCGCGCGGGCGTCTTCATCGGCGTCGGTTTGGGCGGCCTCGAAAATCTCGAGCGTTGCACATTGACGCTCGACAAGAAGGGGCCTGGCAAGGTCAGCCCTTATTTCATTCCTTCATTGATCGCCAACATGGCCGCTGGCCAAGTGTCGATCGCCTTCGGCTTTCGCGGCCCGAGCTTGGCGCATACCAGCGCCTGCTCGTCGAGCGGTCACGCCATCGGTGAAGCCCTGCGCATGATGCAGCGCGGTGACGCTGAAGTGATGATTGCCGGTGGCGCCGAGTCGACCATCACCCCGATCGGCATTGCTGGCTTCAGCGCCATGTTCGCGCTCAGCCGACGCAACGACAACCCGGAGGCGGCCAGCCGTCCTTGGGACAAGGGGCGTGACGGCTTCGTGTGCGGAGAAGGCGGCGGAACCTTGGTGCTCGAGACCCTCACCCGCGCCAAGAAGCGCGGCGCCAAAATCTTGGCTGAAGTGGTGGGCTACGGCGCGACCAGTGACGCCTTTCACATCACCAAGCCGGCTCCCGATCACGCCCACGCCGCTCGCGCCATGCGTTTGGCGCTCAAAGACGCCAAGCTGAACCCCGAGCAGATCGAGTACGTCAACGCGCACGGCACCTCCACCCCCATCGGTGACGTAGAAGAGGCCCGCGCAGTCGCCAACACGTTCGGCGCGCACGCGCTCGACAAGACGCTCTGGGTCAGCTCGACCAAGTCGATGATGGGTCATCTCCTGGGCGCCGCTGGCGCGGTGGAAGCAGCGGTTTGCATCAAGTCGCTCGAAACCGGGATGATCCCCCCGACCATCAACCTCGATGACCCGGACCTAGAAGTGCCCCTCGAATTCGTGCCCAACCAGGCGCGGGAACGGCGCATCAAGCGCGCCATGTCCAATTCGTTCGGCTTTGGCGGCACCAACGTGACGCTGATCTTCTCGGCGTTCGAGGGCTGACACGAGCCGTCAGGGCTCAGCTCGGGTGCCAATCTGATGCAGTGCCCGTATTGCCGCGAAATGGACAGCCGGGTGGTCGATTCACGCCTGGCTGCCGGCGGCACCGTGACTTGGCGACGCCGTGAATGCGACGGCTGTAAACGTCGCTTCACCACCTACGAGCGCGTCGAGCACACGCTGCCCACGGTGGTGAAGAAAGACGGCGAACGCGTGCCGTTCGAGCGCGAAAAGGTCCTGCGCAGCCTGCGCATCGCTTGCAACAAACGGCCGGTCTCCGCGGATGCTCTGGAAGAGCACGCCGAGGCCTTGGAGCGAGAGCTGGCCGAGAGCGGCGAAAAAGAGGTGCCGACGCTCGTCATCGGCGAACGCGTGATGCAGCGCCTGAAGACGCTCGACGACGTCGCCTATGTGCGGTTTGCCAGCGTGTATCGATCCTTCCGCGACATCGACGAGTTCATGGTCGAAATGAACAAGCTCGTACGATCCAAGGACAGTGAGTGAACGCGTGAAAGATCTCGATAGCGAGCTGATGCTGCGAGCTTTGGAGCTCGGCGCGGGCGGTGATCCGACGCCTAATCCGCATGCCGGAGCGGTGATCGCCGACAGCGACGGCACGATCGTGGCCGAGGGCTTCCACCAAACGGCCGGGCTCGACCACGCCGAGGTGGTCGCTCTGAAAAAGGCCGGGGCCGCGGCCCGCGGTAAGACGCTTTACCTCACGCTCGAGCCCTGCACTCACCTCGGCCGCACGCCCCCCTGCGTCGATGCGATCTTGGCGGCAGGCATTGCCCGCGTGGTGATCGGCTGCCGAGATCCGGATCCACGCGTGAGAGGCGGCGGCATCGAACACCTGGAGGCCGCAGGCATCCCGGTCACCGTCGGCGTACAAGAGTCCGCAGCCAAAGCCCTGATCCAGCCATGGGCTAAATACGTCACCGAGCACACCAGCTTCGTCACACTCAAATTGGCGATCTCGCTCGACGGTCGAATCGCCACGCGCACGGGCGCCTCCAAGTGGATCACCTGCCCCGAGGCGCGGCTCAAAGTGCAGACGCTGCGCGCGCACCACGACGCCGTGATGGTCGGAATCAACACGGTGCTCACCGACAACCCCCGCTTGACCGTGAGGGACGTGCCCGGGCGAAACCCGATCCGGGTGATCGTCGACAGCAAGCTGCGCATCCCTTTGGGCAGCCAGGTCGTGCAAACGGCCAATGAGATCCCGACCTGCGTGGTGACCACGCTTGCTGCCCCGGCTTCGCCGGAGACGGCGCTGGCGCACGCGGGCGTGCGCGTCATCCGCGTTCCAGCGACAGCTGAGGGGCGTTGCGATCCGGTGGTCATGTTCCGGGAACTTGCAGCACGAGAAGTAGTGAGCGTGATGTGCGAGGGCGGCTCGGAACTCGCAGGCAGCCTGCTCGCGCACCGCTTGCCAGACCAGCTGCACGTCTTCGTGGCGCCCCTGCTGCTCGGCCCGCGCGGCCGCGCCGGGGCGGTGGATTGGGCGGGCCCGGAGAATCCGGCGGACGCGCCGCGCATCGACCCCGCGCGCTGGGAACTCTGCGGCACCGATGCTTACGTCTGGGGACCCATCGCCTACCCGAAGAAAACTGGCAGAACCCTGACCGGCGGATGAACGTCCGGCCCGGAGGTTGCGACAGCGGATCCCGGGTGTTAACTTGTGCGAAGCGCTATGATCCGCGAGATCCTCGAATATCCCGACGCGCGCCTGCGCGAAGTCGCCAAGCCCGTCGCCGAAGTCACCCCTGAAATTCAGGCGTTGGTGGATGACATGGCGGAAACCATGTACGCAGCGCCTGGTTGTGGGCTCGCCGCGACCCAGCTCGGCATTCCGCAGCGCATCTTCGTGGTCGATTGCGCCGCCGAAGACGAGCCGAGCCAGCTGCTCGTGTTCATCAATCCCGAATTCCTGGAGAAGGACGGCGTGCAGACCTGGGAAGAGGGTTGCCTCTCCTTCCCCGGCGTGACCGAGGAGATCAAGCGCGCGGAACGGGTCAAAGTGAGAGCCCTCGATCGCCACGGAAAGTCGTTCGAAGTCGCGGCTGAAGGACTACTGGCGGTCGCGCTGCAGCACGAGAACGATCACCTCGACGGCGTGTTGATGGTCGACAAGCTGAGCGCACTCAAAAAGCGAATGATGGGTCGCAAGCTCGCCAAGGCCAAGCAAGACGAAGCGCGCGAATAGCGCGCGCCACTCCGTGACTCGCGCTGGCGGGTCTAGCGTCTTATCGCGACGGAGGCCGACTGAAGATCGCGCTCTCGACCGTCGTGCCGCGGGCGCGCCAGGCCTCGGCCACTTGCGGGACGACTCCGCTTGCGGAGAAAACGCCCTCGATGGCACCGCCCGCTGCCGTGCGGTCCATCACGAACGTGAATACGTCCTGCGTTTGGATGTCGTCGCCCGTGCAGCCGATCACCTCGGCAATGCGCAGCACGCGATGGCGGTCATCGCGCAGACGCGCGACTTCGACCACGATTTCGAAAGCGTTGGCGACCAGCTCGCGCGCCGCGCTGACGCTGATCTGCGGGCGTTCAGCCGCGACCACGCCCGGCAGCCGCGACAGGCCGCGACGCAAACTGGGCGCGTAGCGCGCGGCAATCAGGCCGTCCCCACCGTCTGCGATCGCCTCGACGACTCGAGCGCACAAGTCACCGCTGAAGAGCTCGGCGACGATCCGAGCACCGGGCATGGCAGCGGCGACTTGTAGAGCCCCCACGGTCGTCTGAGTGTTCGCCCCTGTCAGCAACAGATTGGCCTCGGAACCACCTGGATCGCGCTCGCCGAGGAACACGCACGGACCGTCGACCGCGGCCTGAGCGAGCGCCGACAGCAACGCCTCGACCCCTCCGTCCCGCGGACCTACTACCAGCAGATTCACGCGCGCAGCCAAACACTGCTGGAGAAAGGTGGCCATCGCGCGCGAGATGGCGCCGCGACGGACGAGCTCTTCCAAAGTGCTCGACGAGCGCTTGGTCTTGCGGATAGCCACGCAAGCCCCACTCGCTGCAATCGAGCCGAGGACGGCCGACAGGCGAACACCCGGCATGATGCGACGCTCGATGACATCTTCGCCCGGAAGCAACGGGACGTCAGCCTCGGCGCACAGGCGCGCAATCGCCCAGCGCAACGCCAGGTCCGATGAGAAGCCGGTCTCGGTCACCGAACGACCAGCACGTACGGACAACACTCGATCGAAGCGAGTGACACCGACCTCGGACACCGTAGGATCCGCGATCAGCTCCGTCAGTGGGCCGTGCTCCACGAGCTCGCAACGCGCCAGCTCGATGACGCGATCGGCAGCCACACCCGCGGGAAGGTCTCGACCCTCGCTGACCTCGGTCCAGGCTTCTTGAAGGAGGCCCTCGATGCGCTCGCCCAGCGACGGCGGCACGGCCGCCAGCAGATCGACGTCTCGCAGCCGCAGCGCGACGCGGTCGACCAGTGAACGTACGACGGCGAGCACGGAATTCGGCGAGGCTTCACCGCGATCATCCTGGGTGGTTCGACCCACGCTGTGCGTTCCGGTCGTCTCGACGGGCGACTCGAGCTGCGCGGGACTGTCGGACGAGACGGGGGACGAAATCGGATTCGAGCCGCTGGTCGTCCTGAACGCGGCCCCCGGAGTCAGCGTAAAGCTGGTGGCGTCGGATTCGGGGCGCGCCGAAGCGTGCGAAACTTCGGGCGCGCTGGGTGAGGAACGAGCCACCGCCGACGGCCCCGTCTTTAGCTCGTCGGGCGAGAGCTCTGCGTTGCTGGCTTCGATGCGCAACACGAAGTCGCCGATGTAGATGCGATCTCCCTCGCGCACGATGGTGGCTTGGGTGATCTTGCGGCGATTGACGTAGGTGCCGTTCGTGCTGTTCAGATCGGTGACGATGAAGCGACCATCCCGATACAGCAGGCGCGCATGCCGCTTCGACACGTTGCCCTTGGGCAACATCAGCTCGTTGCCCTGAACCCGCCCCACGCTCAACTCGGCGGCGTCGAAGACTTCACGCCGTTCGGCGCCGCCCTTTTCGTGGACGATAATGGCAAACATCGGGGCTTTTGCAGACGATGTCGGTGCGATCACTTGAAACGAAACTCTCCGAGCCAAGCCACGAGAACCAGCAGGCTATCACGCGCTACCGCTCGAAACACGTCGCTCGCGGTAAAATGCCGGGAACGTGCTGAGGGGACATTACCCGCATGGCCGGAACCTCCTCCTCTATCCCCCGGCCCCGGCCCCGGCTCGGGCACGGGCTGCGCTACGGTTACAAAAGTACGGCCCGCCACTCCGCATTCTGCGCAGCGCGGGCCGACTCGAGCGACCACGACAACCCTGGAACTTAGCGGGCCGGTTGCTCGTTCTTCACGTCAGTCGTCACCAGACCGAGTAGCTCGCCTGCGAGGGCAAGCACATCTCGCTCGGAGAAGCCGCTGGCGCGGAACTCTCGGTAGATGTTCTTCGCGAGAATCTGAACCGCTCGCGGGTCGGCTTTGGGGCTGGGGGATGCCATGGGGGACGATTGCGCCATTATTGAAATTTCTGCCCTTCGACCGTTGATCCGGACGGCCGCCACTATCCAAGAATGATGCCGAAGCCCACTGAGCGGAGCGACCCTCAAAAACCTGCATTTTTGGAGGGGTGTGGCTGTTCGGCTGCGAAATCAATTTCGCACGGAGTGCGAAAGGTCGGCTCTGAGTGCACGAAATTACGCGCAAATTCTCGAAAAATCGCCCAAGTGGTTGAACATGTCCCTGGGTCAAATGGGTGGGTACGAGGCGACCACTCGGCGCTCGGGCCTGTCGATGCTGGCGCACAAACTGGTCACGAGTTCCCGGCCCTCTTCCCCGAAGTACAGGGCCTCCCCCACGAGCGGCGGCGCGCACGAGGGAACCGCACTGCCATTGGACTGATATTTTACGCCGCCCGACAGGGTTCGCTGAACGGCCAGGTGCGAGTGCAAGAAACGCCCGGTTTTCCGGTCACGGACCGCCACGCAGGTCTGGCCGCGGAAGTGGTACTCGGTGTTGCGCGTCACGTACACGCGGTGCTGGCGCCGCTCTTGACCGGGATAGCTCTGGCAGGGGGTATCGAGGCTCATCGAAAACTCCTTCGGGTTGACCGAATTGGGCGAGTATTTTCAGCGATTGCTGGCGACTCGGCCAAGTTTCGGCTCCTGGCGGGATTCGACAGCCCTAGCGCTCCGAGAGTCGAGCTGCACTCAATTGCCACGAACTTCGTATTGGCGGCGCGTACGACATACGATCCCGGCTGTGGAGTTTCCCAGGATGCAGCTTGGCGCGTAAGGCACGCGGTCCAGGCCCGGCAAAGACCAAGGCGCTCGTGATCGGCACGAGCCGGACGCTCGAGCTGTGGCAATCGGCCGACTATCGTTTGCGCGAGCTGTTCGAAGCAGCGGATGTCATGAGCGAAGGGGCGACGCGCAGCGAGCCCGACGGCGCCACTTACTACGGATCGACCAGTGTGCTCTTGCCGTTCAGTTCGCACGGTGGGGCCGTGCCCAAGGAACGGGCACGCGAGATCGCGCTCTTGATCGCCAGCGACCCGCACGCGCGCATCCGGGCCATCCGCATCGCCTGCCTCGAAGCACAGATCCGATCGGGAGCGCCGATTGGGCGCGTGCGCGCCGAGCTGTTCGTGCGCCGCGACGCGCGCGGGATCCGCGTCGACGTCGACGTCGAAGCGCGCGTGTTCAAAAATAGTGAGCGACCGCGAGCGCCGCGCAAGGTCGAACCAACTTCACCCAAGCGACCATCGCGCGCCTCGTGACACGAGTGGGTCGTGAATAGGACCTGGCCCGTCGTCAAGGAACATTTTCACCACGGGCTTCGTCACGTGACACGCGAGAGCTCGCAGCAAGCGTGGGCAAGGACCGCGGGCCGCGGCGCTCACAGCGCAGCATTCTGCGGTGCACTGGCGCTCGCGGGGCGTTTCACTTGACACGAAGCGCCGCGCGGAAGAGTTAGAGGTTCGTCCTTTCCAGAGTAAGCGGGAACCAGCAACGAATGGGTCGCAAGAGACAGCGCGACGAAAAGATAATCCACGTGGTCTTCGGGCCTGGTGGCGGTCGTGTAGAGAAGCGAGACCAGAGCGCCGCCGCGCCTGCCATCGATTCGAGCACGGGCCGAGAACCGCTCACGGATCTCTTCAGCAGCGGTGAAATCTCTCGCTTACTCGGTATCTCGCCTGCGCGGCTGCGGACCTTCGATCGCGCGGGCGTGGTCTCGCCGACAGCCCGCCGCCGCGGCCGCCGCGCTTACTCATTTTCCGATTTGATCGCGCTACGCACTGCGCAGTCGCTGCTCGAGCAACGCGTTCGGCTGCGTGACGTCACGCGCGCGGTGGGCGCGCTGAAGCGCTCGCTGCCCAAGGTCACCCGCCCCTTGCAAGAGCTGCGCATCGTTTCTGACGGGCAGCGCGTGATCGTGCACACCACGGACGGTGCATTCGAGCCGCTGACCGGGCAGATGGTGCTCGACTTCGAAGTCAAATCCCTGCGTGACGACGTCGTGCGAGTGCTCCGGCCCTCCGCCGGTCGTGAGCGTGCACGCACCGCGTACGAGCTGTACCTGCGCGCAAGCCAACTCGATGAAGACCCGCTCTCGATGGACGACGCGGAAGCGCTGTACCGTGAAGCCGTCACCCTCGACCCGTGGCTGGCCATCGCCTACACCAACCTGGGCAACATTCGTTTTCGCCGGCACGACGCCGAAGCCGCTGAATTGCTTTACAAAAAGGCGTTGGAGATCGACGTACGCCAGCCCGAAGCCCAATACAACTTGGGCTACGTGATGCTCGAACGTGGGCAACCGGAGCTGAGCGTGCCGCTCTTTCACGGGGCGATCGAAGCCGATCCGAAATTTTCGGATGCCTATTTCAACCTGGCCATGGCCTACGAGCAAATTGGCGAGACCAGCAAAGCGCGTCCGTTCTGGAAGAGCTACATCGCGCTCGAGCCGTCCGGGACTTGGACCGAGATCGCCAAGCGCCACCTCTAGCCCGCCCTGCGCGCCAATCCCAATTACAACCGGCGATGCTGCAGGCACGGGACCGCAGCGCGCACTTGCTCGAGGTACTCGAGATCCAAATTCGCGCTGACGACGCCCACGCGATCCGACGCTTCCGCGATCACGCAGCCCCAAGGGTCCACGATCAGCGAGTGCCCGTAGGTCGTGCGGCCACGCGGGTGCTTGCCCCATTGAGCGGCTGCAATCACGTAAGCTTGCGACTCGATGGCCCGGGCGCGGAGCAGCGTGTGCCAATGGTCCTTGCCGGTGTGAACCGTGAACGCAGCGGGTACGAGCAGTACGTTCGCGCCCAGTGACACGAGCCCGCGGTAGAGTTCGGGGAAGCGCAGGTCGTAGCAAATCGACAAGCCCAGTCGAAAGCGGCCAATGTCGAACGTGAGCAGCGATTGCCCCGGCGTGGTTCCCGAAGACTCAGCGAGGCTCGTGCCATCCTGCAGAGCCACGTCGAACAAGTGAATCTTTCGGTACGAGCCCACGAGCACCCCGTCCGGACCGAAAACCAGTGCGGTGTTGAAGGGTTTTGCGAAGTCCGCGGATGCCTCCGGAAACCCGCCCGCGACCAAGAAAGTGCCCGCCTGAAGGGCCATCGCCGACAGCGCGCGTTGGATCGGGGCACTCGGATCAGTGAGCTGCTCGGCCTGCTCCCGCTTGCGCTCGTCCGCCCCGAAGTAGGCGAAATTTTCGGGCAGCAGCACGAGCTGGGCGCCTTCCTTGCCCGCGCTTTCGACTAGCCGCGCGCACTCCGCGAGGTTTTCCGCCACATCGTCTTGGCTTTGAAGCTGCACGGCAGCCACGCGGAGTGTTTCGGGTTCCATGGCAGTAGCGCTATTCTAACCGCTCGATGGTCGACTACACCACCGGTGCCATGCAGGAGTTCGGCCCCAGCGCGCGGGGGCCTGGTAGCGGCCCGGTTGCGGGCCTGGTGCTGCTCTACGCAGAGGCCTGGCCCCATTTGCCAGCAACATTTCCGTTTCGGAAGGAACGCCTCGTGATTGGCCGGGAGCCCGGCGTCGATCTGGAGCTCGAGGTCCCCGCCGTCTCGCGTAAACACGCCGAGATCGGTTGGGCGAACGGCGCCTATCACGTGCGCGATCTGGGCAGCCGCAACGGCGTGATCGTCAACGGACGACGCGTCCCCGGCGCGGTGCTCGACGATTGTGACGAGCTTCGCATCGGGGATGCGATTTTCAAGTTCGTGGCGCAGGACGCAGAGCAATATGCGGGCTATCGACTCGATGGCTCGATGACGCGCGGCGCGACTCGGCGCGCCACGCAGCCGAGCTTGCTGGTTGGCGGTCTACAGATGGATCGCATCGTGGCGGAGCTGGAGCGCGTCGCGCCCACCCCGCTCAGCGTGGTGCTGCGCGGCGCGAGCGGCACGGGTAAAGAGGTGGTGGCCAGCGAACTGCATCGTTTGAGCGGACGACCTGGGCGCTTCGGTGCCGTCAATTGTGCGGCGATCCCCGCATTGCTCCTGGAGAGCGAGCTGTTCGGCTTCAAGCGCGGAGCGTTCTCCGGAGCGGATCGCGACAAACCCGGTCTGATCCGCGCTGCCGACGGCGGCACGCTGTTCCTCGACGAGATTGGGGATATGCCGCTCGATGCCCAAGCCAAGTTGCTACGCGTGCTGCAGGCCAAAGAGGTGCTGCCGCTCGGTGCAACCGCGCCCGAACGAGTCGATGTGCGCGTCGTGTGCGCAACTCACCGAGATCTAGCCAAGATGCAACGCGAGGGGCGCTTTCGCGAAGATCTGTTCGCGCGTCTCAACGAATACGAGGTATTTTTGCCACCGCTTCACGAGCGCAAGGAAGACGTGTACGTGCTGGCACGCAGTTTTTTGGCGCGCGCGGGGCGTCCCGGCTACGTGCTCTCATTTCCTTTCATGACCGGTCTCTTGCAGCATGATTTCCCGTACAACGTGCGCGAGCTCGAGGCCTGCATCAAGCGCAGCGTGGCGCTCTCCGAGGGACCGCTGCTCGGCTCCGAGGTGCTGCCAGACGCCGTGAAGGAAGCGATGACCGACTACGGCAAGGGCCCCGCGCTCTCCCACTCGCAGTCGCCGCCGATGCGCGTTTCGGAGCCGCTTTCGCAGGCCGTACCGAGCGAGCTCGAGCTGCGTGCGTTGCTCGTCGAACACCAGGGCAACGTCGCTGCCGTGGGCAGGGAGCTGGGCAAAGCACGCATGCAAATCCACCGCTGGATGAAGCGCTACGGGATCGCCGTCGACGAGTTCAGGGACGACTGAAGCGCGCTCAGTCACACACGTCTGGGCGGATCCCCGCGCGCGCCACGGCGCAAGCCTCGGGGCCCGCGCAGCGGCCGCCCTCGCAAACTCGGGCCCTGTAACTATTAACCAATGAATTCGGGCAGCTACAGCATAGCTCGCGGCACACCGAGGCGGCGCTGCAGGCTGAGCCCGGGGGCGCCCCGGGACGCACGCCGGCCCGACAGTCAGCGCAGGTTTGCACGATTTCAACAGCAAGATCGCCGCTGTCGCCCGGCTGGCTGACGCGCGAGCTGACGATCCCTTCCCGCTCGCACGCCGCGCCCTCGAGCAGCGGGCTCGGGGCGCGCCGACAGCCCGGCGGGAGCGCGGCGAGGCCGCCCAGCAGCAGCGCGAACCAGTGAGCTTTCGTCGTGCGCACCCGCATTTATTCTGAAGATATTGACTTTCGGCAGGAAAGAAAGCTAGCGAATCGCGCGGTGCCGGCTCTCCCTGACTTTTTTAGGGGGTGCCGGGGAAGGTCGAAACGTTGGCGACAGGCAAGAGCAAGAACAAGCAGAACTCCTCCGGTAACGGGGATCCGCCCAAGAAGCGGCGTGGCGGCGGTGATGACGAGCCGCCGATGTTCAACGAAGAACCGGCAGCGCTGCACGAGGTCGCGCAGACCCGCTACCTGAACTACGCCCTCTCCGTCATCACGAGCCGCGCCATCCCGGACGTGCGCGACGGTCTGAAGCCCGTGCAACGCCGCATCCTGTACACGATGTGGCAACAGGGCGTGACGGGCGACGCCAAGCACCGAAAGTGCGCCAAGATCGTGGGCGACGTGATGGGTAGCTACCACCCGCACGGCGACGCCTCGATTTACGACGCGCTGGTACGCATGGCGCAGTCCTTCAATCTGCGCGCTCCGTTGGTCGACGGCTCGGGCAACTTCGGCTCGCTCGACGGCGATCCGGCCGCTGCCTACCGCTACACGGAGTGCCGGCTGGCGACGCTCGCCGATCAGATCCTCGGCGAAATCGACGAAGATACGGTACATTTCCGGCCCAACTACGACGGCACGAAGCAGGAGCCGGTGGTTTTGCCTTCGGCGATCCCGAACATGCTGATCAACGGGGCGGCCGGCATCGCCGTCGGCATGGCGACCAACATTCCGCCGCACAACCCGGAAGAAGTCGTCTCCGCTTCGGTGCGCTTGCTCGACGCCTTGGTCGAAGGGCGTCAGCTCACCTCGCGCGAGCTGTGCCGCACGATCAAGGGTCCGGATTTTCCAACCGGCGGGCACATCGTGGCGAGCGCGGAAGAATTGAAGCAGGTCTACGAGACCGGGCAGGGTTCGATCAAGGTCCGTGGAACCTGGCAGCTCGCCGAGACGGGCAAGACCACGAAGACGCTGAACATCACCAGCATCCCGTACACGGTGAACAAATCGGTGTTGGTGGAGCGCATCGCAGACGTGGTGGTTTCACGCAAGATGCCGATGCTACTGGATGTCCGCGACGTATCGACGGATGACGTGCGCATCGAGCTCGAGCTCAAAAAAGAAGCCGACGAGAACAAGGTGCTGGCGTACCTGTTCAAGCACACGCCGCTGCAGACCAATTTTGCGGTCAATTTGACCTGCCTCGTGCCCACGGAAAACCCGGAGGTGGGTCGCCCGGAGCGCCTGGATTTACAGCAGATCCTCTGGCACTTCCTACATTTCCGTCTGGACGTAGTGACCCGGCGCCTGTCGCACGAGCTGCGCGCCCTCGACAAGCGCATCCACATTCTGGAAGGCTTCGAGAAGATCTTCGATGCGCTCGACGCGATCTTGAAGATCATCCGCGCGTCCGAAGGAAAATCCGACGCCGCCCAGAAGATCATGGCCAAGTACCAGCTCGACGCCGAGCAGACCGATGCCATCTTGGAGCTCAAGCTGTACCGCTTGGCGCGCCTCGAGATCCTGGTGATCCAGAAGGAGCTGAAGGACAAGCGCAAGCGCGCCAAGGAAATCAAGGACCTGTTGCACGAGAAGGAGTCCAAGGGCCGCTGGGCGCTGGTTCGCCAAGAGCTCGTGGCCGTAACCGAGAAGTTCGGCAAAGCCGGCAAGCGCCGCACGCTGATCGAATCCGTCAGCGACGAGCAGGAGTTCAGCGAAGAAGACCTGATCGTCGCCGAGGACAACGTGGTGCTGTTGACCGCGGACGGCTGGGTCAAGCGTCAGAAAGAAATCAAGGATCCGGTCTCCACCCGCTTGCGCGAGGGCGACGCAGTGCTCGCCTGCGTGGCGGGCTCGACCCGCGAGAGCCTGGCGTTCTTCTCGAATTTCGGCACCGTCTACAGCTGCCGCATGATCGACGTACCGGCCACGACCGGCTACGGCGAGCCCATCCAGAAGCTGTTCAAGCTCAAGGACGGCGAGAAGATCATCGCCTGCTACTCGCTCGACTCGCGCGTGATCGGCGATACGGCCGAGCGCGGCGAGGGCAAGCGACCGAAGACGTACGCGGTCGCCGCAACCAGCGACGGCTACGGTTTCGCCATCGGCATCGCGCCGTTCGTGGAGCCGAGCACGCGCACCGGCCGACGCTACGCGAAGGTCGGCGAGGGTGTGACGGTGGTCGGCGTTTCGATCGTGCGCGGCAAGGAAGTCGTGATCAACGCCACGCGCGAGGGCCGCGCGCTGATCTGCACCGTGGATGAAGTGAACTACCTGTCAGGTCCGGGCAAAGGCGTGATGCTCGTCAATCTCGACAAGGACGACGCCTTGGTCGGCATGAAGGCCGTCAAGGACGCCCAAGATTCGCTCGTGCTCGAGACCTCGCTCGGCGGCGAGAAGCGCATCAGCCGCGGTGACTACGATCTGAGCGCACGCGGCGGCAAGGGCCGAGAAGTGATCAAGCGCGGCAAGTTCGTGCGCGTCGTGATCGAAACGCCCAGCGCTCCCCAACCCTTGTCTAACTAGCAAGCACCGTATTCATGGCAACGACGTACACGGCTAAAGACATTACGGTTCTGGAGGGACTCGATCCCGTCCGCAAACGCCCTGGTATGTACATCGGGGGGGTGGGCTCGGCCGGCCTTCACCACCTAGTTTGGGAAATCGTCGACAACTCGGTGGACGAGGCCATGAACGGCCACGCCAGCGAGATCAACGTCACCCTGCACAAGGACGGCCAATCGGTCACCGTCAGCGACAACGGTCGCGGCATCCCGGTCGACATCCACCCGACGCACAAGAAGTCGGCGCTCGAGATCGTGTATTCGACGCTACACGCGGGCGGAAAGTTCGAAGGCGGCAACTACAAGACGTCCGGTGGATTGCACGGCGTCGGCGCCTCGGTGGTGAACGCCCTGTCGTCCAAGGTGCAAGTCACCGTAAAGCGCGACGGCGCCGAGTGGCAGATCGAGTTCAGCGCTGGCGTCGTGGTCTCCAAGCTGAAGAAGCTGGGCCCCGCGAAGGGCTCCGGCACGACCGTGTTCTTCCGCCCGGACCCGACCATCTTCCCGAAGATCGACTTCAACGCAGATACCATCCGCGATCGCTTGGAGATCGCCAGCTACCTGCATCGCGGCGTGAAGGTGAACTTCAACGACGAGAGCAGCGGCAAGAAGGAGGTCTTCTTTCACCAGGACGGCATCCTGGATTATCTGAAGAAGGTGCTCTCCCTGGCGCACTCGAAGCCGGCGCACGAAGCGCCCTTCGTGCTGAACAAGGACGGCGACGATCTGCGCTTGGAGGTCGTGTTCCAGTGGACCGAGGCCACCGAAGAGGTGGTCAAGAGCTACGTCAACGGCATCCCGACCAGCTCCGGCGGCACGCACGAAAATGGTCTGCGCGCGGGCGTGGCCAAGGCCATCCGAAACTACATCGATACCCACAACCTGGCGCCGCGCGGAGTCAGCCTGACCGCCGAAGACATTCGCGAGGGTTGGGCCGCGGTGCTCAGCGTGTTCGTCTCCGAACCGCAGTTTCAGGGCCAAACCAAGGAGCGGCTCAACAACCCGGAAGTGCAGTCGGTGGTCGACGGCATGGTGCGCCCGGTGCTCGAGCAGTGGCTCAACTCGAACCGCACGGTCGCCGAACAGATCGTTGCGCGCATCATCTTGTCGGCGCGCGCGCGCGAGGCTTCGCGAGCGGCATCGGCCTCCGTGTCGCGCAAGAGCGCCACCAACGGGCGGCTGACCTTGCCCGGCAAGCTCGCCGATTGCCTCACGCACAATCGCGAGAACACCGAGCTGTTCATCGTGGAAGGCGATTCCGCAGGCGGCTCGGCCAAGCAAGGCCGAGACCGCAATACCCAGGCCATCTTGCCGCTACGCGGCAAGGTGCTCAACACCGAGGG
>DATEPG010000169.1:0-9482 GCA_035273265.1 Polyangiaceae bacterium
AAGTCAAGCTCTTTGGAGCCGATGGTACTGCAAGGGCAACCTTGTGGGAGAGTAGGACGCTGCCGGGCTAATTGTTGAAGATACCCTGACGAGCAATCGTCAGGGTTCTTTTTATCTCAAAAACAGGGCGGCTGGTCGGCCGGGTTTGTCGCGCGTGCCGACTGTCGAGCGGCCGCTCGCGAGGCCTGCCGGTGTGAGCGCACGAGCGCAAGCGGGCTGCTCGGGGGGCAGCCAGCTCTCATGATGAAGCGCGATCGTGCGATTATCGAAGCAGTCGATTGCATGCACTGACGATGGCGCGAAACGAGGCGAGCACGACATCTTCGTGTTCACTCACTCCGTAGTGGGTCTGCTTCGTAGTTGCCGTGCGCAGGCTGACATAGGCGACCGCGCGCGCGGAGGCTCCTTCGCTCAGCGTGTGTTCCGAGTAGTCGCTGAGTTCGACCTCTGTGCCCAGGCACTGGGACAGCGCGGTCACGAAGGCTTCGATCGGGCCGGCGCCGACGCCGTGAACTTCTTGCGCCGTACCGCGCTGGCGTAGGCGCGCCACGACCTTGCAACTGGAGCCGTCGCTGTGGCGCGCGAAGGTCGCGTCGTCGAACATGAGCGGTCCATGCACATCGACGTACGTGTGCCCGAAACAGCGCAAGGGTGGCGTCAGCCGAGTACTCTTCACCGCTGGCGTCAGTGCGCACTTGCACTTCACGGCTCAGTTCGATGGCCAGCGCGCGTGGTAGACGCAAGCCGAAGTCACGCTCCAGCACGTGGGCGATGCCGCTTTTCCCCGATTGGCTATTGATGCGAATCACCGGCTCGTAGCCGCGGCCCACGTCGGCCGGATCGATGGGCAAGTACGGGACTTCATAGAACCGACCGTCACTCGCCTCCAGCGCCTTTTGACCCTTGTGAATGGCATCCTGATGGGAGCCGCTGAACGCCGTGAACACCAGCTCGCCGGCATACGGATGGCGCGGATGCACGGGCAACTTGGTCGTCTCTTGCACCACGCGTACCAGCTCGGGCAAATCTTCGAACACGAGTCCCGGATCGACGCCATGAGAGTACAAATTGAGTGCCAGGGTCACGATGTCCACGTTGCCGCTGCGCTCACCGTTGCCGAGCAGCGTGCCCTCGACGCGCGTGGCGCCCGCCAGCAAGCCGAGCTCGGCGCAAGCCACCCCGGTGCCGCGATCATTGTGCGTGTGCAGGCTCAAGATCACGCTATCGCGCCGCCTCAAGTGGCGATCGAACCACTCGATGCGGTCGGCATACACGTTCGGAGTGGTCATCTCGACGGTGGTCGGCAGGTTGAGGATCATGGGGCGCTGAGGCGTCGGATCCCAGGTTTCGATCACTGCTTCACAGACCTCCAGCGCGTAGTCGAGCTCGGTGCCGGTGAAGCTCTCGGGCGAATACTGGAAAGTGACCTCGGTGCCGGTCAGGGCCAGGGCCTCGGCCTTGACCCAGCGTGTGCCTTGCACAGCCAGCTCCAAAATCTCGCGCTTGGATTTGCCGAAGGCCACGCGCCGTTGCAGCTCGGAAGTCGAGTTGTACAGATGGACGATGGCGCGCGCGGCACCCGCGATTGACTCGAAGGTGCGCGCAATCAGCTCCGCTCGCGCCTGCGTGATCACCTGCGGAGTGACTCGCTGACCCAGCACTCCGCTCTCGATGACCCAGCGAATGAACTCGAAATCGGTCTGCGACGCCGAGGGAAAGCCGAGCTCAATCTGCTCGAAGCCCACCGCCAAGAGCAGCTGCAAAAGAGCGCGCTTGCGCTCGTGCCCCATGGGGTCGGGCAGGGCTTGATTGCCGTCTCGCAGGTCGACACTGCACCAGGTGGGCGCGCGCTCGAGCGCGCGGCTAGGCCATTGCCGATCGGGCAGGTTGACGCGTTCGGGAGCTCGGTAGCGGGAAGGATCGAAGGACATCGGTCTCTCTGGAGGTAGGCCCGGAGAGTGACGATGCGCGCGCTTCATCCTCTCCGCAGCGGTTGCGGGAGGAGGAAGTGAACGTTCAGGCGACTCGCTGCGTGTTCACACCTCTCCCGCGCTGCTAAGAAGCAGGAGGGAAAGGGCGGAGCAAGCAACGGTTCGCACGACGAGTGGCTAAACTATGCGCGGGCATCCGCGGCTGTCAAGCGAGCGCGCGAGCGCTTGCAGTGAACCCGCTTTCCGCTTTCAATCTCGACTCTCGACGCGAGACCCGACATGCCCAAGCCTCACAAGCCCAAATTTAGCTTGGCGCCCGTCGAATTTCGGGACCGGAGCATCGCCGGGCGCGGTGTGTTTGCCAAGCGCCGCTTCAAGCCGGGCGATGTCATCGCGCCGTACGCGCCTAAACAGCGGCGACTCGACGTCGAAGACCCGGAGGCTACGCTGGCTGCGCAGAGCAAGCTGACCTTGCTTTCGGAACAATGGACCGTGATCGTTCCCGACACCAGCGTGCCGGGGGGCTGGTTGTGCAATCACAGCTGCAATCCGAACGCAGCCATCTACTCCGATCGCGAGGGCCGGATCCAGTGCACGCGAGCCATCGCGCCCGGTGAAGAAGTGACGATCTTTTACGGCTGGGTGACCCAGAACGAACCCGGTCGCGACCCGTGCCTGTGCGGCGCCCCCCGTTGCCGCGGCTTCATCAACTTCGATCTGAGCGATCGGGACGCCCTGCTGATCGAGGAGGACTCCGAAGCGGGCCAAGCCGTTCGGGCGCGCGTAGCCGAATACGTGATGTTTTTGGAGTCGATCGGCCAGGAGCAAGTAGAGGAGACGATCCAGCGTACGTTGGCGACGATGCGAGCCCGACTAGGCTGAAACGGGCAGCTAGCGAACGATTCTCCGGCCGGCGTGGCGCTAGCGGCGGGGGGCAGCGATGCCCACGTCCAGCTTGGCGGGTTGGCCGCGCTCCACGTGTAGACCAATCCGAAAGCTCCCGGGGGTCTTGCGCTTGTCGGGGAAATGCCGAGGGTCGAGGCTCGAGCGGATGCCATCGGCCGAGAACTGCACGAAGCAATGCTGCTTCGCCACCAGCGTCATCGCGGGACGCGCAGGCGTGAGCTCGAAGTCTTCACTCGTGAAGTCGAAGTCCACGGGCAGCCGGTCACCCGCTTGAAATTCGACGATGAACGGCACCCGCAGATCGAGCGATTTTAGACGACCGCTTCCGAGATCGGCATAGCGGATCGGAGTCGTGGCCGCCGGTGTCTGAGCGCAGCCCGCGGTCCCGACCAGCAGGACCACGGCATGAGCTAGCACTCCCAAGCGCGCCCGGCGCAGATAGCCATTCATCGACCACTCCCTTTTCGCAAACTCGGCGTCCGATTCGGGCCCCGATTGCCGTAGCCTCTCCCGTTTCCCATCGCCAGGCAACCGCTCGCAAACCCGAGCCATTCCCGCACCGCGTGAAGACGGCAGAGGGCGGAACCCAGCGTGATACGAGTTGCGCTGCTGGATCGGGAGCGCCCCGATCTTCAGTCGCGCCAGTAGCGCGACCGGTCCGCTTCGACAACTTGTGTAAGCAATCTGTTTGAACAAGTGCTCCGATCGGCCAGACAATTCCCAGGTTCCGGGCTGCGGCCGTCTCAAGATGGCCCTTTTGCCGGGCAATCGGGGACGTGGCGCCGACCGGTTTGGCGCGGCGCGGTGCGGCATGTCGTTTGCTCATGGAGGCGCGTCCCTCGCAGTCGTGCGGAGTGCTTCCGCACCGAGAGGTCCAAAGGAGAATGCGACAATGAAGAAAAGCCTCTTTCTGTTCCCGGTGCTCTGGAGTCTGGGTCTCATGGCATGCAGCGGGGGATCCATGGACGAGATGGACCCGCAATCCGAAGTGATCGAGGAAGGGAGCGAGGCCGAGGCCGCGCTTGCGGGCATCCTGCCGCCCCAACGCTGCGAGCGCCTTCAAATCAAGCTCACCTCACAGGGAGCCTCCAACTCCACGACCATCAACGTCCCGGGGCCGTATAAGGCCAGCCTCAGCAGCGACGGAAAGAAGATGTCCTGCACCGGTCCGACGGGCGACTTCATCGCAACCAAATTCTTGGAAGACTTCTTCGCGAATTTCACGGTGCGATTCATGGTCAACAACAACAACACCGGACTGCTTTTTCAGAACCCGCTGGAGGCTCAGCAAACCACGATCCGCTGGCAGGGCACGGCGCTCGGTCCAACTAAACGAGGTTGGCCGTCGCAGACGAAAATCCTGAGCTGCCATCCGTACACGGCCACCATTTCCGCGCCAGGCTTCGGCGAGCAGCGTATCTCGGTCGTCGCCGAGCTCAACGGATTTCCCACACAGGTGGGGCGCACGTTCACCACCGGTTGCAGATACCGAGTCAAGGGGCCGGTCACCCTCACTCGCGATCGGCCCGCCGAGATCACCGGCACGAGCGGCGATCGCTTCATTTACGCGCCCCCGCCATTTTGCGACGGCGACGATTGTAAGCCCGTCTGCGCGCCGGCGAACCAATGCCGCGCCACGTCCGATTGCGGCGCGCCCGGTCGGCTCACGTGCTCCAACGGTTGTTGCCTGACGGTCATCCGCTGAGACGGCCCGACAAGAAAGGAATGAGCATCATGTTCAAGAAGACCATCCTTGGAACCATTGCGCTGTCTGCCGTCTCTCTGCTCGCCGTCGCTTGTAGCAGCGGCGAGGGCGGCGAGGGCGAATTCGCCGTCGAAGACGGGACGACGGGGGAGTCTGCGCTGGGAGCGAACCAGCGCGGTTGTCCTTCACTGGTCGTGCGCCGGCAAATGTTGACCGGCGGGACCACCACCGTGCCCGTGAGCGGGGTGCAGGCAAGCATCGTGGAGAACGGGGCGAAGCTGCGTTGCGGCACCAATGCGACGGGCACTTTTACCGTCGGCACCACCGTCCGCTCGGATCTGTACATGCCCGATCCCAGGACCAAGATCACGAGACGTGGCAACAACCTGGAATTCAGTCCCGCGTTGCCCCCACAAGCGACCATGCAAGGCCCGGCCAACGGAAGGATCGCATCGCTGAGCTGCCTCTTCAAGGGTTCGACGCTCGAGGGCATTGGCTTTCCGAGTGTTTCGCTGCCGCTCACGACCGTTTGGAACGTTCAGCCCGATCCGACGAATAGCCGGGTGCGTGTCACGTGCACGGTCACGACGCCAAATCCCCTGGCCCTAACCACTGCGCGCCCGAAGGACATCATCTCGACCTCGGGGGATGACTTCATCTTCCGCTGCGACCTGACCGGGACAGCACGCAGAAACGCCTGTCAACGCGCATGCAACGGCAATTCGCAATGCGTCGCCAGCTGCGACACGAACGCGGGGTGCTCGCCGATCCTCTGCCAAGGCTCGGAGTGCCCCAGCCAGACCTGCGCCCCCGAGAATCGGTGCAGCGTCAGCGCGGACTGCGGCGCTCCCGGTCGCTTGACGTGCAGCAACGGCTGCTGCCTGACGATCATCCGCTGATGCGGTAACGCCGCTGACACACCGGTCACCTGGCTTCACGCAGCCGATGGCCGGTGTGCTCTGTCGCCGAGCTTGCATCGTGAGTGATGAGTTCCAAGTGCTGTTCAGGGACAGGCCTCCTCGCCCGAGTTCGCACCGAGTTGAGAAAGACCCTTCACTAGCAATCCTAAGAAGCTTCGCCTGCCAAGCGCCAGGCCGTGTGGCCTGAAGTAGTTGAGCGGGTCTTTGCAGCGCCTCGCGTATCAATTAGTGGGAAGGTGCCCTGGTCGTCACCATGCCCAATGTCCTCGATCTCACTGAAGGCGCGATTTTCGCGCAGCAGTTCCGCGTCATTCGGCCGCTTGCACAGGGTGGCATGGGCGCGGTCTACGTCGTGGAGCAACTGAGTACGGGCAAGAAGCGCGCACTCAAGTTGATGCTACCGAGCGCCACGCTCGTGGATGGCAGTCGGCGATTCGAGCAAGAAGCGCGCACCAGCTCGTTGATCGCGAGCGAGCACGTGGTCGACGTGATTGCTGCCGGGGTGGAGGGTGCGGAGCAGGTCCCCTGGCTCGCCATGGAGTTGATGGAGGGGGAATCGCTGGAGAGTCACCTGCTGCGATCCGGGCCACTCTCTGCCGCTCAAGCGTACGAGATCTTGACGCAGCTGGCGCATGCGCTCTCGGCGGCGCACGACATCGGGGTCGTGCATCGCGACATCAAGCCCGACAACATCTTCTTGGCCCGGGCTCGCAACGCAGGCAGTGAGTTCATGGTCAAGGTTCTGGACTTCGGACTGGCGACTGTCGTCGCCGCGGACACCAAGAACACGACCGCGCTCGGCAGCCCGCTGTGGATGGCCCCTGAACAGGCCCAAACCGATGCGCCAATCACGCTCGCGACCGACGTTTGGGCGTTGGGGTTGTTGGCGTTCCGCATGCTGACGGGGCAAATCTATTGGACAGCCGCCGATGGCTCCCTGCACCAGCTGTTGCGCGAGTTGTTGATCGATCCACTGCCACCGCCATCGCAACGCTCGAAGCAGCTCGGCGGCGCGGAGTTGCCGGTCGGCTTCGACGAGTGGTTCGAGCATTGCGTCGTTCGCGAGAAAGGGCTGCGTTTTCAGCACGCTCGCGAGGCTTGGCTTTCGCTCGAACCGGTGCTGGAAGCAGCGGGCGCGCAGCTCAGCCGGCGCTCGCCCTTTAGTCAGCCGCCAGCCTCCGAACAGGCGTCGCTCTCCACGCTGAACCTCGGCCCGGCCGCGTCAGAAGAGGGCGGCACTCAGCAAACGCCATCGGGTGACCTGCGTGCTTGGTTGGGGCAACACCCGGCGCCGCTTGCGGGGCTGTCGGCGAGCGCCGCTCCAGTGAGCTTGCCCGCGGCTCGCAAACCAGCACAGGCTCGAGTCTGGCTGTTGCTGCTTCTGCTGACCACCTGTCTTGCCACTGGATTGTTGCTCGCTCGACGGCTCAGCCGAGAGCGCCCAGTCGTCGTCGAGCCGACTGCACCGGCCACCCTGTCGCGCAGCGCGGCGCACGCCGACGCGATGCCCGCTACGAGTTCGAAGCCCGAGGTCGTACAGCCCGAGGTCGTACAGCCCGAGAAGAGTTTGGACGCCTCGGCTGCCGTCGCGCCCACTCCAGCCGTACCTTCAAACAACGCAAAACCTGGCAGACCCGTGCAACGCAAGCCCGCGCCCCCAGCGGCTCCGCCATCACCCAAGCCCCACCCTTCGCTTCCCGACCTGCTGTGAGCAGGCAATCATTCATGAAATCTTCGAGCGTCACGCTTTTTGGATCGCAGCTAGTCACGAGCCTCTTGATCTTTTCACTCGCTCATCCGCTGCTCGCGGCCGGCAACTCGGCGGCCGCGAAGCATGCCAAACCAAAGGCTTCACCACGTGCCAGCGCAACGGTTCCTGCCGTCGTCGACCCAGCCGTAGCCGTGGCCGCTGCCGAGGCTCATAGTAAAGCCGAAGCCCTGACGCTCAAGAATCAGGGCGACGCGCTATTTCGCCAGCGCGAGTTCGGTTCGGCCATCAGTAGCTATCAGCAGTCCTATGCGCTCTTTCCCGACGCGCGCGTGCTCTTCAACCAAGCCCGTGCGTTGCAAGCGCTGGGGCGTTACAGCGAGGCGCTTCAGTTCGTGCAGCGCTTTGCTGACGTTGCCTCGCCCGAGCTCAAGGCAGAGGTCCCGGGGCTGCCCGAGCTGCAGGCCGACTTGCGCTCCCGCGTCGGCGAGGTAGTAATTCACGTTAGTCAGCCCGACGCGCGGGTCACCTTTCGCAATCAGCCCCTGAGCATCAGCGCTGGAACTCCGCTAGCGGTCGACGCAGGTGAAGGCTTGCTGCGCGTGACCAAGGAAGGGTTTTTCCCTTACGAGCGACAGATCAGCGTGCGGGGCGGCTCCAGCGCGTCGTTCGAGGTGACACTCGGCTCGGTCGAGCGCGAGGCTCAGGTCGTGGTGAAGAGCCGCGTCGCGGGCGCCGCCGTGAGCATCGACGGCAAGCCATTGGCGCAAGCACCGACTGAAGCCTTCCTGCTCCCCGGCACGCATCGCATCGTCGCTCATCGCGAAGGCTACGCTGATGCATCGACGCAAGTGATTTTGGTCCCGGGTCAACGTCGTGAGCTCGAACTCAATCCGCTCGAGCAGCATCCGCTGCTGGCACAATGGTGGTTTTGGGCGGGCGCAGCCGTGGTCGTCGCCGCAGGCGTGACCACGACCATCTTGGTCACGCGCAGCGACGAAGGCACGAACGGCGATTTTTCGCCGAGCATCATCTCTGGCCCGCTGCGCTTCTGACGGCTTCTGACGGCTTCTGACGCTACTTGCACACGCCGTGCGCGCCGGCGTTCCACAGCGCCTGCACGTCGCTCGGGCCGAGAGCTTGCTTGTAAAGCTGGATCTCGTCGAGTTTGCCCGCGGTCAGTTGCCCGCTTTCACTGACTGAGCGCAGGGCCAGGCGCAACTCGGAGGCGTTATCGAGCGACAGCTTGCGAGTCGTCGGGTTGGCGGTGGTGACGAGTACATTGTCTACGTAGAAGCGCATGCCCGCAGGGTCGTTGCGTGCCACCGAGACCACCGCAAAGTGCCACTGACCGTCGGTCACCACACCTCCACCGTTGTAGTTCAGCGAACCGCTGGTGGCGTCGGTCATTTGGAAGCCCAGCTGGCCGTTGTAAGCATAAAAAGAATAGCCGACGTACGAGCTCGGATCTCGTTTGTCCAAAAACACACACACCGCATTGCTGCCGCAGGTAGTACTCACCCACAGCGCGATACTGAAATCCCCAATGCCCACATCGAGCGCCGGGTCGTCGGCGATGGTGGCGTACCAATCGCTGCCGGAAAAATCGAAGCCGCCCTTCACTGGGCTGGCAGCGCCTGCGAGCGCGATCGGGCTAGTTCCCGGGTCCAGCTCATTCGCTACGCTGGTCAACCTTGCGTTATGACCCGCGACCAGCTCGGTGCCGTCCTGGTCGCCAGTCCACCAGGCAGCGAGCGCTGCGGGAGCGGGAGCGCACAGCGCGGTGCAAGTCTGACCGTCCCCGCTGTAATCCGGAGGACATGCGCAACTGAATCCGCCCGCGGTATTGGTACAGGTCGCCTGGGCGGCACAAGTGGAGGTGTTGGTTTTGCACTCGTCGATGTCGTTGCAACCCGCAGCCACAGCGCCGTTGCCGGAATAGCCGGAGTCGCAGGGGCATTCGAAAGCGCCCACCGTGTTGCTGCAGTGGGAGTGGGGCGCGCAGAGTGCAGCGTTGGTCGTGCACTCGTCGATATCCAGACACCGAGTCGCGTCGCTCGGATCCGGCTGGTAGCCGCTCAAACACTCACAGCTCGCTTGCTCGGCGCGAGCGACGCAGGTCGTCCCTGCTCCGCACGGATTGGAGCCGCTTGCGCAGGGATCGACCGGCGCAGCACCGGCGGCGCCCGCTGATCCGGCCGTGTCGTCGGCACCCGCTGCACCGGCTGTGTCAGCGCCAGCGGTGCCCGGCGTTCCAGATACGCCCGCTGTTCCAGCCGTCGCGGGCGCGCCGCCTGCGGGCGCGCCGCCTG
>DATEPG010000170.1:0-34347 GCA_035273265.1 Polyangiaceae bacterium
GTCGCCGCCGCCACCCGGGCCGTCGCGGCGCGGGCCGCGCTGGGGCGGACCGGCTTCGCGCGAGCGCGCGATGCGCTCTTTGGCGGCTTCGCCCTCTTCACCCTCGGGCAAGGGCAAGAGTTCGCGGCGGGTCAGGCGTACCTTGCCGTCGCGCTCGACGCTGATCACTTTGACGTCGATCTCTTCGCCTTCTTTGAGCACGTCACCGGGCGATTCGATGCGCTCGTGCGCGATTTCAGAAACGTGCAGCAAGGCTTCGTTGTTCGGCAAGATCTCGACGAAAGCGCCGAAGTCGACCAGGCGCTTCACGACGCCGTGATAGATGCGACCGACCTCGGGCTCCGCCGTGAGGCCCTCGATGATCGCCAACGCGCGCTTGACCGCTTCCGAGTCCGAGCTCGCAATCGACACCGTGCCGTCGTCTTTGACGTCCACCGCGCAGCCCGTTTGGTCGACGATGCCTTTGATCGTCTTGCCGCCGGGGCCGATGATGATGCGGATTTGATCCGGCTTCACCTTGACCGTCGTGATGCGCGGGGCATGACGATTGATCTCGGTGCGGGCGATGGGCAGCGTGTCGAGCATGCGCCCCAGGATGTGAATGCGGCCTTCGCGGGCCTGCTCCAGCGCCTGTTCCATCACGTTGCGGCCCAGGCCCGCGATCTTGATGTCCATCTGGATGGCGGTGATGCCCTTCTCGGTGCCACACACCTTGAAGTCCATATCGCCGAGGTGATCTTCGTCGCCCAAGATGTCGCTCAAGATGGCGAACTTGGGTCCCTCTGCGATGAGTCCCATGGCGATACCGGCCACCGGGCGACGCAGCGGAACACCGCAGTCCATCAAGCTGAGCGAAGCGCCGCACACGGAAGCCATCGAGCTCGAGCCATTCGACTCGAGGATCTCGCTGACGATGCGGATCGTGTACGGAAACTCGTCGTGCGTCGGGATCAAGCGCTGAACGGCGCGTTCGGCGAGGGCGCCGTGACCCACTTCGCGACGACCCGGGCCACGCATCGGCTTGGTTTCACCGGTGCTGAAGGGCGGGAAGTTGTAGTGGAGCATGAAGCGCTTCCACGATTCACCGGTCAGCGCGTCGATCTTTTGCTCGTCCGTGGACGTGCCCAAGGTGGCCGTCACGATCGCCTGAGTCTCGCCGCGTTGGAACAGCGCCGAGCCGTGAACGCGGGGCAACAGCCCCACTTCACAGCTGATCGGGCGGATGGTCTTGCCATCGCGGCCGTCGATGCGCTTGCCGGTGTCGAGCACCATGGTGCGCACGACCTCCGCCTTGCGGTGCTCGATTTCGGCCTTGATCAGCTTCTCGGAAGCGAGGAAAGCCTCGGCGCCGAGCTCGGCCGTGAGCTTCTCCACGACCGCCTTCTTGATCACCGCGTACTGCTCGTAGCGCTTCTTCTTCTCTTTGATCACGCTGGCCGTGCCGAGATCGGCGTCGGCGAGCTCAGCCACGCGCTTGGCGATGCCTTGGTCGAGCGTGGGCGTGATGAACTCGCGCTTCGGCTTGCCGACCGCGGCGCGCATCTTCTCGATCAACGCCAAGATCGGTTGGGCCTGCTCGTGCGCGAAGAACAGTGCATCGATCAGCTCTTTTTCACTGCATTCGTCCGCGCCGCCTTCGACCATCATGATCGCCTCTTTGCTGACGGCGACGGTGATATCGAGGTCGGCTGCGGCAGCCTGCTCGAACGACGGGTAGACGATCAGCTCGCCATCGACGCGCGACACGCGGATGCCGACGATCGGTCCCGCCCACGGGATGTCGGAGATGTGCAGGGCCGCGCTGGCGCCGGTCATGGCCAGCACGTCGGTCGGGTTCACCTTGTCCGCGCTCAGCACGGTGGCGATGACTTGGGTGTCCTTCTTGAAGCCCTTGGGGAACAAGGGGCGCAAGGGACGATCCATCAAGCGCGAGGTGAGCACTTCATAGTCACGCAGGCGGCCTTCACGCTTGAAGAAGCCTCCGGGGATCTTGCCCGCGGCGTAGGTCTTCTCGACGTACTCACAGGTCAAGGGAAAGAAGTCGAGGCCCGGGCGCTCTTCGCTCGAGACAGCGGTGACGAGCACGACGCTCTCGCCGAAGGTGACGAGCACTGCGCCGTGGGCCAACTTGGCCAGACGACCCGTCTCAAACGTGAGCAGACGGCCGCCGATATTAACGGATTCACGAACAAACATGGGATTTTGCGCCCCTTGCGCTTGGGTGCCGCTGCGTGCGGTAAACGCCGAACACGAGCGCCCAATCTTCAGCCTCGATTCCTAGCTCGAACGCGGGGCTCGCACAGGCGAGCGGCGGGTTCGGGCCACGAAGCGAAGTCGAAGGAGAGGCTGATCGCGATCGGAAAACAAAAACACGAAAGCCCTCTCATCAACGGATGAGAGGGCTTTCTCGACTACTTGCGTAGATTGAGCGAGCTGACGACCGTACGGTAACGCTCGACGTTCGAACGCTTCAGGTAGTCGAGAAGGCGACGCCGTTGCCCCACGAGCTTCAGTAGCCCGCGGCGCGAATGGTGGTCCTTCTTGTGGGTCTTGAAATGCTCAGTCAGGTATTCGATACGCTGGCTGAGGAGGGCAACCTGCACTTCCGACGAACCGGTGTCAGACTCGTGCAAACGATACTTGGAAATTACGTCTTTTTTGACGTCCGCGTCCTGTGGCATTTTTCTAACTTTCCTCGAATAGCCGTTTCCGGCCGCGACACTATACGCGCAGACTTTTTCTGGTCAACCCTTGCCGCCCGGATCCGCGGCCCTCGGGTCAGCTGGCCGCTCGCTGAGCTTCCGGCCTGAAATTAGCCTAGAAGCCGCGATCATCGGGGCCAAGATCGGCCCGCTGGCCGCCACGGCGCGCCGCTGCTCAACCGGGCTGAAGGGTGATTCGATGATCCCGGAGCGTGCTCGGATCGACACACGGCAAGCTGGACTGGGTGCAAGTGGGCAGAGCCAAGATCGACTCCAGGAGCGCGTCCAAGGGCACCGAGTCGAGCGAGTGACGCGCACTGGCTTCGCTCAACCGATCGAAGCCGCTGCCGCCATCGGCCAGGTAGACGGTGGTGACCAACGTGTACGCGCTGCGCGCATCGAGCTCCCGCCCCGAGATCGCCATGCGCACGAGCGCAGTCGACGAAGAGCCTGAACATTTGAGCTGCAGGCTCAGCCCCGAGATCTGAATCGGAGTTTGGCACTCGCGCTCGCTCGCCACGCGCGCTTGCTGGTTGAACAGCGCGCGCAACTGAGCGCCGCTGAGCGTCAGCACGGTGAGCGGATCGGCAAACGGCAGCGCGGCTGCCAGGGTCGCGCGCGTGAGCTGACCGGGCGGAAGATCGGCTCGGATCCCGGTGCTGTTCAGCAGGGCAAAGTCCGCCCCGCTGTGCTCGCGCATCGCATCCGCAACCAGGTTGCCTAGTGCCGAATCGCCGCCGTTCGCCGCGTAGCGTTCGACCAGGCCCAGGGCGAAGGCCAGCGGTGTGTCGAAGCCCGCCGCGTTCAGCCGTTCGCGATACGGCTGGAGCAGCTCACTCAGCGCAGGATCGTCCTCGACCTCCGCCGAGACCGGGATCAGCGAATGCTGGGCCGACACGACCGACAAGCCGCTCGGACCGGCTGCCTCGCGGTCGGCGGTGGAGCGCACGTCCGAGTTCGGGGAGAGCTGCAGATCGAGCTCTCCCACGTAGCGGCCCAAGGCCCCTGAGTGCGCCAGGATCACCCGCCGCGGATTGCAACCGCGCTCGGCCAACAGAGAGCCGCCGCAGTCCGCCCGCTCCTGCGCGGCATCGAGCGCCAAGTGTTGGTGTCCGCCGAGCACGACATCGAGGCCGGTGGTGCCGCTGATCAAACGCTGGTCGCCATCGAGACCGAGGTGACTGAGAGCGATCAGCACGTCCACCGTGGGGCGTAAGCGATCGATCTGCGATTGCACCGCGCTGGCCGTGGCCACGAGCTCTATTCCGTAAGGATTATCCGCGCGGGCAAGCCCGCTCGGACTCGTGGGGTTAGCCACGCCGATCACCCCGACCCTGAGACCTTGCGCGTCGAGCACGACACTTTTCGTCAGTGCCGAAGCCAGCTCCGAGCCGTTATCCGCGAAATTGCTGGCCAGCACCGGAAAGGCGGCAAACTGCCGATGGCTGCGCGCAAAGGCTTCAGCGCCCAAGGACAGATCATGATTGCCGAGCGCGCCCGCCCCCAGCCCCAACGCGCTGAAGGCCCGCAGTTCCGGCTCACCCCCGAATTCATTGAAGGCGGCCGTCCCCTCCAACCGATCACCACTATCCAAGTACACGCTGTGAGGTGCGCTGGCGCGGATCTCGCTGATCACGCGAGCCATGCGCGCAAAGCCGCCGACCTCGGCGACTCCACCCGCTGCGCCCAGGCCACGCGCCGCGTCCACTGCGCTGATCAGCTGTGGTTCGGGAAAAAGGTGCGAATGTAAGTCAGCCGTGTGAATCACGACCAAAGACCGAGCTGCCGCCCCCCCGAACCCCGCGTCGCGTCGCGCCTCGCACGCGAGCAGCAGCGAGGCGACCCCCAAAATCAAAGCCCAGCCGCGCATCATCCCCCGTATCGGTCGCGCACACGCGAGAGTTGCTGATCGCCCTCCATATCGCCGCTAGTAGATCGAGTAGAACCAGTACCAAAGGCCGGCGAGCGCGCCCGCGGGCGATCGGGTAGACTAATTAGCTTGTCCTAGGTTCCGTTTCCCAGCGCGAACCCAGGCACGAAGAGACGTCACCGAAGTGCCCACAGCCAACCTCCACCGGTTTGTCCGAGGCCTCGCATTCGCGGCGGCTTGCGGCGTCGTGAGCATAGCGCGCGCCGACGCGCCCGAGCGGCTCAGGGTTCTCAGTTGGAACGCTTGGGGTCTGCCGGCGGTGTCGACGAATCTGCAAGCGCGAATGACGGCACTTCCGGACGCGATCGCGAAACTCGATCCCGATCTGATCCTGCTCCAGGAAATTTGGGCCGAGAGCGACGGCCTGACGATCAAGCGCGGACTCGAGCGCCACGGCTACCGCTACGCCAGCCACTTGGCGCACACGCGCTATGGCATGACCGGCTTGTTCGCCGCATCCAAGCTCCCGCTCGAGAATATTGGCTTTCTTCCGTTCGCCAGCGGGCAAATCGGCCATTCCTTTTGGCACCTCGAATGGCTCGCCGCCAAGGGCATCGCCACCTTCCTCGTGCGAACGCCCGTGGGCGAGCTCGAAGTTCAAAACACGCACCTTCAAGCGCAGTACGACACCGATAGCTATGCTGCCGAACGGCTGTCTCAGGCCAGCCAAATTCTCTCGATGCGTCAAGATTGGTCGCGGCCCCTGGTACTCGGCGGGGACTTCAACACCGGCTCGGAAGAGCTACCGCGACAAGCGCTGATCGATCTCGATGAGCTCCGGGACACGACCCCGTCCCCTCGCCCAGACACGATCTTCGTGCGCAACGGCAGCAGCTCGAGGATCCGCGTAATCGAGACGCGCCAGGCCTTGACCGAGCCGATACTGCTCGAGAACGGCGTGACCACAGTGCTCTCGGACCACCCCGCCGTGGTCGTCGATCTCGAGTTGTCTGCGTGCAGCGATTGCGTTCGTGCCCCGGTCAGCAGCGCGAACCTGCGCGAGGCCGCCCGTACGGCGCTGGTCACTGCGGCCGCCATTACCCCTGGCCGCGTCGGCTGGGCACTCGGCGCGGCTGCGAGTCTGCTGGCCCTCGCTTGGTCGCTCTTTCAACGCACGCGCCAGCACCGTGGCCGTTCGTTCCGCTTCAGATTTTTTCGACGCGCGAGCCTCGCCCTGCTGGCCGCCGGCTTCATTTGGTCTGTCTACCTCGGAGCCGTTTACTACCCGGCGCGAGCCAAGGCGCTCAGGCTCGTTGCGCAAGAGCTCACCCTGCCGGTTTCAGCCCGCTAGTTCGACGCGCTAGCGGTGGTCGACGCGAAAACCGCCGTCTCAGTCGACTGGAGCCGGTAACACCTGAGGCTGCTGAACGATTTAATGCCGTGCGTCTCACTCCCCCGCGTCCAAGCGCTCCGCGAATCGCTCGTGCAAAATGCGCTCGATGTCCCGGGCCGTGTCGGCGCTGAAACAGGTGCGCGCGACCTCTTCCGCTTCAGCCACGGTCACGCTCGCCACGGCTTCGCGGATCTCGGGAATGGCGGCCGCTTCCATGCTCAATTCTCGGAGGCCCATGCCCACGAGCAAGATCGCAGCTAGCGGATCGCTGGCCATCGCGCCGCAGACCAAGACTGGCCGCGAGCGGTTCTTGCCCGCTTGGATCACCATGCGTACCAGGCGCAAGATGGCCGGGTCGTAGAACGAAGCCAGGTATGCGAGCTCCGGGCTCGAGCGATCCACGGCCAGGGTGTACTGCACCAAATCATTGGTGCCGATGCTCATGAATTCGGTCTCGAGCGCAAATTCGTCGGCCAGCACCGCGGCGGACGGAACCTCGACCATCATCCCGAGCGGGATTTGCGGGCTGCGGATTTGTCCCACCGCATCGACCTCACTCACCGCTTGGGCAAACAGTGCTTTGACCTGACGCCACTCACCCATGGACGCGATCATCGGCACCATCACTCGCATTTGGCCGTGCGCCGAGGCGCGCACCATCGCGCGGAGCTGTGTCAGGAAGATGTCTTGCCGAGCCAAGCCGAGACGCACCGCGCGCAAGCCCAGGGCCGGGTTCATTTCCGACGGAACTTGGAACACGGACGCGAACTTGTCCCCGCCGATGTCGAAGGTTCGCAAGGTGACGGGCAACGGGGCGAGCACCTCCACCACGCGTCGGTAGGTTTCGTATTGTTCGTCTTCGCTCGGTGGCTCGCTGCGATCGAGGTACAAGAACTCGGTGCGATACAAGCCGATACCGCGCGCGCCTTGCTCGAGCGCGCCTTCCGCTTCCGAGGGCAGTTCGATATTGGCACGCAGCTCGACGGTTTCACCGCAGCGCGTGCGGATCGGCCGATCACGCGCTTCACGGCGGTGACGCGCGACGTCACTGAAGCGGCCAGCGCGCGCGTTCGTGTCCGCGATCAGCGCTTCAGTGGGGCCGATCGCGACTTGGCCGTGCACGCCGTCGACGACGATCACGTCCCCCGTGCCCACGCGCGAGAGCAAGTTCGGCACACCGACTACCGCGGGGATCTCCAGCGCGCGCGCCAAGATCGCGGTGTGGCTCGTGCGTGTGCCGACCTCGGTGACGATCGCCAGTACTCGATCCTTGGTCAGGCCCGCGGTTTCGGCCGGCGACAGATCGTGCGCGACCAGCACGCTGGGCGTGCCGTCCTTGGGCAGCACGACCGCGCCCTGCTTGCCGGCCATGGTGCGGAGCAAGCGATCCTCGACGAATTCGAAATCGTGGCTGCGCTCGGCCAGATACGGGTCCCCGCTTTGTCGCAGCACGGCTGCCATATCGGCCACGGCCAGATCGAGCGCCCATTCCGCGCAGATCCCGGCGCTCGCGATCTTGCTCTCCACGGCCGCGCGCAGCGTCTCGTCTTCGACCATCAGCACGTACGCTTCCAGGATCGACGTCTCGGCGCGGCTGGCGGTGCCCTGCTTGGCGGCGAGCACGATGCGCAGTTCGTTTGCGGAGAGCAGCACCGCGTCATCGAAGCGCGCGAGTTCTTCGGCGGCCGCCTCGGGCACGATGTGACGGCGCACGATGCCCGAGCGACGCGTGTCGACGATCACGACGCGGCCGATCGCATAGCCGGCCGAACCGGCGATGCCATCGAGCACCAGGGCGGCACCGCTCTGGAGCATGCTCGAGCCGTCTGGTCTCATGAGCCTTATTCGTCTTCTCCGAAGCGGTTGTTGATCAGTTCACCCAGCTTGAGCACGGCCTCGGCCGCTTCTTCGCCGGTGGCCTCGATGTCCAGCTTCGTGCCTTTGGAGCCGCACAGCAGCAGCACCCCCATGACGCTCTTGGCGTTGGCCGCCTGGCCCGCGCGACTGACCAAGATGTCACACGGAAACCTCGAAGCGAGTTGCACGAGCTTGGTCGCCGCGCGGGCGTGCAACCCGAGCTTGTTACGCACTTCGAACGTTCCACGCGAACTACTCATGGCACACCGGCTCCTGCTAACTTTTGGGGGGCAGTCGAGTGATCGGGATCGGCGCCCGGACCCATCATCCGCACACGATCGACGTCGCGGTGCAGGATGTCGATGGAAACGCCGTCGCGCTTGCGGAGCAGCGCCCCGAGTTCTTCGGTGATCACCACCGAACGATGCCGGCCACCGGTGCACCCGATGGCGACGGTGAGGTAACTTTTTCCTTCGCGTTCGAAACGCGGCAGACAAAATTCGAGCAGCGAGGCGACCCGCTCCAGGAACCCTCGGCTATCCGGCTGCGCCAAGACGAAGTCCTTGACCACTTGGGTACTGCCAGAAAGCTCTCGGAGCTCGGGAACGAAGTACGGATTGTCCAGGAAGCGCACGTCGAACAGCAGATCGGCATCCACGGGGGTGCCGAACTTGAAGCCGAAGGACACGAAGCGCGTGCGCATGTGGGGGGCGCGGTCCGCGCCGGGACCGAAATGCGCCGTCACTTCCCGGCGTAAGTCGTGCACGCTCAGTCGAGTGGTATCCAGCACCAGCGTGGCGCGACCGCGCAGCGGCATGAGCAACTCACGCTCGATGCGAATGCCATCGAGCAGGGCCGTCGCGGCGCGTTCGCTGCCGGGTTCGACCGTGGTGCTCAGCGGGTGCGGGCGGCGGGTGCTGGAAAAGCGACGGAGCAGCGCTTCATCCGAAGCGTCGAGGAACAGGACGGATAGCTCCCGTTCACCAGGAACCTGCAAGGATTCCAGGGCGGCGCTGGCGGCGTCGAGAAAGTCGCGCACACGCACGTCGACGCCGATCGCGATCCGGCGAACACCCGCGGTGGCGAACGCCTCGAGCGTGCTCTTCATCACCGGCGGGGGCAGATTGTCGACGCAGAAAAAGCCCAAATCCTCCAGCGCGCGCACGGCCGTCGACTTGCCGGCGCCACTGACGCCAGTCACGACCACGACCCAGGTGCGCCTGGTGTCGGTCATCGGCGCTCCGGGTTGATGACCGGGGGCGGCGCAGAGCTCTCGTTGGGCGTGCTGGTGATGAAGCGGAACGAACCGCTGGGCGAGCGATGCATGCGTTCTTCGGGCTCCTCCGGCCGCAGCAAGCCCTTCTCGACACGCTCCACGAACTCACGTGCGGGGTGATGCCCGGCTTGCCGAAGCAGCTCGTTGCGCGCGGCGATCTCGATGATCGAACTCATGTTTCGACCCGGGCGAACCGGCAACACCACCTCACGGATCGGTACGCCGAGCAGCTCGCGGTGCCGATCCTCCAGGCCGATGCGATCGTAGGGCGCGTCCGATTGCCAGAGCTGCAGCTCGACGATCAGATCCAGCCGTTTGCGTTCGCGGATCGCCGTCACGCCGAACAGATCTTTGATGTTGAGGATGCCCAACCCGCGCACCTCGATGTGGTGACGGAGCAACGCCGCGGGCTGACCAAAGACCATGGCCGGCGGGCGATAATCACATTCGATCACGTCATCGGCGACCAAGCGATGGCCGCGCATTACCAGCTCGAGCGCGCACTCGCTCTTGCCGATCCCGCTCTTGCCCAGCAAAAGGACGCCGACCTCGAAGACATCGACCAGCACCCCATGGATGCGCGAGCGCGGTGCGAGCTGCTCGTCGAGCAGGGTGTGGACGGCGGTGATGACTTGCGAGGAGCGCTCGGCGCAGACCACCAGCGGCGTCGCCGTGCGCTCGGCGGCGTCACAGAACGCGCGCGGCGGGTCGACGCCACGCGTGACCATCACGCAGCACACGCCGAGCGAGAAGAACACTTCGGCCGCGCGTAGCTGCTGCTCCGGGGTCAGCGACTCCGCATAGCTGAGCTCGGTCTCACCGAGCACTTGAATGCGGCTCGGCACCACGCCCTGCACATGTCCGACCAAGGCCAGTCCGGATTTTTGAATCCGCGGGTGTCGGATCTCCCGGCCCAAGCCGGCGGCCCCGCCGACCAAGCGCACGTTCAGACCGAGCGCGGAGTCATCGAGCAGAGCGCGAACGCTCACCCCGTGCGGCAGCAGTGACGGGGGCTCCGAGTACACGGTTATTTCTCACTCGCGTCGTGGGCTGCGATCAGTCCGTACACCTCTTCACGGCTAGCCGCGGCGACCATGCGCGCCCGAGTATGGTCATCGCGAAGCAGTCGCGAGATGCGGGCCAGCGTGCGCAGATGCTCGCCGGTCGCGCGTTTAGGGCCAACCACGCCGAACACGATGTGCACGCGCCTGCCGTCGATGGCGTCGAAATCGACTCCGCGCGTGCACAGGATCAACGCGGAGGCCTGCTGCTCCGCGTGATCCAGCGCCGTGTGCGGGATCGCGACGCCATCGCCGATCCCAGTGCTTTGCAGGCGTTCGCGCTCCATCAACAAGTCTTCCACCTCCGCCTGCGGTACCCCGACCGCAGGCGAAAGCAGCTCGGCCAGCTTCTTCAGCGCAGCATCCTTGTTCGGGATCTGCGAGCCGTCCGCATCGACGATGATGCGATCGATTGTAAGAATGTCACAGAGTCGCATGGGGCGTCCGTGCCAGGTTCAGCGTTTGGCTTTCGCCACGCGCTTCTTGGCAGCCTTCTTCACGACTTTGGCGGCGCTCTTGGCGCGCGGCGGATCGACTTCGAGATCTGGAACGCGCGTGGCGGGTGCTTTGCGCACGCTCTCCCCGCCCTTGGCCTTGGCCTTGGCCGCGCCGTGCTGGCTGCGGATCTGGCGCTCCAGCTTGCCGAGCACGACGTCGATCGAGGCGTACATGTCATTCGTCGCCTCCTTGGCCTCCAGGTGTTCGCCACCGCTGGAGATGCGAACCTCCGCCATCTGTTTCAAGCGGTCCACGGACAGAGTCACCTTCGCAGTCATGGGCTGTCGAAGAAACTTTTGCAGCTTCTGGATCTTCTCCTCAGAGTAGCGTTTGAGGGCGTCGCTCGAATCCACGTGGCGAAAAGTGATGCTGATCATGTCTCTCCTGGGCTTTAGGGGCCTTCGGCTTCAGTTTAGCCGAACTGCCACGCCGGAAGCGAGTGCCTAGCGGGCTTCCCTGCCCGCCGGCGCGCTTTCTCCCCCGAGCCAGCCAGAACCCAAGTCACCCGAGAGCGGTCGGTCACCGCGAGCTCGCTGCCCCCGAAATAGATCTCGAAAACTTAAGCCCCCAGCCTCGAAAATCTCAAAATAGGCGCTTGCGCTTGGAAGACGCCAAAATGCCGAGCATCTCGCGGTATTTTGCAACGGTGCGGCGCGCGATCTTGATGCCCTCGTTCTTCTCGAGCATCTCGACGATGGCCTGGTCGCTGACTGGGTTGGCCTTGTCTTCTTGATCGATCAAGGTCTTGATCGCTTGCTTCACGCTCTCGCTCGCGATGTCTTCGTTGGCCACCCGGCGAATGCTGGAGTTGAAGAAGTACTTGAGCTCGAACAAGCCTTGCGGGGTGTGCATGTACTTGTTGGTCGTGACGCGCGAAATCGTCGATTCGTGCATGCCCACGGCCTCGGCCACGTCACGCAAGATCATCGGCTTCAAGAAGGCCACCCCTTTCTCGAAGAAGTCTCGCTGTTTTTCGACGATACACTCGGCAACGCGGATGATCGTCTTGCGCCGTTGTTCGATGGCGCGAATCAGCCATTGAGCGTTGCGCAACTTCTCGCCGATGAACTCTTTGGCGGATGGATCTTTCATCAGCCGCTTGGTCAGCGCCTCGTTGATGAACAGCCGCTGCACGCCGCGATCGTTGTCGAGCACGACGAACTCGCCCTCGTCCTTGATCACGTATACGTCCGGGGTGATGCCGATCGTGCGGTCATCCGTGTCGGTGAAGTTGCGGGCCGGACGGCTCTCGAACTCCTGAATCGTCTTGGCCGCCTCGTACACGTCCTCGAGCGAGATCTTCATCTCGCGCACGATCGCTTGATAGTTGTGCTTCTCGAGGTGATGCAGGTGATTCTTGATGATCTCGAGTTCCGGCTCGCCATCTTCGTAGCCGGCAACCTTGGCTTGGATCAGCAAGCACTCTCGCAGATCCCGCGCGGCGACTCCGATTGGGTCGAAGACCTGGATCATTTCCAGAACCAACGGCGCATCTTCCGGGTTCAGCTCGGCCTCGGCCGCGAGGTCCTCGATCGTCAGATCGGGCGTGCGCGTACCGTCGGGGCGTTCGATGCCCACCAGGTCTAGATAGCCCTTTTCGTCGAGATTTCCGATGATCAGCTCGGCGAAGCGCCGCTCGGATTCGGCGAAGTCACTCATCTGCAATTGCCACAGCAGATGGTCCTGCAAATTGCCGGGCTTGGTCAGGTTCTGCTCGATGGGCGGCAGATCCTCGAAGCCGCTGCGGCCTGACGCGGAGGGCGCCTGTTGCTGCGTGCGGTTCTCGAGAAACTTCTCCCAGTCCACCTCGCGCGTGGCCTTCTCGCTGGCCTTGGCTTCCGGCCTTTGGTACTCGCGGTCCTCGACCCCGCCACCGTGCTCGGTGATCGTGCGAACCTCACCGGGTGAGTTCCGCAGCCGCTCGGCGGGCTCTTCGTCGGACAACACCGGGTTATTGTCGAGTTCCTTACGAACCTCGTCGACGAGCTCCAAGCGCGAAAGCTGAAGCAGGCGGATTGCCTGCTGCAGCTGTGGCGTCATTACGAGGCTCTGCGATAGGCGGAGTTGCTGCTTGATTTCCATGGCGTCCTACCGGAGTTGGTCTCCAGAAACCCCAGTCAGAGGACAGCCTAGCACTGAAAGCAAAAAGCGGGCCTCTGAAATAAAGCCCCTCACCGGCCTAAAAAGCCGAGTGATCCTAGTTGCCACAGTTGGGGGCAGCAGACCCGCGCGCCCGCGACCAAGCCAGACGGCTTCGTACGGGCCCGCGACCGCCGTGAACTCAGCGCTCTGGAGCCTGTACCGGGATCGAGCCCTTCACGTCTTCGAGCGTGACCTTGCGGGTGTTGATGTCGATCGCCGCGCTGTCGGCCGTGACCCAACCCCGACCGCGGCTCAGTTTGACGCCACCGCTCAACTTGATCGAGCGATGCGCGACGTCCACCTCGAACGTGGCGGCGGTTGCCTCGATGCCCTTGAGCTTGGCGGTGACGCCGCCGCTGCCCTTGGCCCATTTGACCTTCGGTGCTTCGTCGTACTTGAGCTCGATGCGGGCGCAGTCCACATGCATGTCGCCCAAAGTCGCGGCGACGTGGCCTTCGAGGGTTGCGGTGCCCTTCTCGATGTCGACGTTCAACTTGTCGGCGCCCACGTCTAAGGTTTGGCCTTCGATGACGCCGAGGGTGCCGGCGTTGGCGGGAACTGGGCGCTCGAGCAGCACGGTGGCGATCAGCGCAAGGGCGAGCGCTCCAAGTGCGGTTCGGTGCCGTTTAGTGGACCCAATACGAGACATCCGTTTTTCACTATAGCACCAGAGGGAGCAATTGCTTCCCTCGAAGTGCGCCAAAAATACCCGAAATGAGCAAAACGAGCCTCGGCCGCTGTCCGTGGAATGCCTAGAAAGTACCGTGAAGCTATCCGGAATCGTGGCCGAAACCACCGCGATTCGCGTGTGGCTTGCGCGTGCGGTGAATGCGCGTTTCCACGCCTTGACGTCGTTATGCAAGCGAGTACCCTCGAAGTAACGTGCAACGTCGTGCGGGAAGCCGGGGAGAAACGACCGCATCGCGGCTCAAGAGTCTGTATAGCTACGTCCAGAGCGAGCACGGCCCTGCCGAAGCAGACGCTTTTTTGGCCCGCACCAAGCTCGATCGCGACTATTTGAGCGACGAAACCAGGCTGGTCCCGATCGAATTGTGGCACGCGGCTTTGGTCAACTTTGCGTCCCGCTGGGGGCGCGATGCGATTGCCAAGACCGCGCCCCACGTCGTGGGGCCGGAAAATCTGGGCGTTTGGACGCACGTGCTGCGAGGAGCGGACGGGCCGGCGCAAGCTTTCCTACGACTCGATCACTTCGGCGGGGATCAAGTGTGGACGGAGCGATGGCGAACCCTGCACACAGCCCCCGGCGTTTGGCGCGGCAGCATTCGCATCCGCGAGGACGCGGCGCACGAGCAAGATGGCTTGTGCGCCCTAGCGCGCGAAGCCGATCTGAGCGCGCTGCCGCTGCTGTTTGGCTTGCCCTTGGGGCGCGTCTCGCGAGTGCCCGCCAGTGACACGCGCGAACAACGCGTGTTCGAAGTTCACTTTAGTGAATCGAGCATGCGGCCAGCGCTGGCTGGCGCGCTCCTGGGCGGGCTCGGCGCGGGTGTCGGGTCCTGGATCATCGACAGCATGGCCCAGCTGACGCTGCACCTGACGTTGGGCACCGGAGTCGGCGTGATCGCAGGCACGCTGTTTTTGCACGAACAGCGTCGTCGCGCCCAGTCGCGCGCCCAGTTGGTGCGCATCCATACGCTGGAACGCACGGCGACCCTGCGTGAAAGGCGCGAACGCGGTTCGATCGCCTTTCAAGCGGGCTTGGTCTTGGCCGGGCAGTACCGCCTGACAGAAAAGGTGGGTATCGGCGCCAATGGCACGATCTGGGAGGCCGAGCGGCTCGCCAATGGCGAGCTGGTTGCCGTCAAAATGCTGCGCGCGGCGGTGGCGCACGACACGATCGCCGCCGACCGCTTGCGGCGCGAGGCCGCGGCGCTCGGCCTGGCCTGGCACCCCAACGTGGTGGAGGTGTACGAGGACGGGCATTTGCCGGACGGCACCAGCTACTTGGTAATGGAACGCCTGCACGGTGAGTCGCTCGCCGAGCGATTACACCGCGTCGGAGCCATGACGCCCGCGGAGCTGGTGCCGGTCGCGTTACAACTGTGCGACGCGCTCGGCGCCGTGCACGCTGCGGGCATCGTTCACCGCGACGTCAAGCCGAGCAACATTTTCTTGGCCAAGGTGCCCGGACAGTCCGTGCCACACGTCAAAGTGCTCGATTTCGGCATCGCGCGTGTCGAATGGGCGGAGACCCGACTGACCAACGCCAATGCACCGCTGGGCACGCCCGGCTACATGTCGCCCGAGCAAGAACAGGGCGAAGAGATCGACCAGCGCAGTGATTTGTTCGGCATGGGCGGCGTGCTGTACGAATGCCTGGCCGGCTTCGCGCCTCCGCTCCGACCGAGTGAGCTCTGGACGACCCCGCCAGCGCCCGAGGCCGAGGGCGAGAGCGGCGTGCAACGCGCCCTGCGCACGATCCCGCCCGACTTTCTGGTGGTGATCGAGAAGGCCATGGCGCCCCTGGCCCGCGATCGCTATGCCGATGCACGCGCCCTGCGCGACGCGCTGCTCGAGCTCAGTCGCCGACGCAACTCCGAATCGATGCTCGCCTGAGTGCCGGTAGAGCCACGAGCCCTTAGCGCTCGGCGCTCGGCTCGAGCACGACGTAGGTCTGATCGGCGAGTGCGAGCTCGCTGCGTACTCGGAATTCGGCCGCGATCAGGGTTGCTACCCGCTGCTCGACGGCGCGCGCGAAAATACTATTTTCGAAGGGGGCTTCGAGGGCCGTGCCGCGCGCTAAGAGCAGCACGATGGCGCTCGGTTGGCGGGCGAAGAGCCACGGACCGGGGATGCGCTTGGAGGTGTGACCGCCTGGAAACTGAGCCACTTGAGGATCGGTCACGCCCGCCAGATCGATCACGTCGGCGTTGGACGCGGCGCCGACCCAACCCACGTCCAGCGTCGCGATCCGCTGATCTTGCGCGAGCACTGGACGCGCGCGAGCGATCAGCTGCGCGCGATCGGCGCCGACTTGGCGCGCGGCGGGACCGAGGCCGAGCGCGAGCAGCAGAGCACCGCTGACTGCGAGCACGAGGCGTGGGATCGCGAACGCCAGCCGTGCATGCTCGGCGAGATGCGCGGCAGCCAGTGCGGCAGCGGGCAGCACGGGCACGGCCAAGCGATAGAAGGCCATCCAATCGCCCCCGCACAGGACGAGCGCGGCAGCGTGCGCAAACAGCGCGGCGAACAGCGGCCGGGCTGCGTGGGGCAGGCGCAGAAACTCTCGCGGCGTCGCTACTAGCAGCCAAGGCAGCCCGGTGAATGCGAACGCGCCCAGGGCGTAACGCAAGCCGTGCGCAAAATCGGAGGGTTTGGCATAAAACGAGAGCGGGACCGCCCGACCGAAGGTGCTCAGCCGAACCAGGGCAACGAGCAGCGTCGGCAGCACCGCAGCGGCAGCCAGCAGCAGCGCTCGCCGAATCCCCACGCGCGTGACGAACGCTTGGCCCGCGACCAGCAGCCACGCAAAGGGCACTAACTCGGGCCGAAGGGCGGCCGCGACTCCGAGCGATAACGCGCCTGCGAATCCACCGCACAGGCCAACGGTCGTGAGCAGGGTGACGAATCCGGTTTCCATCCCGGACACGGCCCAAGCGGCCAGCGGTGCGCTCAGCGCCACGACCGACAGCGGGGTGAAGCGCAGCGCGCGCGCGCCGACCTGCGCCATCAGCCGCCCGAGCAGGCCGGCCGCCGCCAGCCAAGTCAGGAGTCCCAGCCACTTGGCGAGCCGGAACGTGCCGAGCACGCTCTCTTCCCCAAACAGGGACAGCAGCTGCGCGTAGCCGAGCGGCGTCACGGCGTCGGCCGGCGGACCGTGTGGGTTGAAACGTGGACCGAGCCCTTGAGCCAGGTGCGCGGCAACGCGGGCGGTGATCAGGGCGTCGTCGACCGTGTAACCCCAGAGCCACACGCTAGCGGGCAAACTGACCAAAACCGCCAGCAAGGGCGCCCCGATCGGAATTCTTGACCGGCCAGCGCGTGGATGATCACCAGGAAACTGCGCAAATTCGGCCGACATTGCCTCGATCTTCGATCCGGTTCGACGGTTCGACGCGCGTCCGGCGGCCCCTAGCTAGGTCCACGTGCGCTGTCCAATCTTGTGCGATCGCCGCGCAAAAGTGTCGTTCTTGGCTGGAGATTCATACGATTGCGTTCACTGGATGTCGGCAATACAGGTCGTTGTTCGCCCCCGCCCCGAAACCGCCCCCACGACGGCGCTTGCGCCGTTGTACGGACTGTTCGACGTGATCGTCGACGGTGTGAATATCACGGCACGACTCGGGGAAGGTCAGGCGCTAGCTCTTCTCTCGGATCTTGGCATGGCCGTGTCGTCGCTTGCGCGCGGCAAGCGCGATCGCGAGACCCTGCAGCTTTACACGGACGATGAGGCCTGGGAAATCGGGCTCGAAGCGGACGGCGCGGACGTGTTGGTGAGCGTGTTTCGCTCCGGCCCGTCGCCCCAGGTCGCAGTCCACGAGCGCCGGGTCGAGCTGCTCGAGCTGCGCCGGGCGATCTTGGCCGCGCTGGAGGAGGCGCCACTACGCCAGGCTCCGCCGGCGATCATTGCTTCGCTGAGCGGCGCTCGACGCTTGCTCGATACACCTTGGCCGAGCTTCGGTCGAAGGCCGGTCACTCGCGAACTGGCGACGATTGCGCCGCGCGCGCTGGGCGGGTTGAACTTCTCCGCCACGGCCCGCCTGCGCTGCGCGGTAGCGGGGGCGCCGAGCAGCCACAATTCAGAACTGGAACGCGCCGATCTGCACTCGTTGCTCGGTCGCGGCTCGTTCGGGCTTTCCTGCCGCAACCGCGTCGTTTCGCTGGGCGAGGCCTGCTTGTTCTTGCTCGCGGAACGTTTGGTGATGCTGGGCGACGACGTGTTCGACGCTTGGCGGGCGCAGCGCGCCGTGTTCCGCCGCGCCAGCGTGGACGGCGTGCAACTCTCCGTGCGTCGCGGCCCGGGCGATGGACCGATGACGCTCAGCGTGCGCGCCCGCGACGCCGCCGAACACGAGCAGCTCTCTTTCCCGGAGCTCGACGCCCGTACGTTCGTCGGCGCTGCGGCTCGCTTCGCCTTGGCCCTGGCCGACGCTTACCGCAGCCACGACCCCCATCAGGTTCGCAATTTGCGCCTGAAAGCGCTGGTTCGCGCGGCGACCACGCTCTCGGATTCATTGGCCGACAGCATCGCGGACGACTCGCTGCAGAACCCCGAGCCCGACAGCTATCGCTCGTTCGGCTTGCCCCGTGCGCGCCCCGAACGTGGCATGTGGGATGCGGGCGGCAAGATGCGCTTCCTGCCGCGCTGGGTAGCGACGGTGCCGAACATCGATCTGCGCGCCACGTTTCAGTGCGGTGAGCGGCTGATCGTCGGCTCGCAGCGCGAGACGGCCAGCATCGAACGCGGCTCGGGCCAGGTCTTGTGGCGCGTGCCCACCCCGCGCGCAGCCAGTGTGGTCACCCCGCTCGGCTTGGCGCGCCTGCATCCGGACGGCACCATCGTGCTGCACGACTTGGACAACGGCGAAGCGCGTTTCACGGCCCACGTCGCGCCGCGAGCCAACGGCGGCGCAACCGGCGCTTTGGTGAACGCGGCCGGCTTGCCCAAGCTGCTGGTCGTCGCCGAGGGCGATCGCTCGGTCACCGCCCTAGATTTGGTCTCCGGCGACGTGCGCTGGCGCTACACTGCCAAACGCCCGGCCAATTACCGCGTGCGCCGTGCCGGCAAGCTGATCTTGGTGGCGGGGGGCGATTCGGCCCTGCTGGCGCTGGACGTGACCAGCGGTGAGGTCGTTTGGCGCGTGCGCGATCGGCTGCCGTTTTCGGGCGACATGAGCATCGATCACGACGCGGTGTTCGCGCTCTCGGGTGGGCCGATTGGGCCGACTCGGCTGCACCATGTGGATCTCTGGTCGGGCGAAGTGCGCTGGTCCAAGGAGCTCGACGAGCGTCCGGCCGCCGGACAAGCGCCGCTCTTGTCCGCGCAGGTGGTGGCCATCCCGACCCGCGATCGTCGTGGCATGGGGCTCTCGGCGTACGATCGCACGACGGGTAGCGCGCTCTGGGATCAGGCGCCGGGCCTGTCGTCGCCCACGACCGCGTTCCTCGCCGTGGATGAGACCTTGATCGCCAACTCGGCCTCGGGCGCGCTGATCTGCCTAGACGCGAACACCGGCACGCTCCGCTACAATCAGGTGTTTTCGCGCCATGTGGACGCCGATCAACCGCGCCGCCTGGAGCCGGTCCTACGCAACGGTGCGCTGTTCGTGCCGCAGCACCAAGTGCACGTGGTGCGCCCGCGCGACGGCGAAGTGATCGGCACGCTGCCTTCGGACTTAATCCCGGATTTGCTGCGCGTCGACGAGCGCTGCAACGTGTACATCGCCGAGGAGAGCGGGCACGTGGCCGCCTTCAGCGTCGCGCCGCGGCTGACACTGGTGAAGTGAACGGCGGGAGCGAGTCGATGCGCGGGGGCAGCGGCAAGGGCCCGCCCACCGCGGCGGCCTTGTCGCGCACGAAGCGGGCGATGGCGCGGAACGGCACGCCCGTCGGACAGATGGCCTCTTTCTCGGCCAACACCTCGTCGCTCACGAAGCCAAAGCTGTACGCCGCAGCGCGGTAGTCCGGCATGCTGCGCGAGCCCGCGAGCACCAGCGTCATGACGCCGCGGTAAGCGCCGCCCGAAGCGGCGATCCGCCCGGCTTCCCCGCGATCGCACAAGCCGCAGGCAATGCAACGGCTGAAGTCCGGCATCGAGCTGCGCTCCGTCAGCGAGACCGGCGGCAAGCCGTCCGCGTCGTAGTTGCTGCGGAAGGCCGCGATGCCTGATTTGTTGCGCGTGAAGATGCGGCGGCCGAGGGTCTTGAACAGATACAGAGCCAGGAGCAAAATCGCCTTGAGTCGCGGAGGCATGCGCTAAGGAGGGAAACTAGCACGCGGCCAGCGCGTAGATTGGCTTCGTTAGCGGCCCCGAGCCTCGCCTGTGACGCGTCTCAGGTGACGCTGTTACGGTCGGTTACGCTATCGCAACTAGCTGTTTTCATTGAGCTAAGTCCTTGGCACGCGGCGTGCTGAATGGGTTCTCGAAAGCCGAGGAGCCACTCACCATGTTCACCACCGTCACCGCCCCGCAACGTACCGAGCAAACCAACCAAGAAGCCGCTGTGTTGATGCAAGGCACGCCGGCCACGGACGACGCGAAGCTGGTTCGCGCCTTGATCAGCGACGACCCGCATGCTTGGCGCGAGTTCAACACGCGCTTCTCGCGCTTGGTGCTGAGCACCATCAACCGCGTCACCGCGCGCTTCAGCGGCGTCGTCTCGCAAGAAGATCTGCGCGAAATCTACGCCACCTTTTGTGTGCAATTGCTGGCGAACGACAAACACAAGCTGCGCAGCTTCGATCCCGAGCGCGGCAACAAGCTGAGCACCTGGCTCGGCCTGCTCGCCAGCCACACGGCTTACGATTTTCTGCGCAGCGCCCGCCGCGAACCCCGTCGTGCGGCCCTGAGCGAAGCCGAGGAATTGTCTTCGAGCTTGCCCGACCCGTGCGAGAGCGCGCTGATGCGCGAACGCGCCGGCCTGGTCAGCGAACTGCTGGCGCATTTCACCGACAAAGATCGCGCCTTCATCCAGCTGTACTTTGGCGAGGGTTTGGCCCCGGAAACCGTGGCCGAGCGGCTCAACATCAGCGTGAAGACCGTTTACTCGAAGAAGCATAAAATTCAGGCCCGACTACAGACCTTGTTGGCTGAGGCGCAACTGGCGGCGTGAGATCAAAGAGGGTGTGGTAAACGGGACGCCGTGCGCGTCTCGTCTCGGCCGGCCCTCCACTCACGCGGTTTACGCCCGGCGGCCGGCATCGCCGGTGTGCTGGCGGTACTCCTCGGCGGTTGCGGCGGCTCGCACGCCAACGGCCCCTACGGCGCTTCGGCGAGCGGCAGTAGTCGCGGAGGCAGCGCGCGAATCGAACGACGCGAAGTCGACAATCACCCGCCGATCAACTTGGTCGTGCGCCTGGGCGATCCCTTGCCTGCGGTGGCGTTCGCGAGTGCCCACGACCGCGGCGCAGTGGCATCGGTGGCGCTCTCCGCGTTGATCTTGGCGCGCCTGTCGGCGCGCGGCATCGGCGAGGTGGTGAGCGTGCCGACCGCACACGGCATCGAACTGGCGGTGCTGAGCGCGGATCGCGCGGCGGCGCGCGCGTTCATCGAGCAAGTGACCGCGGCGCTCGCGACGCCGATTGCGGAAAGAGACGACGCCTTGCGCCTGGTTCAGGAGCACCTGGCCGCGTTGCGCAGCCGTGCTTTCACGGGCAAAGCCGAGGCCGGCGTGGCCGAATGCTCGGGTGAGCTCGGGCAGCTGCCGGGCGCGGCCGTGCCTGATTTGAGCACGCCTGCGGGCCGCGCCGAGCTGGAGGGCTATCGCCGCTTTGCTTTCGCCACGCGCGCGAGTGCGTTCGCTGCTTTGGGCTCGAGTGAATTCGTCAATGCTGCGGCCAGCGAGCTCGAGCAGGTCCCCGATTGGCCCAACGGAGACGCGCCGGAAGACGCTTGGCCCACGAGCGACGCCGCCGAAGCAGACAGCGCCGAGGGGACCCGCCGCTTGTCGGTCGCGCTGCGGGTCGCGGACGCCGACGCGGCGCTGGCGTCGTTGCGCACGCTGTCTACCCGCCGCGCGACGTTGGCTTCGCGCCTACGCTCGTTTCTGCCCGGCTTTACCCTGGAACGCGTGGCCTTTCAGGCCCGACCGCGCGGTGCCTGCCTGCGCGTGGACTTGAGTTTGCCCGAAGGCGAACCGGGAGTGACGCCCAAAGAGACCGCGCTCGCCGTCACCCTCGTGACTGAAGAAGCGCACGCACCCGAGTCCGCCGCGCCCGGCGCGATCGAAGAAAATATCATCGAACCGAGCGATCCACGTCAGGCCGCCGCGCGCGCCGCCTGGCGCGCCCTGACCGGTCAGCAGGAGCCGGGCCCGGAGCGGCGAATGGTGGCCGTCACAGTGCATCCCGCTGAGCGGCCGGCCTTCAGCGGATTTGCCAACTCGCTGCGCGAGTTCGAAACCCGGCCCCAGCGCGCGCCGCTGGAAACGCGCCTACGCGCCGAGCCCGGCCAAGCCGAACTGTGGATCTTGCTGGGCAGCCCGTGCGGCACGCTGGCCGAGAGCAACGACAATGCCGGTCAGAGCGCGCTCGCTCTGACCATGGCTGCCCACGAAACCAGCGCCGACGTGGCGCTCGAACCCTGGATCACCCCGGACGCGGTGGGCCTCTTGGCGCACGCGCCGCGTCGCGCCCTGGAGAGCGCCAGCGAACAAGCCGAACGCGTGGCGCGCGCCTTGGCTCGGGCGCTGAGCGAACGCAGCGCGGCGGCCGACGCGCTAGCCACTGCGCAAAGCGAGCTCTTTCTGGCCGTCGGGGGCGCGCCCCGCCCGGGTTACGCCCGCTTGCTCGACGCGCTCGCCCCGGATCACCGCGCCTGGCTGGAGCCTCGCGGCACGTGGGCATCGCTCGCCGAAGCCAATCGCGACGGAGTGGCCGCGCGCGGCCGTGAAGTGTTGCACGGCCCGCTGCGAGTGGCGGTCTTGGCCAACGAAGACAACGCCCAGGCCGAAGCCGCGACCCGCGCGCTCGATCGCTGGTTTGCACCCTGGCGCGAGGATCCTCGGCGTTGCCAAACCAGTGCCGAGCGCGCCGCGCGCAGCGGGGAATTGACGATCACCGTGCCCGACTCGGCCAACACCGAGAGCGCCTACCTCGGTCTGCCCTTCCCTTCACGCGTGAAGTTCGAACGCGAAGCGGAAGCCTTCGCGATGCTGCTCAACGCTCCGCGCGGACCGCTCGCGCTCGCGCTCAGCGCCGAACACATCAACGCCTCCGCGCGCGCCTCGATCATCGGCGGGGGACGCGCCGCGGCGCTGGTGATCGAAATCCGAGCCAGCGACGAAGACGCCCGCAAAGCCACGCTCGAAGTGCGGCGCGCGCTCGACCGCTTCGTAGCCAGCCAGCTCTCCAACGACGACCTGGCCGCGGCGCAGCGCGTAGCCGCGCAGCGCGGACTGGGAGCCTCACTCGATCCGCGCCGCCGGATCGTCGATCTTTGGCGCGGCGGGGCGGCCGAGGGCACGCTCAGCCGCAGCAGCTTGCGCGCATTCCAGGCCGCCCTGAGCGGAGCGGCACAGGTCGTGGTCTACGTGACACACCGAGATTGAGCGCATTTCGAGGCTCCGGCCGAATGGATTTGCCGCGCCCGGTCGCCATGTTAGCGGGAGGGCCATCATGGCAGCCCGGCAAAGCGTTCTGATCCTCGACTACGGCTCCCAATACACCCAGCTGATCGCGCGGCGCGTCCGCGAGTGTCACGTGTATTGTGAAATCCACCCGGGCACCATCAAGCTCGACGCGATCAAAAAGATCGCCCCCCAAGCCATCATCCTGAGCGGCGGCCCCCAGAGCGTCTACGACGAAGCCTCGCCCAAGAGCGATCCGGGCTTGTTCGAGCTCGGCTTGCCGGTGCTCGGCATCTGCTACGGCGAGCAACTGATGGCGCTGCAACTCGGCGGCAAAGTCGAGCCGAGCACTGAGCGCGAGTACGGCCCCGCCAAGCTGACCGTGAGCGAGAACTGCGGCATCTTCTCGGCGTTCAAGAACGGCGAAGAGACCGGCGTGTGGATGAGCCACGGCGACAAACTCACGAAAATGCCGACTGGCTTCCGCGTGATCGCCACCAGCCCCAACGCCCCCATGGCCGCGATCGCCAACCCCGAACGCAAAATGTACGGCATCCAATTTCACCCGGAAGTCGCGCACACCCAACGCGGCCTGGATCTCGTGCGCTCGTTCTTGTTCGAGGTCGCCGGGCTCGAGCCCAGCTGGACCCCCGGCTCCTTCGTGGACGAAGCGATCGCCAAAATCTCCGAGGCCGTCGGCCCCGACGAGCGCGTGATCTGCGGCCTGAGCGGCGGTGTCGACTCGTCCGTCGCCGCGGTGCTGTGCCACAAAGCCCTGGGCGATCGCCTCGTCTGCATCTTCGTCGACAACGGCCTGCTGCGACAGGGTGAGTTCGAAAGCGTCGTGCATACGATGCGCGAGAGCTTTCATTTGAACCTGATCCCGGTCGACGCGCGCAAATTGTTCATCGACGGCCTAGCCGGCGTCACCGATCCCGAAAAGAAGCGCAAAATCATCGGCAAGCTGTTCATCGATGTCTTCGACGAACATGCCAACCGCATCGAAAATGCCAAATACCTGGTGCAAGGCACGCTCTACCCGGACGTGATCGAGAGCGTGAGCGTCAAAGGCCCGAGCGCCGTGATCAAGAGCCATCACAACGTGGGCGGCCTGCCCGAGCGCATGAAGCTCAAGCTGATCGAGCCCCTGCGCGAGCTGTTCAAAGACGAAGTGCGCGCGGTGGGTGAGGCCCTGGGCATGCCGCACGACGTCCTCTGGCGCCACCCCTTCCCTGGCCCGGGCCTAGCCGTCCGCTGCCTGGGCGACCTCAGCAACGAGCGCCTGGACGTGCTGCGCAAAGCCGACGCCATCGTCGACGAAGAGCTGCGCGCTGCCGGCCTGTACTCCTCGGTGTGGCAAGCCTTCGCCGTGCTGCTGCCAGTGCGCAGCGTGGGCGTGATGGGCGACGATCGCACCTACGAAGAAACCTGCGTCATCCGCGCGGTTCAATCCAGCGACGGCATGACCGCCGATTGGGCTCGCTTGCCGCACGAAGTGCTGGCCAAGATGAGCGCGCGCATCATCAACGAAGTCAAAGGCATCAACCGCGTCGCCTACGACATCAGCTCCAAGCCCCCCGCGACCATCGAATGGGAATGAGCGACGAATCCCCGCTGGCGAAGGCCCTCCGCTGGTTGACGCCGTACCTGGCGTTCCTGGCGGCGGGCGTGCTCGCGCTGTGCCTCGTGCTCTCGCTCACGAGCTGCCAGGTCCTCGGCCCCGAGCCCGTCACTGCCCCGCTCAGCCTCGAACGCAGCGCGAAATCGCCACGGGACGCGGCCGTCACGATCGACGAAGAATACATCGGGCCGCTCGGCTACGTCGCCGCCCGCGGCGTGAAACTGCCCGCCGGCAAACACCGCATCACGATCGAGAAACCGGGATATTTCCCTTGGGATCGCCTAGTAGAAGCCGGCACCGCGCCGATCCACTTCGACGTCGAGCTCGAGCCGATCCCGGACTGAGCGAGCGCTTCCCGGCCGCGCGGCATGCTTAGTGCATCGCCAAGCGGCAATGACCGACCACGCGCCCAATCCCCCCTCGGCAGCCGAGCCACAGCCCAAGCCGGGCACGAAAACCAAGGACGCACCGCCCGCGCCCTCGCCGGCCCCGCGCGACCGCGACGGCGATGGTGAGGTCGAGAGCCCGCAAGTCGCGCCCACGCCGCCCGATGTAACGCCGGTCAACCCCGATCAATCGGACGGCTGACGGCGTCGCTACGGAGCTGACGATTCGACCAGCACTCGCTGCTCGGCTGCCAGCGTGGGCGGCACGCGACTGAGAAAGGCGTCCGCGTCGATGCGAGTGCGGCGACGTCTGCAACGTCCTGAGGTTGGCCGGCGGCGCGCCTGTCCTGAAGTAGCTCCGACTCGACAGGGGTATTCCGCCAAGGGGACCCCTGTCTTTCTTTGGCGAGAGTGGGCAAGTCTATTCAGCGTCGAACTAGCCATTGAGAGAAAGCCAGCGTATGTAATGATAGTCGCCGCAATCCGTGTACCCGATAGACACCGTCTTTCCGGAAAGCAAAGCACTTTGCGCGAGGCTTTGCCAAATTTTTACCGTCTCTGCACTTGGAACGGATATGTCACAACCAGGGGAAACCCCTACGTCCGCATAGTAGACGTCATCCCACAGATTAACATTCAGTTCGCCATGGGCAAATTCGGTACTGTACCCGACGCCATAGACCTGTTGAGCTTGTACATCTGCGGCTGACGCTGGCAATGCGCCGAGCAGCAGAGCTAATCCTACTAAGCTAGACAAGTTCGGCTTTCCAATACGCTTCCACATGTTTCAATGCTCCTTCTCGTGAGTTCTTACAACCCTCGCTGCAGCACTTAGTCTCGTGCGCAGCTTCAAAATCGCCTTCCAATTACGACGCATCGACCGGCACCTTGCTGACGCACCGCACGGCGCTTGGACGACTATACTCCCCCAGCTGTTACTTTAATTCGCTGTCGCCACTTCAAGTCGTAGCGAGACGACGCCTATTCGGCGTCGAACTAGCCATTGAGAGAAAGCCAGCGTATATAACGAAAACTACCGCAATCCGCGTAGCCGAGAGAGACAGTCTTCCCAGAAAGGAAAGCAGCTTGGGCGAGGCTGTGCCAGGCTTTTACTGTCTCTGCACTTGGAGGGGTCAGGCCGCAGAGGGGACGTCCTGCAGGCGCAAAGTAGTCGCCAGTGGGCAGACGCACACCCAGCTCGCCCTCGGGATCAACTTCCCAACTGAATGAGACGAGACTTACATGTTGATTCTCTACTGCTACGGTATTGCGAGTCGCGGGTGCGCGCGGACCGGGTGCGCGCGGACCGGATGCGCGCGGACCGGTCGGGCGCGGACCGGATGCGCGCGGACCGGATGCGCGCGGACCGGTCGGGCGCGTACGCGAATGATCCGCGGCTGATGCTTGCCATGCACCGAGCAGCAGTGTTAACCCCACAAAGCCAGATAGGTACAGCTTTCCATTACGCTCCCACATGTTTCGATGCTCCTTCTCGTGAGTTCTACAGCCTTCGCTGCAGTAACCAGTCTCGTGCGCAGTTTTAGAATTGCCTTCTGATTACGTCCACCGTCCGGCAGCTTGCTTAGCGCACGGCAAGGCGCTTGGACGGCCTCGATTAGCTACTAAAGTGCCGACATGACGATGGCGGTCGCCACATTGGCGGCGTACAGCCCCTCACCCGGCGCGTCCTCGACCATGGGTAGATCAAAGCACCGTTTGTATCCAACGTTCCCACCAGTCTGGTCGACACAAGAGAGACCGGTGGCGCCCTCGAGCCATAGGACGTGGGCGTCATTCACGATACATGCATATGAGTCATCATCAGCATGGTTATTATTTGCACAATATGGCGACTCAATGGTGACGGTAAGTGGGTCGAAATCGTGAATATCGATGCCCATATTGAAACCGGACCAAACGGCCGCAACCGTGGGCACAGACTGCCCCTCAACCGTCACACTGTACTCGACTGGTCCTCCGTTATCGCCTCTGCACATGTTGACGCGATCGTCATTCTGTCGCCCTTCCAACCTCAGAAAATCGGGCCCCGGAGAGTCATTGTTTTCCACCGACGTGTCGAAGTTGGCATATCGAAGCTTATCATCTGAATAAGCTTCGCCATACTCATAGAGCCCAGCACCGAAGGCGTTCAGCGAAGCGTCCAAGTGGGGGTCAGCGGCGTCCGAGAAGACTCTGAGATAATCGTGATAATCAGTGGGCCAAGACTCCTGACTACCCAGTTCCTGCGGGACGACAATCACCGCAAGGTCATTTTTGGCCGTGTCTGCCTCGTCGGCAATGAACGGATCCACGATCTCACCTGGAAAGCGCGGGAGGCGCAACCAAAGAGGAGGACCAGGATGCACGCGCCGACGCCCGTGCTTGGGGTCATTCTTCTTGGCCCAGTTTGCCACGCTAAAAACCTCCGGAAGGCAGGGGCCATCGCAAGTGTAACCTGGAAAGCTGGGGTGTGCGGTCCAATGAGCAGTACCCTCATACACGGGACGACGCCCGGATTTAGGATCGTAGTAGTGGATGCTTACGTCTATTTCGCCGTCGTGGGCGGCATCGTCGGAGTACACGAGGAAACAACGGGCAGCCGTCAGGATCACATGCGGAGCGATCATGCTGCCGGTGCAGCTTACAGAGGGGCCCCTTGGTCCCACTAATGTGTAGACAAAGTCGACCGCCCCTTTTGCACCATAAAGCTCGTGACCATCGGGACCGATGATCTTCTGTTCAACCGCGGCGGTTTGTTCATTTGACTCGACCGGCGCACTACAAGATGACACGCCCACCATTAAGTGACACGCCAGTGTTAGTCCAATCAGGCGGCGGGCACGGAGCTTTTGTTTCCACCCTCGATCACTTTGACCTAGTCGTTGATTTTCCATGCTTATGTTCCTCTTGGGGGAAGCGCCCCAATTACTTGACGGCGACCGGCAATTGCATATCTCAGGGGCAAACAATTAGCGCCTTGACCGCAGGCAACACTTACGCACAACGAACAACGACATTCTTTTTCCATGACGCTCTCCCAGATTGCATTAGACAAACTGAGCCCCAGTCCCGATATTTCTAGAACTTTGCCGATCAGGGATGATGGTGCCGCGTCGGAGCTAGGACGAGCCAAGCGGATTGCCCCCGCGCGCAGCCGAGTTAACCGCCTTGCGGCCCAGCCACGGGTCGTGACGGCTCTCAAGCCGTCGAATTCGCTCTAAAAAGGCGAACTCGCTACTAATGCACCGACGCGATCAGCTGCTGTATTGAAGGCGCAGAGGCGTAGCGCACCGGGTAACCGGTATTGTGGCAGGTCGGGCGATTGCAGATGTCCGGCGACCCTTCAACGGCGTAGAACTCATCGTTAAACTCCTCCCAAGTGTTACGAACTACACGACGTGACCCCGCGTGCGAGACCATAACCCGTGCACCGCGGACATGCAATGGGTCTTGTCTGAATTTGTCACATTCATTCTCTTGTCATCGATCGCTTCCGCTCGTCAGCAATCACTGGCTCGATAGTTTCGTCCTAGTTTCAGATTAAGCTATTGCAGTTCAGCAATCGCTACGACTACGCACCACAGCGCAGCTCTCGAGGCCGAAGCTGCGCTTGATGACGCGAAATGGTTCCTCCGATGCCGGCTCGACGCCGACCTATTCGTCGATGACGTGCAGATCCTCGACAACAGCGGCACGTCCACGAACCTGATCACCGACGGCACGTTCGAGTCGGGACAAGGTGCGTGGGGCGGCTGGGGCTACGGCACGCTTGCAGTGACCAGCACCAGCGCACGGCGGCAGCAAGAGCTTAGCCACGTTTGACCCGCTCACGGATCTTGCGGTTAGGATCGAATCCAGGGACCGTGGGCACCACGCCCAAGCGGCTGCCCACGGCGCGAACGAGGGCCCTCGTGCTGGTGTGCTCGCCAAGCAGAATGCCCAACCGCTGGGTCGCGTGATCGGCCTTGGCCCACGCAGCCGTGTCGGATGCGGTTCCGGGGCGGGCCCGTAGCAGGCGCTGGTAGGCGTCCCTTAAATCCGCACCGAGCGACCGGAGCTCGTCGAGTTCGATCGGTCCGGCGGAGGGGGCCCACTCCACGTAGACCGCTCGGGCGATCCCGAGCAGGTCTCGGAGCGTCGTCAGGGAGATCCGAGCGTCGGCGGGCTGGGAGGGCACCACGATCGGCTACCGGGCGCGGGAGCCGGAGGCAAGGTCTTCGAGTAGCTCGGACATTAACGGGCCGAGCAGCGACCCGCGGTCGGGTGCTGCATTCGCGGCAGGCGTGGCGGAGGGTGGCGGACCGGATCTCGATCTCGGGGAGCCGCGGCGGCGCTCGGGGAGCCGCGGCGGCGCTCGCGGGAGTGGATCCCGACCTTTACGACGCTTCTTTGGTTGACGCGAATGCGCTGCAGCTCGACTCGTCAGCCATGACGGACTTCGAAGGGGTGCGCTCGCGCGCGCGTGTTCAGTTGCGCTCGCAGCTCCGAGCGCTGATCTTCGCAGCGGTCGCTTCAGCGCCGCTGCTTGCGTGTGCGCGCACTGAGCTCTCGCTTCCGACGTGGAACGCGGATCTGGGTCCGGCCGTCCCGGTAGGCGGCAAGTCCAGCGGCGGTAGCAGCGGCGTCGGAGCTGCGTCTGGATCACGAGCCGTCGCTGGCGCCAGCAGCGCCGGTGGGAGCGCTGGTCGAGCGGGCATGAGCGGTAGCGCCGGCCTCGGCAGCATGCTCGGGGGCGGCTCAGGGATGGCGCACGGTGGACATGGCGGTGACGGCGGTGACGGCGGGGCGCTCGAACCCTCGCGCCTGCTGCGGACGTGCGACTGGGCAATCACCCCTATCCTCGATGGTCCGTTGGCTCGCGAAACGAATGGTTCGGTCAATGCATCGGTCAGCGGCGATTGGGACCACGACGGTCGGCTCGATCTCGCGATCAGCAACGCCGAGGGCAGCGTCAGTGTGCTGTTTTCGAACGGCGATGGCTCGTTCACCAGCAGTGTCGCGTACTCCACCGGCTTGGAAGCGTTGCTGACCGAAAACGGAGCGACCTGGATTGCGACTGGCGATCTGGACGAAAACGGCAGCCTCGATCTAGTGGTGGGCAATCGGAAGAGCAATCGCTTGAGCGTGCTCTTGGGCGCGAAGACCGGAACCTTCGCTCCGGGAGTGACCTACTCGGTTGACGGCAACCTGCGCGGGCTCGCGCTCGGCGACTTCGACGGGAACGGCAGCCTCGACATCGCCGCGGCCGACGACACAGGCTCCGTGTCATTACTGCTCGGCACCGGTACCGGCAAGTTCGGCAACAAGCGACTGGCCTCGACCGGCAATGGCTTGGTTGCCATGGCCGCCAGCGATCTCGACCGCGACGGACGCCTCGATCTCGTGACGGTGGGCGATCTCGAACTGACGGTGCTGCTCGGAATGGGCGACGGCACCTTCGCCATGCAACCGCTGTCCGAAGGCGCCTTTGGCGTCAGCACACTGACGATTGACGACTTCGATGCGGACGGACAAGCCGATCTCGCGCTCACCGTCGGCTGTCCGAACCAATCATCGCAGGGGGGTGTCCAGATTTTGCTCGGGCACGGAGATGGCACCTTCTCGAACAACGCCTTCTATCCCACGTGGCAGAGGTGCCTCGAACGCATCGCCATCGCTGACGTCAACGGGGACGGCGCCGCCGACTTGTTGAGTTCGTCACTGAGCTTGCTGCTCGGCAACGGAGACGGCACTTTCCAGCCTGAAAGCTACAAGCGCAAGGTGGGAGGCGGGCAGCTACTGGCGCTCAGCGATTGGAACGGCGACGGGAAGCTCGACTTGGCAACCGGCTATGGACGTTCGGTGATGGTGCATCTGGGCAATGGCGATGGCAGCTTCGGCAGCAATGAGATCTATGCCACCTCATTGCCGGCACAGTCCCTGGCGTTGGTGGACCTCGACCGCAACGGCGAACTCGACGCAGTCTCCGCCACCGCCTTCTCGTGGCGTGGCGGTCCGGGCGCCAGCGCCGTGAACGTACTGTTTGGCACGGGGCTGGGCACATTTTCCCCCTATGTCGAATATGAAACCAGCTCCAACACCGAAAGCGCGCTTCCCGCCGATCTCAATGGGGACGGTTGGCAGGACGTCCTGACATCGGACGCCAACTCGACGATCGGCGTCTTGCTCGGCACGAGCAACGGACAGCTTGCGCCGCAAATGAGATCACAGCACGAAAACATCAGCGCCACGGCAGTCGGCGATCTCAATGGCGATGCGCGCCCGGATCTCGTGCTCGTCAAAGATCTACCACAGACCTTCACCCTGCTGTTCGGCAATGGTGACGGCACATTTACGGCTCAACCCCCAGTGCCGCTACCGACGCGTCCGAGCGGCGTGACCTTGTTCGATGCCAACCGCGACGGCAAACTCGATCTCGCGCTCGCCCTGTTCGAAGCTGGCAAAGCCAGCGTGCTGCTCGGCAAAGGCGACGGGACGTTCGCGCCAGGCGGCCAGTATGCAACCGGCGCAGGTCATGGTCGGCTCGCCACGGCAGACCTGAATTCGGACGGCAAACTCGACCTCGTCAGCTGGAAGTCCGAATCCCTGAGCATCCTTTTGGGACGGGGCGATGGCTCGTTCGCTCCTCCCGTCGAGTACTCGACCTCGGTCTATCAGGTCCTCGCCATCGACTTCGACCAGAATCAACGCCAAGACTTGGTGATCAACACCGGTGGCGGCCTCGCCATCCTATTCGGCGCAGGCGACGGAACCTTCACTTGCGCGGCGCACTACCCAATCGGAAGCGCCACGGATGGCCTAGGTGTCAGTGATCTGAACCACGACGGGCGAATGGATATCGCCACGTCGACCGATTTCGGCGTCAACGTGTTCCTCAACTCGACGCCCTAGTCACGGCTGTTCAGCGCTGGCTCTCGCCGTTTGGCCAGCGCATCGATAGCCGCGACGAACAGCCGATCGGAGATTCAAATCGCGGGGGCGATTCGTTCGATTGTAGCACGAGCTTTCTGCGGTCTTTCGCGTTCGGATTGCGGCATGAAAGACTGAGCGTCGTATGGTACGATGCGTCGATGCCCGACGAAGCCGAGGCTCGGAACGCCGAACGAAAACTCAGAGCCGCTGCTCGGGCTGTGCGCATGACGGTCGAAGTCGTTGCGCTGGGCGATTTCAAGCCGTCGCCATACGAGTCTAGCCCGCCGGAAGAGAGGCTCGCTGCTGCTGTCCGACTGATCGAATATCATCAGGCGCTTCGTGGCGGGTTTTCCAAAATTCCGCGCTCGGAGTGGCCCGGTGAAGTTGTGAGAGCCGGTGCGGGGCTTGGCTAAACTTCCTCAGGATTTTGCGGACTTGCTGATAGAGCTCTGCGAAGCCAACGCGGAGTTCCTTCTAGTGGGCGGTTGGGCGGTGATCCTTTACGGCCACGTTCGCGCCACTGACGACATGGATGTATTCGTCAGACCTTCGCGCACGAATTCCGAGCGCGTATTTGCCGCGCTCGAGGCCTTTGGGGCACCCCTTCGCGCACATGCGGTCGCGCCGGGCCACTTCGCGACGGAAGGCGATGCATATCGCTTCGGCATCGCGCCGCTCAAGATTGAGGTGCTCACCAAGATCAGCGGCGTGTCCTTCGACGAGGCTCTTCGAGACGCCAAGACGTTCGACTTGGACGGCCACGCAATTCCGTACATCGGCAAGCCCGCCCTCATTGCCAACAAGAAGTCGGCTGGTCGCCACAAGGACCTGGCCGACGTCGAGGAGCTAGAGCGCCTCCGCGGAACGTAAGCCTTGTCGTGAGCTGATCGGGGCGGGCTCCCATGTACAAAAGCGAAAAGCCCCGATTTTCATCGGGCCTTTTCAGGTTGTCGCGCGGGGGCGATTCGTTCGATGTACCACGAGGTTTCCTCGGCAATTTGCGTCGAGCTGGCGGCATGACGTTTGGCGCAGTTGCAGCAATGGGCCAGCCGTCGAGCGCTTTGGCGGTCGGGGCGCGCGCAGGCCCGCTTTGCGCCCTAACGGTGTGTTCAGCGCGACAACGCAACGGCATGAAGTGAATGGCGCGGGCTGGTTCAATTTGCGATGATAAAGATCGCGCCTGCTCTACACTCCCGGATATGACCCGCGGGGCTCACCCTCAACGCGTTCTTCTGGCGCTATTCTTGGCCGCGGCATGCAGCGATGCAGAGCATGGCCTCGGTTGGCCACCGAGCAACTACGGCGGGGGCGGTTCTGGCGGTCGCGGCAGTGAGGCTGGGGCCGCCGCTGGGGGGAACATCAGCGCGGGCGGAGTGACTGCAGCGGCAGGCACGCCCACGAGCGGCACCGACAACGCCGGAGCGCCTGACGCTGGCGATTCCGGAATCGGTGCCAGCAGTGGCGATTCCAGCGCTGGAGGTGGGCTCGGTGGTGCTGAAGTCGGTGGCGGGCCGAGTGGCGGCTTGAACGGTCTTGGCGGTAGCAGCGGGCTTGGCGGTAGCAGCGGGCTCGGAGGCAGCAGCGGGCTCGGAGGCAGCAGCGGGCTCGGAGGCAGCAGCGGGCTCGGAGGCAGCAGCGGGCTTGGCGGTAGCAGCGGGCTCGGAGGCAGCGCCGGGAATGCGCCGCTTCGAGTGGTCGAAGTCTCAGCTGGGGAGACCAACACCTGCGTCGTGCTCAGCAACCATGCCCTTCGCTGTTGGGGGACTGGTGGGACTGGTTTGAACGGTTATGGCAACACAGAGACCATTGGTGACACGGAAACGCCCTTCTCGGCCGGCGATGTGCCTATCGGCGGCCCCGTCGCGCACGTCGCGATGCACCTGTTCTTTGCGTGTGCGGTGCTCGACACCGGTGCAGTCCGCTGCTGGGGCGCCGGTGGCTACGGCCAGCTAGGTTACGGCTCCCTGGGCGGCTTCATCGGTGACGACGAAACCCCGGCCTCGATGGGTGACGTCAATGTCGGAGGTCGTGTCGTACAGGTGAGTGTTGGGAATGTGCATACCTGTGCGCTGCTCGATAACGGCGCGGTCCGCTGCTGGGGGTATAACGAATACGGTCAGCTCGGCTACGGGAACACCGCGAGCATCGGCGATGATGAACCTGCGGGTGCTGGCGGCAACGTGGTGCTCGGAGATTCGGCAATTCAAATCTCAGCGGGGTACGACAGAACCTGCGCGCTTCTCGCCACGGGCAGCGTCCGATGTTGGGGTCGCGGCTTTTACGGCGGGCTCGGTTACGGCAACACCAACGATATCGGTGACAACGAGACACCAGCGTCGGCCGGCGACGTTCCCATTGGAGGTCGGGCGGTGCAGGTGAGCGTCG
>DATEPG010000171.1:0-26824 GCA_035273265.1 Polyangiaceae bacterium
ATGATCGAGCCCATCAAGGCCGGTACGCTGAGCGTGGTGTGGCTCAAAAACAACAGCCAAACGATGCCCGCGATCGCGCCCGGCAGAGCCATCAGAATCACCAGCGGGTCGAGCCAGGACTGAAAATTGACCACCATCAGCAAATACACCAGCGCTACGGCGAAGATCAGCCCGTAGCCGAGCCCGCTGAAGGACGACTCCATGCTCTCGACTTGACCCTTGATCTTGATCGTCGTGCCGCGCGGAAGGCTCGGCTGGATGCGCTCGACGATCTTCGAGATGGCGCTCGAGACCGAACCCAGATCGGTGCCGTCGACGTTGGCCTGGACGTCGAAAGTTCGTGCCGCGTTGTAGTGAGTGATGTTCGCTGGCCCCACCGTGCGGGATATCGAGGCCACGTTGGACAAGAGCTGCGGACCGAGGCCGCTCGGCGTGGAGAGCGGCGTGCGCTCGACCGCGTCGAAGCTGTTGTTCTGGTACTGCGGCGTCTGCACCGCGACCAGGTACTGCACGCCGCGCTTGGCATCGAGCCAATAGCTCGGCGACACCTGTGAGCTCGAGGACAGCGAGACCAAGAGGTCACTTGCAACGTCCCGTTGGGTCATCCCAGCCTGTGCGGCCATGGTGCGATCGACGTCGATGCGCAGCTGGGGCTTGCCCAAGACCTGCGCCAAGTGCACGTCGACCGCGCCCGGAATCGCTTTGATCTCTGCCAAAATCTGGCGCGCAACCTTGAGCGTCTCTTCTTCCTTGCCCGGCACGCCGACCAACTGCACATCGATGGGCGCGGCCAAACCGAAGTTCAAGACCTGCGTCGAGATGTCCGGTGCCAAGAAGAAGATCGTGGACTCCGGGTAGTCCTGATTCAGCTTTTTTCGGAGCTTTCGCACATAGTCGGCCGTCGGCGCGTGCCCCTCTTTGAGCGCGATCATGATTTGCCCGTCGGATGGCGAGATCAAAGCGCCCTCGCTCAGCGAGAGATTGAGGCCGCTGTTCGGGATCCCCAAGTTGTCGAGCAAGGTTTGGATCTCGCTTGGTGGAATCACGGTGCGGATGGTCTTCTCGATCTCGGCGAAGCGCCGCTCCGTTTCCTCGATGCGCAGGCCGGGCGCGCCACGGACGTGCAGCTTGATCAAGCCAGCATCGACGCTCGGAAAAAAGTCTCGACCCAGCAGCGGAACCAGCATCACGACGCTCGCCAGCACGAAGCTCGAGAAGCTCGCTATGAACAGGGCGCGGTGTTCCAAAGCCCAAGCCAACTGTCGGCCGTAACCGGTGCGCAGGCGCACGAACCCGCGATCGAACGCGGCGAAAAACCGGCGCGCCAAGCCCGGTGGACCGGGGTGCCCCTGGGCGTGCTCTTTGGCCTCCTTCTCCAGCAGAAATCGGACCAAGGTGGGCACCAAGGTGCGCGACAACAGGTACGAGGTGAGCATCGCGAACACCACCGCTAGAGCCAGCGGCACGAACAGCGATTTGGCCGCGCCGGTGATGAACGCCACGGGCACGAACACGATGCAAATACACAGCGTCGAGACCAAAGCCGGGACCGAGATCTCTTGAGCGCCGTCTACAATCGCGCGAATGAAGGGCTTCCTTTGGCCCAGATTGCGATGAATGTTCTCGATCGCGACGGTCGCGTCGTCGACCAAAATGCCCACCGCCAGCGCCATGCCACCGAGCGTCATCACGTTCAAGGTGTGGCCGAGCGCTCGCAGCACGATGATCGAAACCAGGATCGATAACGGGATCGACACCACGACGATCAGCGTGCTTCGCCAGCTACCGAGAAAGAGCAAGATCATCAGCGCCGTGAGCGCGGCAGCGATGGCCGCCTCCTTGACCACGCCGCTCACCGCCGCGCGCACGAACACCGACTGATCGAAGAGCAGCGAAGCCTTCAGCTCCTTCGGCACCTTGGCCAAAGCGCCCGGCATCACCTCCCGGATGTGGTCCACGACATCCAGGGTGCTGGCGCTGCCGTTCTTCAAAATCGACATCAGCACCGAGCGCCCGCCCGAGACGTGCACCATGCTGGTTTGCGGCGCATAGCCATCACGCACATTGGCCACGTCCCGGATGTAAACCGTGGTGTTGTTCACCGTCTTGACCGGGATGTCGCCCAACTCACTAATCAACTCGGGACTCGAATTGATCACGATCGGGTACTCTTGGACGCCCATCTTGGCGGTACCCGTGGGCAAAATCACGTTCTGCAAGCCGAGCGCGGTGTTCACGTCGCGTGGCGAAAGCCCCCATGCGTACAGCCGCTGCGGGTCGATATCGACCATGATCTGCCGCTGCTTGCCGCCGTAGGGATACGGCACCTGGGCGCCGGGCACGGTCACCACCTCGGCGCGGATGAAGTTCATGCCATAGTCGAAGATCTGTTGCTCGCTGAGCGAATCGCTCTCCAAAGCGACCTGCAAAATCGGCACATTCGACGCGCTATAGCGAATGATGAACGGCGGGGTCGCGCCCGGCGGCATGGCGCGCAGCACCGATTGCGAGACCGCGGTGACCTGCGCGGTAGCGCCATCGATGTTGGCGCCCGGTTGAAAGAAGATTTTGATCACCGCCACGCCGCTCAACGTCTGGCTCTCGACGTGCTCGATGTCGTTGACGGTGGTCGTGAGCACGCGCTCGTAGTTGGTGACGATGCGCCGCTCCATCTCCTCCGGAGGCAACCCGCCGTAATTCCAGATCACCGAGATCACCGGGATATCGATGTCGGGGAAGATGTCCGTCGGCATCCGTCGGATGGTGAACACCCCCATGATGACGATCAGCATCGACATCACGATGAACGTGTACGGGCGCTGAAGTGCTACTCGAACGAGCCACATGGAAGATGGGGCGTTTTCGTACAACCCGAGACGATCGGGCTGCTCCGACAAACGGCTCTGTAGCTAGTAGAGTCGCCGCCTGCGATCGTCCAATCCAATGTTTCTGTAGGCTGATGCCTTGCGAGTATCACCGCGCAGCGATCGCGTTTAAAAAGTCACGAAACCACGGCATTTACGCGACTTCGTGGCGGTCGCAGAGGAGCTGAACTTCGGTCGCCCGGCGCAGCGCTTACACATTCAGCAACCTTCGCTCGACCGACAGATCCAGGATCTCGAGGCGGAATAGGGTCGCCGCCGGCTTGGCGTCCGAGTCCGGCACCCTGCAGCCAGGGGGATGCGCTGCTGGATTGCGATCGCCCCAGCACCAGCCAAACTTTCGGCCGCCTGCAGCTCGCTGAATTGACCGCCGAGGGCAGCGAGCCTAGATTTTTCGAGTCGGAACCGCGCTTCCAAGATCTGGCGAGTCGGGACTAGAGTGGGCGGCCATGTCGTCCCCCGTCGTTACGTCGTTCGTTGTGCTTGGCTTGGTTACGTTCCTGGCTGCTTGCGACGATCCACCCAAGCCGGCAGCTGCGGAGAAGCCGGCCGTGTCTGCGGCGCCGCCGGCACCACCACCCGCGGTCGCGCCGATCGTCCCGCCCGTGCCAGTTCCAGTCGCGCCGTTGGTACCGCAAAAGAAGCTCTCTGAATGCAAGGGAACGACCGTGGTGTTCGACCAGCCGGGACTCGAGGACGAGGTCCGAAAGAAGCTGCAGAAGCCGGACGGCACGATCACGACTGCGGATCTCGGCAAGCTGCATTCGCTCAATCTGTCCCAGGCCAAGCGCACGACGCGGCTCGATACGTGCACGCTCGCGCGCCTCACGGGCGTGAAGGACCTATTCCTGGCGCCGGGCGAGTACGATGATTTGTCGCCGATCGCCGAGCTGAAGAACCTCGAGTCTCTTTCGGCCGCGCACAGCCAAGTCAAGGACACGACGCCGCTGGCCAAGCTGAAGAAGCTGGATCGCTTGGACCTGGCGCACACCCAAGTCGCGGATTTGAGCACCATCGCCACGCTGACGAATCTTACCGAACTGACCTTGGACCACACGCAAATTACGGACGTTGCACCCCTGGCCAAGTTGACCAAGCTCGAAAAGCTCGGCATCCAACAGACTCAGGTCAAAGACGCGGCTCCACTCAAAGCCTTGAAGAAGCTGAAGACGCTGTACGTCGCCGGTACCCCGGCGGACGAAGACGCGGTGTCGCTGGCCGGCGTGCGCGGCAACGGCACCAAGGTCATCAACTAGCGTCTGCTGGATGCTCCAACGCGGTCTAGCAATGGCCCTCAAGTGTGCAGGCCACACTCGCGCTTGGTGGCTTCTTCCCACCACCAGCGGCCCGCGCGCTCGTGTTCTCCAGGGCGCGGCACGCGGGTGCACGGTTCACAGCCGATGGAGATGAAGCCCTGATCGTGCAGCTGGTTGTATGGCACGTCATTGGCGCGGATGTAGCTCCAGACCTTTTGTAGGCTCCACGCGGCGAGCGGATTGAGCTTCACCAGCGGCTCGCCGCCCAGACCGCGATGCGAGTCGATCTGAAGCACCGCCACGTCCGTGCGCGTGGGGCTCTGATCCCGACGTTGGCCTGTGATCCAAGCGCGCCGTTTGGCCAGCGCCCGGCGCATCGGCTCCAGCTTGCGGATGCCGCAGCACTCGCCGTGACCGTCGTTGTAGAAGCTAAAGAGCCCCTTTTTCTCGACGAAGGCTTGCAGCGGTTCGGCCGCGGGCGACATCAACTCGATGTCGATGCCGTAGTGCGTGCGGACTTTCTCGATGAAACGGTAGGTTTCGGGATGCAGCCGCCCGGTGTCGAGCGTGAAGACCGAAAACGGCAGGCCCGTCTTGGCGGCGATGTCGATCAACGCCACGTCTTCCGCGCCGCTGAAGGCGATCGTTGCTTCGCTGCCGAAGCGCTCGAACAGCCAGCGGATCGTGCGTTCCGGCGGCGCTTTGTCGAACTCGAGCGCGAGCTGGGCGATCTCGTCGGCGTTGGGCGCGAAAGGCGCGCGAGCCACGCTTGCGGCGGCGGGCAGCGCGCCACCGCCCAGGGCTTCTTTGATGAACTGCAACGTACTCGTATAAGCGCGCGTCTGACCGTCGTCGCTTTGAACGACGAAGAACGGCGCCAGGTCAATTTGGTACTTGGCCGCGAGCTTCATGCCCGCTGATTCCGGCTCGCCTTCGATCGCCCACACCACTTCATCGATCCGCGACCACAACCCGCGGTTGTGCAGCAGCGTTTCGGCGTCCACGCATTTCTTGCACGGCTCGCCGCTCAGCAGTCGCTTCTTCACCATCGTGACGCGCATGGATTATCCGTTCTGGGTCGGGGGTGGCGGCTCGAACACGGGGATCTCGGCGGTGCGCTCGACGCGATCACGCGACCAGACATCGAGCTTTTGCAAATCTTCCCAGACTTGCAGCGCCGAAGTGTAACGGTACTGCTCCTGGCGGCGGAGCATCACACTCACGATGTCACCGATCGGCGTGCCCAGGGCCTCGGCCTTCGCGCGTGGCACCCCGTCTCGGATTTGAGCAATGATGCCCTCGTAACCGACGGTCGTATCGATCGGGTAAACGCCGGTGTGCATTTGGTAGATGAGCAGCCCGAGCTGATACAAATCGCTCTGTTTGGTGGAGTAACCGCCGGCCGCGACCTCGGGTGACATCAGGCGATGCTGCACGATCGACGGCTTGGCAACGCCGTAGCCGTACAACTCCTGCGCGATACCGAGATCACTGAGCTTGGCCGTCAGCCGCTCGCCCTGAACCACCAGCACATTGCCGGCATGTAGATCATTGTGCACGAACTCGTTGTCCGCCAAGTACTGCACGGCGAAAAGCAACTGCCGCGCCATGTCCACCACCAGACGATCGGTGAAGGGCGCTTGCAGCATCTCGTCCAGGCTGTGATCACAGCGCTCCAGAACGAGGTAAAACATCCCGGCCGCCTCGAAGTAATCGTGCACGTAGACGATGTTCGGATGGCGCAAACGATAGAGCCGCTCCGCTTCCTTCAGCCATTCCGCGCGCACCTCATCGTACGGGCGGTTGCCGGGCAGGAACACCTTGAGCGCGAAGGATTGATCGAACGGCCCCAGGCACTCGAAGACGGCGCCGAAGGCGCCGCTTCCCAGGCGCCGGCCGAGGAGGTAGCTCGGGCCGCGAGGCGAACGGACGGCGCCACCGCTGAGCGGAATGGCTGGAATCGGGCTGGTCATCGGATGCTGCCTAGTTTGGGGACGGGCGGCGCATTCCTGCCATAGGTTTTCGATTTTCTCGAGGAATTTACGGGAATGAGCAGCATCCCCCAGTAGAAGCTGGGTCGGGGAGTGATATCTGGCTTGGTTGGGGTTGCACAGACGCGGAAAGTCGGGTAATCGAGCCGCCCACATGTCGAACCGCGCACTTTGGAACGTCCGTCGCCGCCACGAATGGCTCACCACTCCCCTCAAGGTCAAGCGCCCCAAGCTGCGCGCGCGCAACCGCGTCGGCCTCGAAGCAGCCCTGGTCCGCAAGGCCTCCACGGCCGGCGCCAGTTCTGACTCCGCGCAATCCTGACTTGCCTCCGGCGTGAGCCGGAATTTTGGCCCGATCGACGGCCAACTGTTAGCAGATCGCGCATGCGACTCAGCGTCGTGTGCGCGTCACTGTTTTTGTCGGCATTGGTTTCGTCCGGCTGCGTCGGCCGGGCGCAGGACGCGCACGAACCCGGCGATCGACTGGGCACCTACCACGCGACGGGCAAACTCGTCAGCGACAGCTGCCAGGCAGGCGTATTGGGCGTCAGCAGTGACTGGCAGTTCGACGTGAAGCTCTCGCGCGAGCGCTACACGCTCTATTGGCTCAATGGCGAAGAGGCGATCCCTGGAACGATCGCGAACGACGGCGTGTCGTTCGATTTCCAGAGCGGCGTCGAAGTGCTGTTGCAGGCGCCGAAGAATCCGCACCCCGGTTGTGTGATCGAGCGCAGCGACAAAGCCAGCGGTGCGCTGAGCTCGAGCAGCACGACCGACGTACCGCGCTTCACGGTCGACATGAGCTTCAACTACGCGGTGAAGAGCGGCAGCCAGTGCTCGAGCTTCGTGGGCGTCGAAGGCGGCTTCATGGGCCTGCCGTGTCAGGTCTCGTACAAGCTCAACGCGCAGCGCACGGCGCTCCCTCCCAGCCTCAACTGACCCGGCCTGAAGGCGTCGCATGAGGCGCTCCCTCGAGCCATGGGCGGCCGTTCGGCCAATCCGGAAGCGTTACCGAAACGCCTTGTAAGTACGAAGAAAACCCTGGATCGCCCTGGGCGGCCATGCTAGTTTCTGAACCAACGTGCAGGCTGGAATCATCGTTCCCGGGCTTGTCCGGTGGAGGAGCACCCCCGCGCCTGCACTCTTGGGTCGAGACCGCTCTACGGTCTCCTTTCGGAAGCGCCCACCACCGCAGCTTACCGAGCGATTGAGTCTCTCTCTCGTTCGAGTAGGAGGCGCGGGCGTCCGGCCATGGCCGGAGGAGGACAGGCATGATTAGTAGTTGTACCTTTATCCCGGAGGTGGACCCTCGAGGTTAGCCGAGCGAGGTCGGTCGCGCCGCTAGTGCGCGCCCACCAGGGCCTTGTTATCTACGGCTAGGTACCGTCTGAGGCTGCGCGTCGATCGCGCGGCCGAGCAGTGCCGCCGCCCCTCACCCCCTCCGGGATTCTGGGGCTACGACCAACCCGGGTGATCCAACGGATTACCCGGGTTGTTTTTTATTTTGCGCGGGTACCCCTCCTGACAACAGGAACCTACTGGTGTACACCCGCCCCCGTGATGACCCTGCTTTCGACGCTGAGCGCGTCGCTGGACCACTTTTCGCTCTTCGCTCCCGGCCAGGACTTCTTCTGGCAGAACGCGATCTTCGACAAGTCCCGCTGGGAGCCGTTTACCAAGGGGACGCGGATCTTCCTGACGATCGCGACCGCGTTACTCTTGATGTACGAAATGCGCGCGGCGCGGTTACGCGAGCGCATCTCCAAGAAAACGAAACGCTGGGTCGCGGTGACGCTGACCGTGGTCGCGTTCTTCACCTACTTCGACTTCTTCAATCCCAACGTTCGCTACAGCGAATACTACCACCGCCACGAGTTCTATCACTATTACCTCGGCTCCAAGTACTTCAAGGAGATCGGCTATACCGAGCTCTACGAGTGCACGGCGGTCGCCGAGGTGGAACTGGGACGCGGCGCTGCGGTCGCCAAACGCGATCTGCGCGATCTGCACAAAAACTTGATCAAGCCGGTCAAGGACACGTACGTCCTGACCCACCCCGAGAAGTGCAAAGACAAGTTCAGCGCGGCCCGCTGGGAGTCCTGGAAGAAGGACGTCGACTGGTTCTATCACTCGTCAGTCGGTAGTTACTGGGACAACATGCAGAAGGACCACGGCTACAATCCGCCGCCGGTCTGGGGCATGACGGGCAAGCTGTTCGCGAGCATCGCGCCCGCCGGGGACACCTTCTTCAAGATATTATCGATGATCGACGTGGGCTTCCACGTGGGAATCATACTGCTTTTTTACTGGGCCTTCGGCTTCCGCATCATGGCCATTGCCACGGTGTTCTGGGGCTGCAACGCGCCGGCCAATTTCTATTGGACCGGCGGCGCGTTCCTGCGCCAAGACTGGTTGTTCTTGCTGGTCGCCGCAGTCTGTTGCGCGCGCAAACGGAAATTCGGTCTCGCGGGCGCGGCGCTCATGTGGTCCTCACTGCTGCGGGTGTTCCCAATCATCTTCTTCGGTGGCTGGGGGATCATGGTCCTGTACGAGATCATCCGTCGGGTGCGCTTCGGCACGACCGGTGAAGTCCAAGCCAGCACAGGTAAGCTTTCGATCAAGCGCGAGCCCGGGCTGCTCGGCTACCTACACCCCGACCACCGCCGGTTGTTGGCAGGCGTGCTGATTGCCGCGGGCGTCCTGGTCCCAGCCAGCATCGTGGTGTGCGGTGCGGACTCCTACAAGCAGTTCTTCGGTCACACGATCAAGGTGCACGGGACGACCCCGCTGACCAACACCATGGGACTCGAGACCATGCTCGAGCACACCTGGGACAATCGCATGCGCTTCATGCGTGACGACAACATGGATGATCCGTTCAAGGGCTGGAAGGACGGGCGTCTGCTGCGCTTCAAGCAGATCAAGCCGCTGTTCTTGCTGATCATCGCCGGTGTCTTTGCCTGGACTGCCTGGGCACTGCGCCGGACCCGGCTGCTTTGGGTGGGGCTGGCCCTCAGCGTTTGCCTGGTCGTCTCGATGACCAATCTAACTTGTTATTACTACTCGCTGTTCCTAGCTGCCCCCGCGTTGGTCAAGGTGCGTCCAGCGCTCGGTCCGCCGCTGGTCATGACCAGCGGCATCAGCACCATCCTGCTCTACGCGCCGAGCGGGTTCTATTGGGTGGACGATCGCTTCGTGGGCCAAGCGTGGCTGTTCTTCGCGCTCAGCGTCATGCTCCTGTACGCGTATTCGCGCCCATTCAGCATCGCGCGGCTCAAGGCGTGGTGGGACGGCAAGCCCGAGCCGAAGACGCCTCCGGCGCTGCCGCCCTCCGCACCTGCCCCCGCCGCGGAGTGAGCTAGAGCCGGATCCGGGAGCGGAACTCGACCGCTCCCGGGACTGGCACTTTGAAGCGGTACAGCGTGCCGTCGGCCTCGTCACCGCCCCAGGTACCGCCGGCGGTGGTGACGTACAGCGTGTCGAGTTGCGGGCCTCCAAACGCAGCCGACGACACGCGGCTGACGGGCAGGACCACCCGCTCGAGCACGTTTCCCTGGGCGTCCAGGTGAAGGACGGCCGAGCCGTCCCAGCGCGCGCTCCAGACACGGCCCTGGCGATCGACGGTCATGCCGTCCGGGATCCCTTGTTCACGAGCGGCGCGGTGAAACACCCGGCGGTTGCTGAGCGCGCCCGTTTCCCGCTGGTAGTCGGCCACGTAGATCAGATACGTCGTACTGCAGGTCCAAAAGAACTGCCGCAAATCGGGGCTGAAGCCCATGCCGTTCGCGCAGCCGGTGCCCTTCCACATGGTTCGGATCGAGCCATCGAGGTCGATGCGGTAGAGCCCGCCGCTTTCGTCGGTCTTGCCAATGCTACCGGCGAACACGCGTCCCTCCGGATCGGCAATCGCGTCGTTGAAGCGCACCATGTCACTGTCGAGCTGCTCGCGGATCACTCGCCGCTGGCCGCCCTGCTCGAGCACGGCAATGCGGTCGACTTCGAACAGCAGCAGCGAGCCGTCCTCTTGAAACGTGAAGGCGCCTATCTTTTCCGGCCCACGATGAAAGCACTCGTGTTCGCCGCTTTGGTGGTCGACACGGAACAGCCGCCCGCTGTCGATGTCCGCCCAGTACAAGCGCCCTTCACGCTCGTTCCAGAGCGGGTTCTCGCCCACCTGACACTGATAGTTGGCGACCGGCTCGACGCTGAACATCACTCGCTGACCTAAAGCAGATTGCGCACGCGCGCGATCACCTCAGCCACGCCGTCGGGGAATGGGCGCAGCGCAACGTCGAGATGCTGCGCTTCAGACTCGATCCCGGACACGGTGACCAACGGCGCGAGCACACGAATCAGCCGCTGAGCGGCTTCGTTCCCGGCGAACTTGGGGTGGCGCATCAAATCGATCACGATCCGATCGTCCTTGGCATCCACCAAGACCGGGGGACGCTTCGGCATGTAGGCTGCCAGATTGCCGGGCTTGCTCAGATCCAGCGCGCCCGACTTGAGCAGCGCCGCGATCGGCGTGCTGGAAGTAGCGTCGGTCACCTTCAACGATACCTCTGCCAGACGGATCTCGAGGCACAGCTCGGTCGCGTTGGCGCGCACGCGCTCGATGTAAACGATCGCGGAAGCGCGCACCGGTGTGCCCATCAAATCGAGCGAAGCGCCCACACGCACGCCGGGCGGCACGGCTTCGAGCTCGACGTCTTTCGGTGCCTTCTTGCCCGCGCCCTTCACCGCCAACCAGCGCAAGGCGGCCAGTGGTACCCCGAAGCGCATGGCTAACGCATTGCGTAGCAAGCGCCAGAGCTCCTCCGGATGATCCTTCAGGTAGTTGCCAACTGCGCCCGCGATTTCCCGTACGTCCATGAGTTTGCGCTCGGAGTAAGCCACAGGATTGTGTGGAGGCCAACGCACACCTTCAGCAACTGGCCCACGCGCTCGTGTGCCCACAGATAACGTGATTTTTGCGCAATTGCTGCTAGTCTTCTGCGATGGCCAGCCACGTGCGCATTCCGCCCGCGGCGGTGCACGACGCGCTCCGTCGGCACCTCTTGGCCGTCGGCTATCCACTCGTCCTCGACCTCGAGCGGAGCCAAGGGGTGTTCGCGGTCGACGCCCTCACGGGCGATAAATACCTGGATTTTGCCAGTTTTTATGGCTCCAACCCGCTCGGCTACCGGCACCCCAAGATGCTCGAGCCGGACGTCCAAGAGCGCCTCGCTCGCGCCGCAACGGTCAAGGTCGGTAATCCGGACTTTTACACCGCGTACTACGCAGAGTTCGTCGAAACGCTGGCTCGTACCGCTGCCCCCCCCGAGTTACCGCACTATTTTTTCGTGGAAGGCGGGGCGCTCGCAGTCGAAAACGGCATGAAGGCCGCCTTCGATTGGAAAGTGCGCAAGAACCTGGCCGCGGGCAGGCCGGCGGGCGGCAGCCAAATCCTGCATTTCGAACAGGCATTTCATGGTCGAGCTGGCTACACGCTGAGCGTCACCAACACCGATCCGACCAAGACCCTGCATTTTCCGAAATTCGACTGGCCGCGCGTGCCTGCGCCGAAAGTGTCGTTCCCACTGGCAGGTAATCTGGCGGATGCAATCGAAAGCGAACGCGCATCGATCGCCGCCGTGCAACGCGCGTTCGACCAACGCGGCCACGAGATCGCCGCCATCTTGATTGAGCCGATCCAGTGCGAGGGCGGGGACAACCATTTTCGTGCCGAGTTTTTAGCGGGGCTGCGCCGCATTGCCGACGAGCGCGAGGCGCTACTGATTTTCGACGAGGTACAAACCGGCGTCGGACTCACCGGTGCGTGGTGGGCATTTCAGAAGCTCGGCGTACAGCCAGACGTGCTCTGCTTCGCCAAAAAGATGCAAGTCGGCGGGATCTTGGTGTCCCGCCGAATCGACGAGGTCGACAGCGTTTTTGCGGTGCCCAGCCGCATTTCCAGCACCTGGGGCGGGTCGCTCGTCGACATGGTCCGCGCGACGCGTATTCTAGAAATCGTCGAAGAAGATCGGCTGCTCGAAAATACCACGCTGCGCGGCGCCGAACTGCGCCGTGGCCTCGAGGCGCTGGCCGAACGATTGCCAGAAGTCAGCAATGCGCGCGGTCTGGGCGCGCTGTGCGCCGTTGACTTGCCTTCGACGGAGCTACGCAACCAAGTCGTCAAACGTTGCTTCGCCGAGCGGCTGATCGTCCTGGCTTGCGGGCCGCGTTCGATTCGGTTTCGGCCGTTCCTCAACGTGGATTCCGAGAGCCTGACCGAGTGCTTGCTGCGCTTCGAGCACGCCGTACGCGCGGTGCTCGGGCCGCCGCGCAGCGCCGCTTGAAGCCTATTGTCGCTTGGCTTCGGGCAGCGCGTTCGCGGCTGGGGCTTCGGCCGCGCCGATTTCGTTCGTGGCTGCGCTCCGGGCATTGAGCTCGCTGCGCACGCGCTCACCGACGGACTCTGCCAGCCGACCCAGAATGTCGGGCACATCACGGAGCAGCGCGGACCAAGCGCTGCTCTCGTCACCCTCGACCGTCAGCAATTGTGCGGATCCGTCTTTGCCGATGGCGATCACTGCCACGGGATCGAGCTCGACCGCGCCGCCCGCGCCGTGGCCGCCCGACTTGCCACCCAGCTTGGCGCTCTTGCCGCCCGCCGTGGCGCTCCCGGCGCCAAAGGCGATCTTCAAGCGGTGCACCGGGATCACCGTGGCATCCCCTGCCTGCTGCGCTTGTCCGACGATGGTCTCGGTCTTCGAGATACCATGCACGCCGGAGAGCAAGCTGCTCACGATGTCACCGATCTTGGATTCGCTCATGGCGTGTGAGTCACTTGCTTGACCGGGACGGCAGCACGCCGCGCCAGGGACCTTTGTTTTAGCACGAAACCAAGCACGTCCACGACTAGGCGAATGGGCCAGATTCGGAATCGGCCGTCAGCCGCCAACGCCAGGCGATCCTCGGAGGCCCAGCCAGGCGTCTGGTTGAGCAGATAGCGATCGGGCAAAACTCCCGACAGGACGCACAGGCCAGCCAGGATTTGGCCGGTCAACGCCACGTCCCGAAATGAATATTCGACGTCCATTTCGAGCGATCGGACCTCGAAAACGCGCTTTTTTTCCCACCACCAGCCGAGTGTATCGAGCACATCCAGGTTCGCAAGAAAGCCAACAGGAAGGCTTGCTTTGGCGGGCGACGCCGGCTCACTCGGGGCGGACTTTCGAGGAGTGCGACGCCGCCAGCCAGACAACGGCAAGCGCACGAGCTGTTTACCGAACAGGTGACAGGTCAGAAATGGCTTCAGTTCGTGAGCTGCGATCGCAGTCAACGCGATCGGTCCGATGCCCATGCCCAGGGCCACGGCCCAGCTGCCCGAAGGCTCGGCGCGGGCTTGAAGATTGCAGCTCAACGAAACAGGCAACCAATACGCGAGCAGGCCGAAGAGCCCCAGCGCGAGCGCGCACACCGCCAGCCAGAGCATGAGCTGCGCGCGCCGGAGCGCTATTTCTTTTCGCCCGCACCGAGCTGCGGAGTGGCGGCCGAGGGCAGCGACTCCGGCGCGGACCGCGCCGGCAAAATTTGAACTCCCTTGCGAAGCACGGCGGTCTTACCGCGGTGCAAGGCCAATAGGTGCGGCACGCCGTCCTCACCGACCACGACGAACGCGCGCGGCTCGATCACGATCGCCCCGCCGGCTCCGCCGGCCTCCGCGCCGGCGTCTTTTTCTTCAGTTCCTCGCTTGGCCGTCCCGCCAACGTCACCAATGGCGGTACCGAACGCGATACTGATCTTGCTCAGCGGCAGGACCTTGGCCTGGCCGGCGTCACGCACCGTGCCCACCACGCCATCCGCCTTGGAGACGCGACCGAGCTCGCCCAGCAGTTCGCCCATCAAGTCCTTGAGATCCATGCCTGAAACCAACCAATCACGGGCCGCGTCGTTCGTCAAAGCCAAATTCGGCCGCGCGCTCGCGTTGCGCGCGCGATCTCCCAGGTTGGCCTGCTAAAGTCCGGCGCGATGAGAGAACTCAAGCTTGGCACGTTGACGGCGCATGTCACGGGAGGAACGGATCGCGAAGGCGGCGGTACGGGCCCGCTGGTCGTGCTCTTGCACGGCTATGGCGCGCCAGGCACGGATCTGGTGCCCTTGTGGCGTGAACTGGCGGTGCCACACGAAGTTCGCTTCGTCTTCCCGGAGGCACCATTGGAGCTCGGCTTCGGCGGGCGCGCTTGGTGGCCGATCGATATGGCCCGCTTGCAAGATCGCTTCTCGAAAGGCGCGGTCGAACGGCTGATCGCCGAAGTGCCACCCGGGATCGACGAAGCACGCAGCGCGCTGCTCGAGTTGCTCGCGGTCTTGGAACGTGATTTCGCCGCGCAGCCGGAACAAACTGTGATCGGCGGTTTTTCGCAGGGAGCGATGCTCGCGACCGATACCGTGCTGCGTAGCTCGCGGCCGTTCGGCGGTCTTGCGCTGCTGAGTGGCACCTTGATCTCCCACGACGAGTGGTTGCCGTTGATGGCTGCGCGTCGCGGCCTGCCCGTGTTGCAGAGCCATGGCCGCGCCGACCCGGTCTTGCCCTTCGAGATCGCCGAACGGCTACGCGATGAGCTCGTCGCCGCAGGGCTACCCGTGGAGTTCCTGGCATTCAACGGCGGTCATGGCATTCCCGGTGGGGTGCTGGAAGGCCTGACTCGAATGATTCGGCGGCTGACTCCCGAGCGCGCATGAAAATCGCCGCCATCGACATCGGCACCAACTCGATTCACATGGTCGTGGTCATGGTCAATCCGGATCATGGATTGAGCGTGATCGATCGCCAAAAGGCCATGGTTCGTTTGGGTCAAGGCCTGTTCGAAACCATGCGCCTGAGCGAGCGCGCATTCACGGACGGCTTGGACGTGCTGCGCCGGTACGTGAAGCTGGCCGAAAGTCGCGGCGTCGAAGAGGTGCTCGCGGTCGCCACCAGCGCCACGCGCGAGGCCGAGAACGGCACCGAATTTCTGGACGCGACGTTCCGCGAGACCGGCATCCTGCCGCGGGTAATTTCAGGCACCGAAGAGGCGCGGCTGATCTTTTTGGCCGTGCGACACGCGCTCGATCTGCAACAAGAACGGACGCTGGTCCTGGACATCGGCGGCGGCAGCGTCGAGCTGTCTCTCGGCACGCAGAACGCGGTGTACATGAACGAAAGCCTACGCCTGGGTGTGCAGCGGCTGCTCGATCATCACGGGACTTCTGCGCCGCTCAGCATGCGCCAGCTGTACGAGCTGCAAGGCTACGTGCACGGCGCGGCCGCCGAGGTCATGTCGCAAGCCCACAAACTGCGTTTCGACCGCGTGGTCGGCACCTCGGGCACGATCCGGACGCTGGGTGAGGCCGCGCACTTGGCCGTCAACGGCACGCCGTTTCGCTCGCTGAACGCCCAAAACGTGCGCCGCCGTGATATTCGCGAGTTGACGCGGCGCTTGGTCGAGCTCGACCCCGCCAAGCGCGCCAAGCTCGAGGGCATCGGCGAGGGGCGCGCCGACACGATTCACCTGGGCGGCGTCCTGCTCAGTGAGCTCTTGGAGATGGCCGAAGTCGAGGAGCTCACCCTGTGCGACGCCTCGCTGCGCGAAGGCGTGATCTGGGATCATCTGGAGCGCCACGGCCGCGCGCCCACGACCCACGCGCCCATCCCCGATCCCCGTCGTCGAAGCATCGTCGAACTGGCGCGCAAGTACGAGCGCGATGACCCGCGCGAGCATCACATCGCACGGCTCGCACTCGAGCTGTTCGATCAAACGCTGGAGATCCACGGTTTCGGACCGTACGAGCGGGAGCTTCTCGAATTTGCGGCACTGGTGCACGGGGTGGGCCGGCAGATTGGCTACGCCGACCGCCACCGACACTCACGCTACATCGTGCAGAACTCCGCACTGCGGGGCTTTACGGACGACGAGATCGAGCTGCTCGGGCTGATCGTATTTTACCACCGTCAAGAACGCCCGAAGAAGAACCACGACCGACTGCGGCAGCTGACCAGTGAACAGACACGGTTGATCAAAGTCCTCTCCGGAATGCTGAGGCTCGCCGTGGCGCTCGACCGCGGACACAGCCAGCTCGTCAAGCGCCTGCGCTGTTACGTGTTCCCGACGCGCGTGGAAATCCTGGCCGATGGCCCGGGTGATCTCGAACTCGAGCTGCTCGCCGCACGTGACAAGCTCGAACCGCTCGCTCGAGCCTTGAAGCGCGAACTGGGGATCGAGCGCACCGCGCCTTCTTACAGCTCGGGCGAGCCGGCGCTGCGCGGCTAGATCGTCAGCACGAGCGCCCCGCTCACCGAGCCATTGCGCAGGTGATCGAGCGCGTGGTTGGCATCGCTCAGCGCGTACGATTGCACCTCGGTGTGGATCGGAACCCGCGGCGCGAGCTCCAAAAATTCCAGTCCATCGCGGCGCGTCAGGTTGGCGACCGAGCGCAACGTGCGTTCACCCCACAGCAGCTCGTACGGAAACGAAGGGATATCGCTCATGTGGATGCCAGCGCAGACCACGTTGCCCCCCTTGCCCACCGCACGCAGCGCGCGCGGCACGAGCGGGCCCGCGGGCGCGAAGATGATCGCCGCATCCAGCATTTCGGGCGGGGCCTGATCCGAGCCGCCTGCCCAGACCGCGCCGATCTTCCGGGCGAATTCTTGGTTTTTGAGGTCGCCGGGACGTGTAAACGCGAACACCTTCCGTCCCTGAAAAGTAGCCAACTGAGCCACGATGTGCGCGGCCGAGCCAAAGCCGTACAAGCCCACCCGCTCGGCATGGTACGTCATGCTGAGCGCGCGATAGCCGATCAAGCCAGCGCACAGCAGCGGCGCCGCTTGCAGATCCGAAAAGGAGCCGGGCAACGGCAACGCGAAGCGCGGATTGGCGATCGTATACTCGGCGTAGCCGCCGTCCAATTGGTAGCCGGTAAACTCGGCACGATCACACAGGTTCTCGCGCTCGGTCAGGCAGTACCGACAATCCCCACAGGCGCGACCGAGCCAGGGCACGCCCACGCGCTGACCTTCGGTGAAACCCTCCACGCCCTCACCGATCACCGCCACGGTACCGACGATTTGGTGGCCCAAAATCAGAGGCTGTTTGGCCTGCGTCAGTTCGCCGTCGCGCACGTGCAGATCCGTGCGGCACACCCCGCAAGCGCGCACTCGAATCAACAATTGGCCGAAGCCAATCCGCGGGCTGGGGACTCGCTGTTCGAGCAAGGGCTCGCGCGGTGCCTGCAGCACCATGGCGCGCATTGAGTTTTCCAAACGTGCTCCCTCTGACGCCTGGCGGAGCGTCAACCAGGAGCATGACACCGGCCGCCGGGTGGGAAAAGCAATCCACCTGTTGCTTACTGCCACAGCGCGTTAAGATTCGGATATCATAGGCGGAATTGGCCGATTTCCAGGCACGATTTCGAGCCCCACGGAAAGGCCCAAGCCGAGGTTCGGGCGTCGACTCCATCCGCCGTGCGTGGTACGCGCCGGGGCCCGTTTTTTTCGCTGTCACGTCCCCCGCCCGATGGCCGAACTACCCACAAACGCTGAAACCGACCCGGATCTCGATCGCATCGTTGGCGAGGAGGAGCGCGCGCTGGCCAAGGTCAGCGAGCACCTCGCTCAGCGCGTTCAGGAACCGCCTCGGCCGACGACGGACTACGACGCCCAGTTGCTCGATCTCCGCGATCAGATCGCGACCGCGCGCATGGAAGACGTGCCGCCTCTGCTCGAGCAAATGGAGCGGCTACACATCCTATCGACGCGCAAACGCGAAGCCACCGAGGTACACGTCGATCCCAAGTCGCCTTACTTCGGGCACTTGGCGCTGGAGGAGAACGGCAAGCGCCGCGATGTGCTGATCGGTCGCGGCACCTACCTCAATAGCGCCGCCGGCATTCGCATCGTCGACTGGCGTGACGCGCCTGTCAGCCGGCTCTTCTACCGCTACGAGGAAGGTGACGGCTACGACGAGGTGTTCGGCGACCGTGAAGTCTCCGGAACGGTCGTCACCCGCCGCAGCCTCACGATTGTCGATTCGACTCTGCGTCGCGTGAGCGCACCGCAGGGCTCGTTCGCCCGCCGCAGCACGGGTGAGTGGCGCCGTCTCGAAAACAACAGCACGAAGCTGTCCGGGGGCGCAGGCACGGCTACCCGCGCGGCTCAGCACCACCGCCCGGGCAAGCTGGGCGTCGGCCAAGAGGGCGGCGACGACAAGCACCTGAAAGAGATCACGCCGCTGATCGATCGCCGGCAATTCGAGCTGATCACGAGCCCGGACTCCGGGTTGGTCGTGATCCAAGGTGGCGCCGGCAGCGGCAAGACGACCATCGGGCTACATCGCTTGGCCTATTTGGCCTTTCATGATGCGCGCCGCTTTCGTCCCGATCGGATGCTGGTCGTGGTCTTCAACGACGCGCTCGCGCGCTACATCTCGGAGGTATTGCCAGCGCTCGGCGTCGGCGGCGTGGCCATTCGCACCTATGAAAATTGGGTGCAAAAGCTACGTCAAAGCCTGTTCCCTCGCCTGCCGTCGCGCTACCACGATGACACGCCCGGCGTGGTGACGCGACTCAAGAAGCACCCGGCGATGCTGCGCGCGATCGACGCCCACGTGGCGGCGCTGGCCCTGCAATTCGAGGGCGAGATCGCCTCTGCGCTGGGCGACGATCCGGAAGGTCCTGCGTTGCTCGCCGCCTGGCGCGCGTCCGCGGAGCGACCGCTCGGCCATCGCTTGCACGCGCTGATCGCGCTCACCGAGGCCAACTCCAGCCTGAAGCTCGCGCGCGACGCGCGCGTGGGCGTCGAGCGCGTGGCACGCGCCGCCCTGCGCGACGCCCGGGACGTGATCTCGAACTGGGCGGAATTGCTCTCGGACCGGCAATTGTTGGGTGACTATTTCGCCCAATTCGCCCCGGGCGCGTTCAGCGTGGGTGAACTCGACCGCGTACACGTCTGGTGCGCGGCGCGCACGGCGGAGGCCGTTGCCGACATCGAAAATCGCAACGACGAGCGCGCTGCCCGTCGCGAGCAGCGCAAAGAAGAGGCGCCTCAGTCGCTCAAAAACCTGGACGAACGCGCGCCCGAAGAAGAAGTCGACGAGGACGACGAGCACAGCGGTCGTCGCCGCGGCGTCGACGGTGCAGATCTGAACGAGGGCGCCAAACTCGACGTCGAGGACGACAGCTTGATCCTGCGTCTCAGCCAACGCTTACGCGGACCGCTCACGCGCGGAGCGACCAACAAGGATCCGCTCGTCTACGAGCACATCTTGGTCGACGAAGCGCAGGATCTGAGTCCGGTCGAACTAGCGGTCGTGCTCGACTGCTCCAGCAAAGCCCGCAGCATCACGCTGTCCGGGGACGTGCAGCAGCGCTTGCTGATGGATAACGGCTTTTCGGACTGGAAAACCGTGCTCGGCGATCTGGGCATGGACCACGTCGAAATCGAGCCGCTCAAGCTCAGCTACCGCTCCACCTCCGAAATCATCGACTTTTCGCGGCACGTGCTGGGCCCCTTGGCCAGCAAGGACGAGCCCGTCGCGGTGCGCGTGGGCGCGCCGGTCGAGCTGTTCAACTTCGGGCACAGCGGTGATGCGCTGGCGTTCTTGGCGGAGGCGCTACGCGAACTGATTCAGAGCGAGCCATCGGCGTCGGTCGCCGTGGTCAGCCGCTATCCCGAACAAGCCGACGTCTACTACGAGGGCCTGAAGCGCGGTGAGGTGCCGTACCTGCGTCGCATCGCCGAACAGGACTTCCCATTCAAGCCGGGCATCGATGTCACGGACGTGCGCCAGGTCAAAGGCCTCGAGTTCGACTACGTGATCGCGGTGGAAGTTTCGGACGCCGCCTACCCGGCGGAAGACGAAGCGCGCCACCTCTTGCACATCTGCGCCACCCGTGCGGCGCACCAGTTGTGGATCCTGACCACATCGCGGCCCAGCCCGCTCATCCCAGCAGAATTACGCGATCGCGCGTATTGAGTCGAATCATGCGTGTTTCGTGGTTGTGTGCGCTGGCCTCGTTGGTCCCATTGCTGAACGCGTGCGGTGCTGCCCCGGCGCCCATCGGTTCGACGCTCTACCCGCCGACCCCCGATCGGGCACCCGAACCGGCAGCTCAGAAGCCGCCCGACGTCCCCGACGACATCGTAGCTCGCTCGGCCCAACCTTTCCGCGGGCAGCGCAACGCCGACGGCCAAGCACTCGATCAAACGCAGCTGTTCGATGAGCTGTCGAAGTTCGACGCGTTGTGCCTGGGTGAGGCGCACGATTCGCCGCGTGATCACTTCGCCGAGCTTTCGATCACCGAAGCCCTGGAGCGCCGCGCGCGCGTGTCGGGCCGATCGCTCGGGCTCGGCTTCGAGATGTTCCAGGCGATCTACGGTGCCCCGTTGTACTCCTACGGCACGGGCCACTTGGACGACGCCGGGCTGCGCAAGCGCACCCAGTACGACACTCGCTGGGGCTATCCCTACGCGTACTACCGACCGCTGTTGGCCCTCGGGCGCGCCTACGGTTTGCCACTCAAGGCGCTCAACGCGTCGCGCGAATTGACCCATGCCGTCGCCAAGAGCGGCCTTTCCCAGCTCAGCCCACGGCTGCGCCGGCAGCTGCCCGCGGAGTTGGATCTGCACGACCGCGAGCATCGCGCCGAGTTCGATCGATTGAGCGCCGACCATCCTCACGTCGAGGGCATGGATCCCGACAATTTTTACGCCGCGCAGGTGGTGTGGGACGAAACCATGGCCGACAACGCCGCGAGCTGGTTGAGCAAACGCGCGCCGATCCGGCAGCTGGTGGTGTTCGCCGGCAGCGCGCATTGCCGGCACTCCGCGATCCCTTCGCGGATCGAACGCCGCCAGCCTTTGCGCGTGGCCAGTGTTCGGCTCAGCGCAGAGAGCGACGCTGACAGCGAAGGCTACACCTACACGCTCGTGTTCGACGGCAAGTAGCGACTGCGCTCCTCGAGCGGCGCAGCCACTAAGGGCCCTAAGCGACCACGGGCAGGGCCACGTGATCGAGCCGCGAGCGGCGCACGAACATGCGCGCGTCGACGCCGATCACCTCGCCGGGGGCCAGCGGCTGCCAAACGTTTTCCCCCTGCAGCGGCTCACTCGAGACGATGAAGTGGTTCACGCGACCGGTAATCGACGGCGCTTCGCAGCTAGCCGACAAGCTTCGACACGTTCCTCGGTCGGCGCAGCGCGTTTTATAGGTCGAGAAATACAGCTCTTTGCCGCCCTGGGCGGCCACCAGGCATTCCCCGTTGGTGGCCACAATCGTCAACAAGGCGCGCGTGCCGTCCGTATCGCACAACGCTCGAGCGCGGCTGACGGCTTCCTTCAAGGCGTAGTTGATCGACTCGATGTCGTGGTCCTGCCCGAGCGGACCGAGTTGCTCGAGCGCGCTCAGAAAAACGAAGAACAATACTTCACTGTCGGTCTCGCCCAAGATGAAGCGCCGAAAATGCGGCGCGACCTCCGCCAGCAGCGCTTCACGCTTGCTCTCGAAATTCGGGATATCGCCGTTGTGGGCAAACACCCAGCGTCCGTACTGAAACGGGTGACAGTTGAAGATCGTGCTCGAACCTTGCGTGGCCTTACGCACGTGTGCCAGCACCGTTTCGGACGACACGACCCCGCTCAAGCGATGGAACAGCGCATCACCCAAGGCAGTGGTCGGGCTGCGCGTGACGTGCGGCGAACCATCGACATAAAACGCCACACCCCAGCCGTCCGGGTGCTGATTACTCTGCACGCCGAGCGCGTTTTCGGCGGCAAGCAGCGAGCGGTGAACTTGGCTTGGAATGATACTGCGAAAGCCGAATAGGCGGCACATGCTCGACCCACTATTAGTAGCATTCCTGTCACGCGTTGGTGTCGGGCATCGGTCGAAGAAGGATCACCCACACGGAAGAAGCGGCCAGATTCCCATGTAACTAGAATCGCGCCCAAGTAACCTTCCTGGCACGTGCGCGTACTAGTTCACAGGAGCTGCAGCGTGAATCGATTCAATCCCGATTTCGAGAAAGCCTTGGCCCGACGGCGCTTCATTCAAGGAGCGGGCGCTGGCACCGTCGTACTCGCCCTGGGCGGGGTTTACGTGCTCTCTGACGAGCTCACCCGGGAGGCGAAGGCTCAAACTCGACCGGACGGGCGCCCGCGCTTACCACCGGGCCAGCGCGTGATTCGAGCGCTGAAGCCGATGGGGGGCGAACCCGGGGATGCTAGCCCGAGCGCCTACCGACTGCGCGTGTACGGCGAGGTGGACGCGCCGTTCGAACTCGATTTGGCCGAGCTGCTCGCGCTGGCGCAGATCGAGCAAGCTCTGGATGTGCACTGCGTGACTACCTGGTCGGTGTTGGGCGCCAAGTTCAAGGGCGTGCGCGTCGCTGATTTGGCCGAACGAGCCAAGCTGAAAAAATCTGCGCGCTATGTGATCTTCGAGGCGGCCCACGGCTACACCTCGAACCTCTCGTTGCGGGACGCACTCAAACCAACGGTGATGGTCGCTCATCAGCTGAACGGCGCCCCCCTGCCCCGCGCGCACGGCGCGCCGGTGCGCGCGATCGTCCCCGAGTTCTACTTCTGGAAGAGCGCCAAGTGGCTCACCGGGATCCGCTTTTCGAACCGCGACGAACCGGGCTACTGGGAGACGCGTGGCTACAATAACCACGCCGATCCGTGGAAAGAAGAGCGTTATGCCTGACGGCACGGCGGAGCCGACTGGCCCCGCAGCCCCTGCTCCCGCGCGCGCTCGCCGCAAGTTGAATTTCCGTCCCTGGTTGCGCGCGCTGCATCGTGACGTCGGCTACTTCGCGGTCGGCCTGACCATCGTCTACGCGATCTCCGGCTTGGCAGTGAATCACTTGAAAGATTGGGACCCTAACTTCGAGCAAGTGAATCGCACGCACCAACTCGCCTTGCCCCTGCCCAGCGACGACGCCGCGGCAGCCAAGAACACGCTCCAGGCCCTGAAAGTGCAGGAAGAGCCGCGCGAGATCTATCGCGCCAGCGACACGCAACTCGAGATCGTGTTCGACAAGCGCACCTTTCACGTCGACACCACCAGCGGCGTCGTCCACGAGGAAGGCCAGGCTGCACGCCCACTCTTGCGCGTCGCCAACTGGCTGCACCTCAATCGCGGCAAGAAGGCTTGGACCTATATCGCCGACTTTTACGCGGTCTTTCTGCTATTTCTAGCGCTCTCGGGCTTGTTCATGATCCCTGGCCGCAAAGGCTTAATCGGCCGCGGCGCGGTCGTCGCACTCCTCGGCGCGGCCGTGCCGATCGCCTACGTACTACTCTCTGGCGGTCCCTAGGCTTCGCGCTGCGTTGCTTGCGCTCGCGATCCGTCAGCGTGAGTGAGTACTCGCGACCATCCCGCCATTCAAGCCAGAGCCTCGGGATCGAGATCCCGGGTTTCTACGCCCACGCCACACAGGATCAGCACGACACCGATGGCCGGGGCGAGTGCGACCCAGACCAAGACACTGCCAGGATTGGTACCGGAGGATCGGACGACGCCGATGATCGCGGGAAACACCGAGGTGAGTACGCGACCGGCGTTGTAGCAGAAGCCCGCGCCGGTGCCGCGCAGGCGCGCGGGGAACAGTTCCGGCAGGTAGAAGGTGAACGAGCCGAACACGCCGAACACCGTCAGGCCGACGGTGAACATCATCAGCAGTCGCGTCTCGGCGCTGAGCGGCAGCCCGAAGGTGCACAGGATCGCGAGCGCGCCCAGCGCGTAATACAGCATGAACATCGAGCGGCGGCCCAGTCGAGTCGCCACCGGAACGGTCAGTAGAGTTAAACAGACCCATCGGCGCAGACGTGTACAGCAGCGCTCCGCCCAGCACTCGTTTGGAGAACGGCAGCGACTCGGCAACCAACGCAGCGCCCGCTGCCCACTCGCCGCCGATGCCGAGGCTGGCCAGAAAGCGAAACACGGCCAAAACATAGATATTCGGCGCAAAGGCGCAGGCCGCCGTCGACAAAGCGTACACGAGCATGGTCACGAGTAGCGTTCGGGTACGTCCCCAACGGTCAGCGATGCGCCCAAAAATCACCCCGCCGATCGCCCAGCCGATCAAGAGCAGGCTGGTCAGGTAGGCAGTGACGGACCACACGATCTTGCCGGTCTCCGGCGCTGCCGGATCCAAATGCAGCAGGTTGGGTACGCAGATCGGTGACACGAAGTTGAACGACAGGCCGTCGAACACATCGAAACCCCAGCCCAACCAGGCCGCGAACAGGACCAACCATAGCGAGTAAGACCGAGCATTGGGCTGGCCCTCGTATACTACGGCCCCGGACCCGTACCTGCGCAAACAGCGAGCGTCGGGCTAGTTCGGGCCATCGAGCAAACGCTCGATCGCGAAAACGTGCGGATCGTCTTCACCGAGCTCTCGCAAGGCCTGGGCCAAGCGCCGGACATAGCTCGCGTTGTCGCCGCTCGGACCGCGTGCGGAGCGCGCGATCAGCGCGATGCTTTCGTCCTCGGCGTTGGCCAGGAAGCCCGGGTTTTCGGCGCGAGCTCGGTACACCAGGGCGCGAGCGCGGCCGAACGGCGCTTCTGTGAATTCGACTTCGACGAAAGCGCGCTCGTAGCCGGCGCGTTCGCGCTCATCCAGCTCCGCCAGTACTGCGTAGGATTGTTCTCGGGCGATGCGATAAGCAACACCGAGCACGCTACCGGTTGGGTCTTCAATCAACGTGACCACGCGTCCCGGCGCCTCCACGGTCCCGCGATGGTCTGGCGAGCTCTGCCAAAAGCGACGAGAAAAGCCCTGGATGCGCGCGACGCGCCGCTCGATGAACGGGAACTCAGCGCGAAAAATCAGCGATCCGTAGCCAAATACCCAGACATCGGCCGCCGCCAAAGGGTCGGTTCGGTTCATCGGTATACTTTTACAAACGGGACGGTATCGTGCGTTCACCGCGGGAACGCGTGTGTGGAACCGCTTCCACATTTAGCTTTCGGGTCTGTTTCATCTCTGATAGGACAGGAGCCGCGAACGGACCCGGCATTTGGCTGCCACGATACCCTACGTCCCGTCACGCAGGAACGACGCCCCGATGATGCGCAAACTCCCTCTGATTTTCTCCGGTCTTTTCTTGGCACTCCCGGCCGTCGCCCAGGAGGCTGAACCGACTCCGAATCCCCCCCCGGCGGACGACAAGGTCGAGATGAAGTCAGAAACTCCGGCCGTCAAGGAAGGTGGTCCGGCGTCGCAATCGGTGCCGACCGCGATCTCCCAGCCGAACGTGGCTGAACCCCCGCCCGCCGCCCCGACCGTCAAAGCTGCAACGACCAGCCAGCAGACCACCGTGTCCGGCCCGGCCGTGGTCGCTGCCGACAACAGCTGGAAGTTCGAGTACCACGGCTACATCCGCGCTCCGATGCGCGTCGGCGTGGGCCGGCGGGACAATCCGGGGCCCGGCCAGAGCTCCACGACCCTGCACTCGCCGGTCATCCCGGACGATCAGTACCTGAGCTGGCAAAGCTCACCGCACAACAAGACGGACTGGGCAGAGCTCTACTTGTCGTATGGCAATGCCTTTGCCAAAGGCACCGTGTCCATCCAGGGCTACAATTTCGCCGAGGCGGCGTTCAACAACCCCACGACGCAACTCGGCATCGCCCAGGGTTACGTCGACCTCACGCCGGACATGGGTTACGAAAACATGCGCCTCGCATTGCGCGTGGGTGCCTTCTCCAACAAGTACGGCTCAGCGGGCAAGTACGACGCTGGCGAGTACGACACCTACATGTTCGGCCGCACCCACAACGCCGGTGAAGCGCTGCACGCCGAGTTCGACCTCGACGAGAACAACACCTTCTGGGTGGAGCAAGGCGTTGGTTTCAGGAAGCCGGATCCGAACCACTTCAACAACTCGCGCTTCACCATGCTGCACCACGAGCACATTGGCTTCAATCACACGGAAGCCATGAAGTTCAGCGCGCATTACCTGAGCTCTTGGACGCAAGAGGAAGAGCGCAGCGCGGACCCCGGCGTAGGCGTCACGCAAGGTGGCGCCTCGGAGCAGGAGTACACGATCCCGCGCTCGGCATCGACATCGCTCACCAACGTTCCGGATGGAAAGATGTGGGTTGCCGGCGTCGATGCGCGCTTCGACCTCAGCGCCTTCGGCTACTTCTACGCGGCCTACTCGCACGTCGGCTTGAACAACGCAGTCACCGTGGCTCGCGCGATCGAGGTCATTCACTCTTCCGGCGGCGGCGAGTTCGGGCTGGGTGTCGTGGACAACTACCTAGGCCCGTCCTGCGTCAACAGCCAGCCGTACAACAACCCCCTCAAAACGGGTGATCACGGCGCTGCGTACTACCCGAAACCAGCCGGGGATTTCGATTCAGGCAGGCCTTGCAGCATGGGCAACGGCAGCGTCGATACGTTGCTCGCTCAGTACGAGTTCAGCCTGACCAACTTCCTGCAACAGAGCTCGGGCGGTCAGAAGTTCTGGGGTGACGGCAAGGACCTCTATCTCAAGCTGTACGGCATGTATAACAAGGTCCACAGCGACTATGCGCCCAACGACGGCAACACCAAGCTCAAGTTCGGCGCGGACTTGTCGACGTCGATCCTGCCTTGGCTCAGCGCCGGCCTGCGCTTCGACCGCTTGCAGCCGAACAGCAAGGTGCCCGAGCAGTCCTTTCAG
>DATEPG010000172.1:0-15986 GCA_035273265.1 Polyangiaceae bacterium
AAGCCGAGAGCGATTGGCCGTTAGCGATTCTCGAAGGTAATCCCGAGCCGGGTCATCTTGCGCCACAGCGTGGTCGGGCTGATATCGAGCGCCTCGGCGGCGCGCTCGCGACTGCCGTCGGAAGCGCGCAGCGCGGCTTCCAGCGCCTGGCGCTCGGATTCGTCGACGATATCGGCCAGTGTCTTGCCCGGCGCGCGGCCGGTCTTGCGCGGCACCTCCGGCAGCACGTCATCGACCGTGATCAGGCCGCCGGAGCAGAGCGCGACCGACTGTTCGATTAGATTCTCGAGCTCGCGCACATTGCCCGGGAAATCATAAGCGATGAGCTTATCCATCACGCCTTCGGCGGGCCTGGCGCGCGCGTTCATCTTGCGATTGTATTTGTCCAAGAAGAACTCGGCCAAGAGCGGGATGTCTTCACGCCGTTCGCGCAGCGGCGGCAAGTGAAAGCGCGCCACATTCAAGCGGTAGTACAGATCCTGGCGGAAGCGACGCTCTTCCACGGCCAGGCTCAGATCGACGTTGGTTGCTGCCACAACGCGGATGTCGATGGTGATCGGCTTGTTCTCGCCCACCCGGCGCACCTCGCCCTCTTGGATCGAGCGCAAAAGCTTGGCTTGGAAGCTGGGCGTGGTCTCGGCAATCTCGTCGAAGAAAAAAGTGCCGCCGTCGGCTTCCTCGAACAGCCCCTTACGCGCCGAGACGGCGCCAGTGAAAGCGCCACGGGCGTGCCCGAACAACTCGCTCTCGAGCAGCGTCTCGCTGATCGCGGCGCAATTCACGGTTACGAACGGGCGGTGAGCGCGTTTGCTGTTGGCATGCACGGCGCGCGCGACCAGCTCCTTACCCGTGCCGCTTTCGCCCGTGATCAGCACGATCGCGTCGGTCGGTGCGATCTTCACGACGCGCGTCAAGACGTCACGGATCGACTGTGAACGGCCGATGATCTTCTCGAGGTGGTAGCGCTCCTTGAATTCCTGCGCGAAGAGCTGAACTTGCCCGTGCAAGCGACGGCTTTCGAACGCCTTCGACACCTTCACGATCAGCTCTTGCTCGCTGAACGGCTTTTGGATGTAGTCGAAGGCGCCCACGCGCATGGCCTCGACCGCGCTCTCGATCGTGCCGTAGGCGGTCATCACGATCACCTCGGTCATCGGCTGCTTTTCTTTGGTCGCACGCAGCACATCGATGCCGTCGAACTCCCCCATCCGCAGATCGGTGATTACGACATCGTACGCGCCGGTGGCGCCGAGCTCACGACCTTGCGCGCCGTCCGCGGCTTCGTCGACCTCATAGCCACCACCACGCAGCATCATTGCCAGCGTCGTGCGCATATTTCGTTGGTCGTCGACGACGAGGATCTTACCCATGTTGCTCGAATCAGACGGAACTCTCGGAGACTCTAGCGCACGGATCCAAGGAAGCACACCGCGACCGATGGACGCTTGTATGTTGCTGTCGTCGCGTCGTCGCTGGCGTTCATCGGCGCTACCGGCTCTCTGGAATCTCGGTCCATGCGCTGCACGCACGGACGGCCCGCCGGCTCGGCCAGCAGCAACGCCTAGATCCCGGGATCAACGCATGAAAATCAAGACGAACACGGCGATCGCCAAGCCGGTCAAACCGATCGCATAACCGAGCACGCTGGCGGTGCTCAGGCGGGCTCCGGCCGACGCGCGCTGTACCTCCGGTTGGCTGCCGGCGCGCGGCGAGGGGCCGATCGCGCTGGGCGAGGTCCCCGGGGAACTCAGCCCACTCAGCCCCGAGCCGGTGACCGTACTGACACCGCTGACGGTGATGCGATCCTTGCCCGTTGGAGTGAAAGCTGGGTCATTGGGCAAGAGCTGAGCTGTCGGCACCGCCCCGCTGCTGAGCGCCTTCAGCGAGCCGCGCACGGCCTTCCGGCGCTGTTCGATCCGATCACCCAGGACACGCTTCAGGATCCCGGCCACGCCACTCTGCGGCACGATCAGCCGTTCCGATTTCAGGTAAGCGTGCAGATCGTGCTCGAATTCGGCTGCCGTTTGATAGCGCCCCGAGACATTGCGTTCCAGCGCCTTGAGCACGATCCGCTCGAGTTCCGGCGGATACTTCGCGTCTATCTGGGTGGGTTTGGGGATCGCACCTGAGATCACCAAGCGCAGGGTCTCGATGTCGTGTTCACCGCGGAACAGGCGCCGGCTGGTGGTCAGCTCGAAGAGCACGATCCCGAGCGAGAAAATATCACTCCGGCGATCGACGCCTTTGCCCAGGGCCTGCTCAGGCGACATGTAGCCGAATTTGCCCTTGAGTTGACCGGCTCGCGTCGCTTCGCTGATGCGTCCGACCGCCTTGGCTACGCCGAAGTCCACCAATTTGACCGCACCATTGGTGCCGATCAGAATGTTGTGCGGGGAGATATCGCGATGCACGACGCCGCGCAGACTACCGTCCACATCCCGCAATTCGTGGGCTGCGTGCAGTCCAGCCGCCGCACCGGCAATGATCCGAACCGCCAACTCCGCTGGGATCGCCCGGCGTTTGCCGGCTTCGGCGATTACCGTGTGCAGGGATTCCCCCTCCACCCACTCCATCGCCATCCACATCATCCCTTCGTGTTCGCCGACGTCGTAGACATCGACCACGTTCGGGTGACGGATACTGCGGACGAGCCGAACTTCGTCCAGGAACATCTTGATGAACTCGTTCTCGTCGGCGAGTTCGGTAAGCATCACCTTGACCGCGACCAGCCGATCATCCTTGCTGGAATGCGCACGCTCGCGCGCGACCCAGACCGTAGCCATACCGCCTCGTCCGACTCTCAGCAGCAGCTCGTAGTTGCCGAGCCTAGATCCTTGCTTGAGCTCTTCGGTCATCCTAAAAGTGCGGAGATTCTGCGATTGTGCAGCGTTCTTTGACGAAACATGGCGGGCCAGTCGGGGGTCCTCCATTAGGCCCAAACCAACAACGGGCGGTCAAGTTAGTGGAGTATGGCCGGAATTTCGAGTCGGGCAGCCGTGCCCTTCGCTTGGCCCGTCCGGGGACTGGGCCCGGCCAGCGTCACGCGGTATATAGCGCCGCCGTCGCCAATGTAGGCGCTGGGCGGAGCCAGAAAGTCAGGGAAAAATGTCGAGCCTGCGCGAACAGATGGGAACTGGAGAGAAGCGGAGCGCTGTGATCGCAGACGCCTGCCAGGTATTGGACGCCGAAGTGGCGGACAAAAGCGGCCTCAGCGGGATTGCCATCAAAGGCGCGTACAAAATCGTGCAAGGGGTTCGTCCCGGGTTCGTGAGGGACACCGTCAACAACCTGCTCGACGATTTCTTGGACGCAGTCGACCCCGTCTACCAAGAGGCCGCCAGCAAGAAGGTCCCAGCCGGCGCCTATCTGCAGCAAAACAGCACCCGCGTCGCCGAAGCGCTGCTCGCCGTCACCGACAGCCGAGCCGCCCGAGTCGACAGCGCAGCCGTCAAAAAGACGTACGAAAAACTGCGCGGAATGGCCCAGAAACAAGTCGAGGGCGCCGCTCCCCGGTTAGCCACGTTGCTCGAAAAGCACGCCGCTCCGACCAATTGACGCTCCTCGGGCGCCGTAACGTGCCCGTGCCCGCTCACTCTCCCTAAATTTTTGGGTCGCCCCGCAGCAACTCGCATGCGCCAGTGCGGGCCGGCGCTGGCTAAATGCGGGGTGATTTTCGGGCACGGGCGCGGGCACGAGCACGTTTACGGGGGTGAGGGCGATTTATGGGCGACATGGCGGAAAACCTCTGCTAGACACCCGCGCACTATGGGAAGCCCGCAAGACCCCCGCACCGCCCGCCGCAAGCGCGAACGCCGCGCCAAGAAAAACGCCGAATGGGAGCTGAAGCGCGCTCAAGAGAATGCGCAAGCCGCAGCGCCGAAGACGCCGGCCAAGACCGCGACCTGAGTCATTCGACCGGCCTTCTGCAGGTCGGTCCGACAGGATTTGGGGCACCCCCTATCCCGCCAGCGAGCCCGCCCAGAGAGCCCGCCAGAGGTGCCCCAAGTTTCGAGCTCTCTTTTTCAGGGATGCCGTTAGCGAGCGTGCGTCCGACACGCTCGTAGACGAAACAGTCGGAACAATTGCACGCGAACGGGCCGGATCGCCGAGCCCCCCTCGACATTTGGGGCGAGCGTGCTCAGATTCACTCGGTACTTCATGCCGCCTAATGAGCGAGTGAACCCGGAGCGCGATGACGGCCTCGCCATCGCTGAACGGCCCAAAACAAAGCGGCCGCGCAAGTACGTGGTCGTGTTCCACAACGACGACTACACGACCATGGAGTTCGTGGTCCACGTGCTGATGAAGTTTTTTCATCTGGACGAAACAGGGGCTACGACCGTGATGCTCAACATCCATCGCAAGGGCTACGGCGTCGCGGGCATCTTCAGCCGCGACATCGCCGAAACCAAGGCCGCGCTGGTGATGGACTACGCCAAAGAGCACGGTCACCCGCTCAAGTGCACTGCAGAGCCGGAAGGCTTCGGAGGGTCCGACGAGTGAAAGTCAGCGCTGAAGTCGAAGCAGCCTGCGCGTTCGCGCAGAGTGAAGCCATCCGTCGTCGTCACGACGTCATGACCGTGGAGCACCTGCTCTACGGCCTATTACAAGATCCAGCCACCGCTCGCGCCGCCAAAGCGGCGGGGGGTGACGTAGACAAGCTCAAGCGCGCGCTGGATCGCTTCCTCGACGAGGAAGTGAGCCGCGTCCCCGAGCCGGAAGAGCTGGATTTGAGCGCGTCGCGCGGCTTTCAACGGGTGCTCAGCCGAGCCGCGATGAACGTGCAAAACAGCGGCAAGGAAGAGCTCAAAGGGCACAATGTCCTAATCGCGATCTTCAGCGAGCTGGATTCGCCCGCGGTCGCCGCGCTGACCGACGCCGGCCTCACTCGCTATGATCTGGTGAACTTCGTTTCCCACGGCGTCAGCAAGGATGGCGACGACGAAGACGCGCTCACCTCCGGCGAACGCGCCGGCGACCACGACGAAGACGGCGACGCGGCGCCGCCCGCCGATGCGCTGGCCAAATTCGCGATCAACCTGAACGAGCAGGCCAAGGCCGGCAACATCGAGCCGCTGGTTGGCCGGGAAAAGGAGCTACGGCGCGCGATCCAGGTGCTGTGCCGCCGGCGCAAGAACAACCCCATGTTCGTGGGCGATGCAGGCGTCGGCAAGACTGCGATCGTCGAAGGCCTCGCCGCAAAAATTGTGGCCAAGGACATTCCGGCGCCGCTCGCCAACGTCGTGATCTACGCGCTGGACATGGGCGCGTTGGTCGCCGGCACGCGCTTCCGCGGTGATTTCGAGAACCGCGTCAAGGCGGTGCTCAAGCAGATCGAAAACCTGCCCCACGCAGTGCTGTTCGTGGACGAGATCCACACCATGGTCGGTGCAGGAGCTGCCAGCGGCGGCACGCTCGACGCTGCCAACCTACTCAAGCCGGCCCTGGCCAACGGCAAACTGCGTTGCATCGGTGCGACCACGTTCGAAGAGTATCGCTCGCACTTCGAGAAGGATCGCGCGCTCGCGCGCCGCTTTCAGAAGATCGACGTGCTCGAGCCGAGCCTGAGCGAAACGATCCAAATCTTGAAGGGTCTGCGCGGCCGGTACGAAGAGTTTCACGGCGTCGCCTACACCGACGCGGCGCTCGAAGCTGCGGCCACGCTCGCCGACCGGCACCTGCGCGACAAAAAAATGCCCGATAAAGCCATCGATTTGATGGATGAAGGCGGCGCCGATGCCAAGTTGGAGGCGGCACTCGACGCCGAAACGGTGATTGTGGACGTCGAACGGATCGAAGCCGTGCTCGCTCGCATGGCGCAAATTCCGCCCCGTCAGGTCACCGCAGACGCCAAATCTGCGCTCAAAAATCTGGAATCCGACCTGCAAAAGGCCGTCTACGGCCAAGATCGCGCTTTGGCCGAGCTCGCCTCGGCGATCAAGCTCTCGCGCGCAGGGCTGCGTCCGAAAGAAAAACCAATCGGCTCGTACCTATTCACCGGCCCGACGGGCGTCGGCAAGACCGAAGCCGCACGCCAATTGGCCAAGACCATGGGCATCGAACTGATTCGCTTCGACATGAGCGAGTACATGGAGCGCCACACGGTTTCGCGGCTGATCGGCGCTCCTCCGGGCTACGTTGGCTACGACCGCGGCGGCCTGTTGACCGAAGCGGTCGCGAAGACCCCGCACGCCGTGCTCTTGCTGGACGAGATCGAGAAAGCACACCCGGACGTATTCAACGTGCTGCTCCAGGTCATGGACCACGGGACGCTCACCGACAACAACGGCAAGCAGGGTGATTTCCGACACGTGGTGCTGATCATGACCAGCAATGTGGGCGCGCAAGATCTCGCTCGAGGCATGGTCGGCTTCGGCAACCGCGACGCACAAGGCAGCGACTCGCTGGCCATGCGCAACACCTTCAGTCCGGAGTTCCGCAATCGTTTGGACGCGCGTATCGCCTTCGATCCGCTATCACCCTTGGTGATGAACCGAGTGGTCGATAAGTTCATCCGTGAGCTGGGGGACCAACTGGCCGATCGCGACGTCACGATCGAGCTCGCGGACTCCGCTCGTGTGTACCTGGCGGAGAAGGGCTACGACAAATCGAACGGCGCGAGGCCACTCGGTCGGCTGATCCAAGACGAGATCAAGAAGCCGCTCGGTGACGAGCTGCTCTTCGGACAGCTCGAGCACGGTGGGCACGTGATCGTGCGCGCTGAGAATGGCGCCATCACCTTCGACCTACGCGGCGTGGACGCGCACGGCGTTCCCCACCCGCGGCTGCTGAATTAACGCGCTCGAAGCGGGCGCGCCGGCTTGGATTTCTTCATCGACCGCGGTGGCACGTTCACCGACTGTTTGGGGATCGACGAGCACGGCGCGCTCCACTTAGCCAAAGTCCTGTCGTCGGACCGTGCACCGCTCGACGGCATTCGTGCGCTGCTCGGGCTCGACGCGGATCAGCCGATCCCGGCCTGCCGTGTGCGCATGGGCACGACGCTGGCGACCAACGCGCTATTGGAGCGCACGGGCGAGCGCTTCGCGCTGCTGATCACGCGCGGCTTTCGCGATCTACTTCAAATCGGCACCCAGGCCCGTCCCGACCTGTTCGCGCTCTCGATCCAAAAGCCGAGCGTGCTGTACGACGAGGTCTTGGAGCTCGACGCGCGCGTAGACCGCACTGGCGTCGCTTTACAGCGCCCGGATCCTACTCGGCTGCTACTGGAATTGCAGGCGCTGCGCGCACGGGGTGTCGACAGCGTGGCCGTGGTGGTGCTCGGCGATCATCGCACGGGGGCGCTCGAGCGCGAGATCGGAGCGATCGCCCAGGCGGCGGGGATCAGCGCGATCGCGCTGTCTCACCAGCTCGCACCGCGCATCGGCCTGCTTTTGCGGGGCGACACTGCCAGCATCGATGCTTACCTCAGCCCGCGCCTGGCGCGCTACCTCGACACCCTGCAAGCCGAGCTCCCTGGCAGCACCCTGCTGCTGATGCAGTCGAGCGGCGGCTTGTGCGATGCGGCCCACTTTCGCGGCCCGAACGCACTGCTCTCGGGCCCTGCCGGAGGCAGCGTGGCCTTGGCCCAGATCGCGAACGAGCTGGGTCTCAAGCAGGTGCTCGGGTTCGACATGGGCGGCACCTCGACCGATGTCTCGCGCTATGCCGGCGAGTTCGAGCGCCGCTACGAACACGAGATCGCCGGCGTACGCTTGCTGGCTCCCATGCTGGCAATCCACACCGTCGCTGCCGGCGGCGGCTCGATTTGCCGCCTCCAGGACGGCCGACTCACGGTTGGCCCCGAGAGCGCCGGCTCCGATCCAGGTCCCCTGTGCTACGGACGCTCGGGGGCGCAGGCGTTGACCGTCAGCGACGTGAATTTGGCGCTCGGGCGCTTGGTGACCCACCGCTTCCCCTTCCCGCTCGAACTCGCGCCGGCCCAGGCCGCACTGGAAGCGATCGCCGCCGAGCTTCGCGAGCAAGGCCACGTTGCGGATGCGCACAGCGTCGCCGAGGGCTTTTTCGAGATCGCCAATCGCAACATGGCCGAGGCACTCCGGCAGGTCTCGGTGGCACGCGGCTTCGACGTGCGAGAGCACGCCTTGATCGTGTTCGGCGGAGCGGGCGGCCAACACGCATGCGCGCTGGCGCGCTTGCTGGGCATCGAGCAAGTGGTCTTCCATCCGCTGTCCGGTGTGCTGTCCGCGTATGGCATGGCCTTGGCTGATTTGAGTCACCACGTTTCGGTCGATGCCGGCTCGCGCCCATTGACCGACGCCTTGTTGGCTGAGCTCGAACCGGAGTTCGAAAGCCTGCAGCGCGAAGCGCGCGCGGTCGTCGAGACACAAGCAGGCGCGCCAGGCAGCCAATGCATTCGCCGGCTGGACCTGCGCTACGCGGGCACTGAGACCACGCTCACCCTGGCCTTCGATCGCGAGCACGCCGCCGAGCTGCACCAACGCTTCGAAGCGTTTCATGCGCAAAATTTCGGGCATGCTCGTGCGCAGGCGGACCTCCAGCTGACCGCCCTCCGCGTCGAAGCGCGCGTTTCATCCGGGCTCGGGCACGCGCGCCCGTCCGGACTGCCCGTGGGCGAGGAACCGCAGCCCGAGCGGCACACGAGATTGTGGCACCGAGGCAAAGGCTACGATGACGTGCCGGTTTTCGAGCGCGAGTCACTGACCGCGGGCGCACGGATCTGCGGACCAGCATTGATCGCTGAAGCCGTGGCCACGATCGTCGTCGATCCTGGCTTCGAGCTCGAGTGCCGCGCCGACGGCACTTTGCTCGCGCGCCACGAAGCCGGCAGCACGAGCCAGACCGAGAACCCAGGCGGCGATCTCGACGGCGCGAATAGCGATGGCGCCCCCGACCCAGTCACGCTGGAGGTGATGAGCAACGCGTTCATGTCGATCGCCGAGCAGATGGGGCACACCCTGCAACGCACCGCACAGAGCACGAACATCCGCGAGCGCTTGGACTTCTCGTGTGCCGTCTTCGATGCGCACGGCGGGTTGGTGGCCAACGCGCCGCACATCCCCGTGCACCTGGGCGCAATGAGCGAGTCGGTGCGCGCAGTGCTCGAGGCGCACCCCGGGCTGTCCGCTGGCGATGTGTTCGTGACCAATGATCCGGCCTCGGGCGGCTCTCATCTTCCCGACATGACCGTGGTCCTGCCGGTGCACGATGCCAGCGGCAAACTTCGCTTCTTCAGCGCCACGCGCGGCCATCACTCGGACGTCGGTGGCATCACCCCCGGCTCGATGCCCGCATTCTCCAGCCAGCTCGCCGAAGAGGGCAGCATCTTCAGCGCGTTGCGCGTCGCCCGGAGTGGCCAGCTCGATCGCGCACTGATCCTAGAGACGCTCGCACGCGGCCCCTACCCCGCGCGTCGCCCGTTGGACAATCTTGCCGATTTGGAGGCGCAGATCGCCGCCGCAGGCACCGGTGCCCGCCTGCTCCATGAGTTGGTTCGAGAACGTGGCCAGGCTGAGGTCACACGCTACATGCGCGCGGTGCAAGAACTCGCGGGCGACAGCGTGGCACGAGTCATCCGCGAGCTACCCGCGGGAAGCCACACGTTCTACGACCAACTCGACGACGGCACGCCGATCGCGGTCACGTTGCGCCGCTCTTGCGACGAACTGACGATCGACTTCGGAGCCAGCGGCAGCGAGTCCACGGGGAACTTGAACGCGCCGCGCGCCGTCACGCTGGCAGCCGTGCTGTACGTGCTGCGCGCGCTCGTCGGCCGCCCAATCCCGCTCAACAGTGGCTGTCTACGCAACGTTTGCTTGCTGATCCCCGAGCACAGCATCCTGAACCCATCGGCGGGTCGTGCGGTAGCCGGTGGCAACGTGGAGACCTCGCAGCGCGTCGTCGACGTGCTGCTCGGCGCACTGGGCCGAGCAGCTGCCAGCCAAGGCACGATGAACAACGTGAGCTTTGGTCAGCACAGCTTCGGCTACTACGAGACGATCGCCGGGGGCGCCGGTGCAGGACCGGGCTTCAGCGGGCAGAGCGCGGTGCATACGCACATGACCAACACTCGCATCACCGACCCAGAAATCATCGAGCAGCGCTTCCCAGTTCGGATCCGTGAATTTTCGTTGCGACGCGGTTCGGGTGGCGGCGGGCTGTATCCGGGCGGTGATGGAGTCTGCCGGGAATACGAGTTTTTGGAACCGCTCACGGTCTCGCTGCTCAGCGAAAGGCGGTTGAGCGCGCCCTTCGGGCTCGCGGGTGGACGAGCCGGCGCGCCGGGAGTGAATCTGCTCAACGGCCGAGAAGTCCCGGGTCATGCGGTCTTCGAGGTTCTCGCCTTTGACCGTCTGCGAATCGAGACGCCCGGAGGCGGCGGCTATGGCGCGACCTGAGCAGGCTCTCGCGACAGCGCGTCTTTGGCAGCCAAGGCCAACGCGCAGCTGTTCGTCTGACGCTGCTGAGCCATGACCGTCTCGGGATTTTGCACGACGCGATCGCCGACCGGCACGAAATGGCCTGCGGCGTCAGCCTTCAAGCGAAGCAGCGGGCTCTTGGTCTCCAGATCCCAAATACCGATGCGCGCCGCATGAGGTTCGCGCTGCACGCGCTCGTCGAGTGTTTCCCCCGCGTCGGCAACTTCGGGCGGCACGCCGCCCGCGGGATCTTCGTCTAAGACCAAGGTGAAATAGCGCGAACGCGAAAGCAATTCGATCGCCACCGGGACGTCCCGCTTCGAGACGCTGTCGAGATCACGGTCGTAGGCGTTCAAGCCGAGCTCGGTGTCGGCCTCGTGCACCTCGTCCGTCCAATCACTCGACAGGACCCGCAGCGCACGATAAGCGAGCCGCATGTTGTACGGACGCGGCGGCTCGTTGCAGGCGTTCCACTCGTTGCACAAAAGGCCCGAGGCGCAGTCTGCGGTCACGCGGCAGGCGGTGCCCTTGGTCGGATCGGTCGCGCCCACGCGCACGAACAAGCATGAGGTGAAACCGTCGTGAAGCGAGGCGCGGGCAGCCGCACGAATCGCCTTCACGGAACCGGTATTGGCCATCCGCAGCCGGAAATAAACGCCCGGGCTGGTGCTGATCTTGTCCAGCGAAGCACTGGGATCCACGAAATCACCGGGAAAATTTGCAGCTAGCTCACGCACCCAACCCTCGACCTGCTCACGGAATGGCAGGATCTTGGGGCCCAGGGTGTGAGCGATCGCGCGTTGCTTAGCCATCACCTGGCTGCGCCGAGTCTCGATTTGGCCTTGGGCCACGCGCCAATACACCACGCTGAACGCGCCCAGCGCGATCGCCGTCCATAGCCAGAACTGCGGCGGGATGGAGGCCATGCGCACGCGCCCGAGAGCGATGGCACGACGACGCTCGGCCCGCGCCTGGTTCAAAGAAGGCAGGCCAGAATCAGTAACAGCTTTGCTTTTCGACAACGCCACGCGGGTTCGACCCTTCAAACGACGAAGGGAGCCACTCCGAACGGAGTCGCTCCCTTCTGCTCGATCAGCGGCGGAGCCGCCAATCGGACGCTATCACTTACCCATGCGGCCGACCATGAAGCTCACGTTCGGAAAGCCCGCGAATGCCGCGGTCTGGAACACGCTCTTCACGACCAGTGCCTGGACCTTGCGATCGACCTGAAGCACGACCACGCCGGGGAATTCCTTGCCCGGATTGATCTGCTTCCAGAGCTCGCGCTTGTTCTTGAGCACGTTGAACAGCTCGTCGATGCGCTGCAGGCGGTTGGCTTCCTCGATAGCGCGGGTATTCCCCGCGGGGGTGCCATCGACGAGGATTTGCACGCCGGTGACCGCCACCATCGGGGCTTCGGTCATGTCCATCACGTTTTCGGCGTTGGGCAGCTTGACGTTCTTGTCGATGGGCAACTCGCCGGAGGCCGAGAAGCTCGCGAGCAAGAAGCACACGATGCACAGCAAGAAGTCGATGAACGGGATCAGCGGCACTTCGTGGTTCGTGGCGCGACCACCACCGCCGATGACCTTCTTCTTGACGAAGGACAGCGGGATGGAGTGCATCAGGCGTCGGCCAGGGACCGCGATCGGCTGATGAAAACGGCTGAGGGCTTTTTCGGACGACATTTCAGTTCACCGCGAAGGTCACGTTGAAGGACGGCACTTTTTCGCTCTTGCCCGAGAAGTCGTAGTCGCGCTTCGGCGTGTAGATCGCATCGATCACGGCGATCACGTCGGAGAACGGGGTCGTGTTGTCCGTGTGCAGAATCGCCAAATCGAACTTCTTGTCGGAACCGGCGCGGTGGGCACCGTTGGCCGTCCACTCTTCTTCGATCTTCTTGGCTAGATCGGGGAAGCGGATGTCGCCGTTCGAGCCCGTGGGCACTGCCTTGCGGTCGACGTCGATCGTGTTGACGACGGTGCTGCCCTCTTTCCAAACGAGTTGGAATTTGGTCTCACCCTTCATCTCGACGTTGAGCTGCTTTTCTTTCTTTTGCTCTTCCGGCGGCTCGTCCTTCGGGGGACCTGGGACGCGCGCGTCAGCGTTGATGCGAGCCATCTGCGACCAAACAGCGGTCACCAAGAGGAACGCCACCAAACAGAGCAAGAAGTCGATGAACGGAATCAGCGGGATTTCGTGGTTGGTCGCGCGTTTACCGCCGTGACCGCCGCCAGTGTCAATACCAGCCATGAGTCGGCTCCCTTACAGAACTTGTTCTGAGTACGACAAGCGGGCCCGACCAATCCTTGGCTGGGCCCCGCCTTTTGTCGGGTTGATGGTCGTAACGACGATCAACCCGAACCCAATCAACCGTCGATGCCTTGGAGGTTCACCTTCTGGCGGTTGGCAACCACCAGATTGAGGACCTGCACGGAGGCTTCGTTGATGTCGTCTTCCAGACCCTGGGTCTTGCCGTTCAAGACAGAGAACCCGATCAGCGCCACGATCGCCGAGAGCAGACCGAACGCCGTGCAGTTCATGGCTTCGGAGATGCCTTCTGCGAGAATGCGCGCCTTTTGGCTCGGATCGACCGACTCGCCGCCGACCGCGCCGAACGCCTTGATCAGACCAACGATGGTGCCGAACAAGCCGGAGAGCATCGCGAGGTTCGAGAACATGGCGAGGAAGCCGGTGCGCTTGCTGATCTTCGGCATCTCACGGAGCGCCGCTTCGTCCATCGCCGCCTGAACTTCCTCATCCGGGCGATTCACTTTGACCAGACCCGCTTGCACGATGCGCGCGAGGGGCGCGTTCGCTGCGGAGCACATCTTCACGGCTTTCGCCACGTCGCCGGCCAAGATGCACTTCTGCATGGTCGCGAGGAAGACGTCCTTGTTGATCGAGGAACCGAACAGATAGACGGCGCGTTCAGCGATCGTCGCGATCGCGCAGATCAGCCAAAAAAGGATGAGCCACATCGCCCAACCGCCCGCCTGAAAGTGGTGCCACGCTGCAGACATTCTGATTACCTTCCTGCTGTTGCTTCTTAACGTTTGTGCCGGGCGCCGCGCGAAAAGAGGTGCGCGCGCTCGTCACAGAAAACCAATCGGGCCGCCCGCGAGATAGATGCCCGGGACGCCGTGCCCCGCCGACTCTCGAAATGGCATCGGAGCTTCTTGGACGGCGACATCTTGCTGAAGTGGACCCCTTACAGTCAAGAGAGATTGGGTCCAGTGTTGCTGTTCGCGCAAAATTCGAAAGTTCCAGTGATCAGTTTCGAAAGCACCCTTGTTTTGTATTGTTTCGTAGTCGGGCACCGGCCTCGTCCAGCGTGAAGCCGCGGATGGCGGGTGGAATCCAGGCCGACGCGCTTCCACAGCGTGCGCGGTAGGCACGCCGGACGCGCGCGAGGCACGCGCGCCCGCAGGCTCACTCGCTCGCGCGCTGCCCGACGGCGAACTCGCGTCGGCTCATCATCATCGAGTGCTGAGGCCTCGAACAAAATGCTCTGACCGAATCCGCACGTGCGTTGATGTGCGCAGAAATTTTCTGGGCGAATAGCGGGAGCGCCGCACGACAATGTAGGCGAACCGAAGGCCAGACCGAAGCGGAAAGCGCAGCCTGGATCGGCCGGAAGGCCGCAAAATCATGCTGCAATACGCAAGCTTGCGCTGCGTCTTGCGGGGTGGCTATAGTCCGGATTCGCTGAGATTGGGCGTCCCGGGTCGATACGGCTCGGGAAAGCCAACAACACACACGAGAGTATTGAGAAGGGAATAGGGGAATGCAGCTCCTGCTTCTTGCAGCCGAAGGTTCCAGCGGATCCAGCCAATTAGCTGAGGCGTTCAAACAGAACCCGACCTTCATGGTTCTGAACATGATCGCGTCTGCCATCGTGCTGACGATTGTGATCGAGCGCCTCGCGTTCCAACTCACGAAATACCGTGTGAATTCGAAGGAATTCTTCGCTCAGGTCAAAAAACTTGTGGCGGCCGGTAACATCGACCGCGCAATCAAACTTTGTGAAGCGAGTGATTATCCGATCCTCCAGCTCGTGAAAGCGGGCCTCACCCACGCCAACAAGGGCGGCGACGAAATCGACGCCGCCTTGAGCGAGAAGCTCTCCGAGCTCAAGCCTCAGGCCGAGAAGCGCATCGGCGCCCTCTGGTCGTTGGCAAACATCTCGACCCTGATCGGCTTGCTCGGCACCGTGAGCGGTCTGATTCTGACCTTCGGCTCGATCGCCGCGCCGGGTCTGAGCCAGTCCGACAAGCAGCGCATGCTGTCGAACGGCATCGCCGAGGCCATGTACAACACGGCGCTCGGCTTGGGCATCGCGGTGTTCTGCATGATCACGCACATCATCTTGCACACGCGCGCCAAAGCCATCCAGCACGACCTGGAGACCACGGTGGAACGCACGTTCAACATGCTGACGATCGCGCAACGTCCGGGACAGTACTGATCGAGCGCTTCGCCTCATGTCAGAGTTAACGACGGCACAGCGCAGTAAGATCCGCCGGCTGAGTCAGCCGAAGGAACTCACTCCGGACGAGGAGGGCGGCGAGCTCAACATCGTCCCCTTCCTCGACATCATCATGAACATCCTGATCTTCGTGCTCGCCACGGTGGCAGTGACGTTCACGGCGACCATCGACACGACGCCCCCCGCCAGCAAGAGCTCGGGCGTGCGCGCCGAGGTCCCTTCGGAGGCGCTCAATCTCACGGTGCTGATCGTCAACGATGGGTTTTCGCTCAAGGCAGCGGGTGGCAACATCGCACCCGGCTGTCAGGGCCCCGGCGCAGGCATCGCCATCCCGCTCAAGAACGGCAAGTACGATCTCGAGGCGCTGACCGCTTGCGCGAGTCGCCTCAAGAAAGCTTCGCCGGACTTCGCCGACGAAAATCAGGTCTACATCACCGGCAACTTCGGGACCGACTACCAGACGATCATCGACGTCATCGACGCACTTCGAGCGGACGCGCAAGGTGAGGCGCTGTTCGAGAACGTCAACTTCAAGGTGCCCAAATGACTCAGGCAGCCCCGCCCGGCGGTACTCCCCCCGGGCCCTCCCCTGCGCCCAAGGCGTCGATCGTCACGTACAAAGCCGCGCTCAGGAGGGCCATCCGGCGCAACGCGCAGGAACCGGAGATCAACTTCCTGAACATCACCGCGATGCTCGACATCATGACCATCATCTTGGTCTTCTTGTTGAAGACGTTGGGTGAGTCGAGCGCGGCGGTGCCGCAAAGCGACGATCTGAAGCTGCCGATTTCGATCGTGAAGAGCCCGCCAGGCCAAGAGGGCGTGCTGGTCACGATCTCGAAGAGCCAAATCATCGTCGGCGACGCGAAGGTGCTCACGCTTCCTGGCCGCGAGTCGACCGCGCAGACCGGCGTGGGCGCGCGCTACAAGCGCGGCGGCCCGAACGACATGTACATCGTGCCCCTGGGCAGTGCGCTCCAGTCTGCACGGCGTACGGACAAAGCCATCCGCGCCGCCAAGGGGCTCGACCCCTCATCGTCCGAAGCGATCATCATCGCCGACCAGACCACGCCTTATCGTCTATTCATCGAGGTGCT